>JAGRLJ010000050.1:19285-20383 GCA_020441805.1 Rhizobiaceae bacterium
GTCGATCTCGGCATCGGACCGGACCTTCTCGCCGGGCTGGATCTCGGGGCCCCGGAACTCGTCGAAGGCCTGCTGGGCGAAGATCTCGCGGGTGAGCCGCACGCAATGGCGGAACTTGATCCAATCCTCCTCGTGGCTCATGTAATTGAACCGGATGACCGGGTCGGCCATCGGATCGGGCGAGCGCAGCGTGACGGTGCCGCGCGACTTCGAATGGTTGTAGCCGACATGGGCCTGGAAGCCGTGGCTCTTCGCCGCCGCGCGGCCGTCGTAGGAGATCGCCACCGGCAGGAAGTGGAACTGGATGTCGGGCTGCCTGACGCCCGGCGCCGAACGGACGAAGGCGCAGCTTTCGAACTGGTTCGAGGCGCCGAGGCCGGACCCGGTGAATAGCCACTGCGCGCCGACCACGCCCTGCCAGAACCAGGGCAGCCAGGAATAGAGCGAAACCGGCTTCAGCGAGACCTGCTGGAAATAGAATTCCATGTGGTCCATCAGGTTGGCGCCGACGCCCGGCCGGTCCGCCTTCACCTCGATGCCCATCTCGTTCAGATGCGCCGCCGGACCGATGCCGGACAGCATCAGGAATTTCGGAGAATTGAAGGACGAGGCCGAGACGATCACCTCGCGGTTCGCCCGCACCACCTCGATCTTGCCGCCGCGCTCGACCTCGACGCCCACGGCGCGGCCGTTCTCGATGACGGCGCGGCGGGCGAAACAGCGGATGAGCCCGACATTGCCGCGCTTGAGCGCCGGCCTGAGATAGGCCGAGGCGACGGACCAGCGCTTGCCCTTGTAGATGGTCTGCTCCATCAGGCCGAAGCCTTCCTGCTTCTCGCCGTTATAGTCGCCGGTCGTCTCGAAGCCCGCCTGCCGGCCGGCCTCGACGAAGGCGCGCACCAGCGGGTTCCGCGCCGGCCCGCGCTGGACATGCAGCGGCCCCTCGGTGCCGCGCCAGCCCTCCTGACCGCCCTTGGAATTTTCCTGCCGCTTGAAATAGGGCAGCACGTCGGCATAGGACCAGCCGGCGGCGCCCAACTCGTCCCAGGCGTCGAAATCCTCGGCCGAGCCGCGCACATAGACCATGCCGTTGATCGA
>JAGRLJ010000372.1 GCA_020441805.1 Rhizobiaceae bacterium
AGGGGTAGGAATTTCAAGATTTTGCAATGCAGTCGACGCGGCCGGTTTCCGGACCGGCTCTTTGTCGATCGCGCGGTCTTCTGACATTTTGCCGCCCCATTCGGCCACTAGCGCCAAGGCCAGACGGATGGAAGTCCTTGGGATCGCGTTCGACAGGAGACGTCATTGAGCAACGACAAGAGGAAAGTCGCCCTGGTTACGGGCATAACCGGGCAGGATGGCGCCTATCTCGCCGAGCTTCTGCTCGACAAGGGCTATATCGTCCACGGCATCAAGCGTCGTTCCTCCTCGTTCAATACCAGCCGGATCGAGAATATCTACCAGGATCCGCATGTCGAGAACCAGCGGTTCATCCTGCATTACGGCGACATGACGGATTCCACCAACCTCATCCGCATCGTCCAGGAGGCCCAGCCGGACGAGGTCTACAACCTCGCCGCCCAGAGCCATGTGCGCGTGTCGTTCGAAACGCCGGAATATACCGCAAATGCCGACGGGATCGGAACGCTGCGCCTCCTGGAAGCGATCCGCATCCTGAAACTCGAGGAAAAGACCCGTTTCTACCAGGCCTCGACCTCCGAGCTCTATGGTCTCGTGCAGGAAGTGCCGCAGCGAGAGACGACGCCCTTCTATCCGCGCAGTCCCTATGCCGCCGCCAAGCTCTATTCCTACTGGATCACGGTCAACTACCGCGAGGCCTACGGGATGCATGCGTCGAACGGCATTCTCTTCAACCATGAAAGCCCGCTGCGCGGCGAAACCTTCGTTACCCGCAAGATCACCCGCGCCGCCGCCGCCATCCGGCTCGGCAAGCAGGAAAAGCTCTATGTCGGCAATATCGACGCCAAGCGCGACTGGGGCCATGCCCGCGAATATGTGCGCGGCATGTGGCTGATGCTACAGCAGGACACGCCCGACGACTACGTTCTGGCGACCGGTGAGACGACCGAGGTGCGCAAGTTCATCACCTGGGCCTTCGAGGATGTCGGAATCAATCTCGACTGGAAGGGCACGGGCATCGACGAGAAGGGCTACGACTCGCTGACCGGCAAGGTGGTGGTCGAGATCGACCCCCGCTATTTCCGCCCGACGGAAGTCGATCTCCTGATCGGCGATCCGTCCAAGGCCCACCAGAAACTCGGCTGGACGCATGAGACCTCGGTGCGCGATCTCTGCCGCGAAATGGTCAACGAGGATCTCAAGGTCATGCAGACCGCCACCGTGATGAAGGAAGCCTGAGCGCATGTATTCCCTTTCCGGAAAGCGGGTCTGGGTGGCGGGCCATCGCGGCATGGTCGGCTCGGCCATCGTCCGCCGGCTCGCGAGCGAGGGCTGCGAGGTCCTCACCGCCAGCCGCGGGGATGCCGACCTGCGCAACCAGGCGGAGACAACGGCCTGGATCGAAAAGAACCGGCCCGATGCGGTGTTCCTCGCCGCGGCCAAGGTCGGCGGCATCCTCGCCAACGATACCTATCCGGCCGATTTCCTCTACGACAACCTGATGATCGAGGCGAATATCATCCATGGCGCCCACAAGGCTGGCGTCGAAAAGCTGATGTTCCTCGGCTCGTCCTGCATCTATCCGAAATTCGCGCCCCAGCCGATCACCGAGGACGCGTTGCTGACGGGTCCGCTCGAACCGACCAACGCGTGGTATGCGATCGCCAAGATCGCGGGCATCAAGCTCTGCGATGCCTATCGCAAGCAGCATGGCGCCGATTTCATCTCCGGCATGCCGACCAATCTTTATGGTCCCGGCGACAATTTCGACCTGAATTCCTCGCATGTCATGCCAGCGCTGATCCGCAAGGCGCATGAGGCGAAATGCGCGGGCGCGCCGTCGATTGCCGTCTGGGGAACCGGCACGCCGCGGCGCGAATTCCTCCATGTCGACGATTGCGCCGATGCCTGCATCCACCTGATGAAGAACCATTCGGCGCCGGGTCACGTGAATATCGGCTCGGGCGAGGATGTCACGATCCTCGAATTGACGCAGATGGTCTGCGACGCCGTCGGCTTCACGGGCGCGATCGAACACGACCTGACCAAGCCGGACGGCACGCCGCGCAAGCTGATGAGCGCGGACAGGCTGCGGACCATGGGATGGGCGCCGAGAATCGATCTTCGCGACGGCATCGCCGCCGTCTATCGCTGGTTCCTGGACAATAAGGCCTGATCGCGCGCCCTGCCGATGCGCCCGACAAGCCGGCCGGTCTTATCCGACGGAGTGACGATGGCTGAGGAGACGAGGCACCAACTGGCATTTCTTGACGGCCTCAGGGGCTTCGCGTCGCTTTGGGTGCTGGTCGGCCATGCCATGTTCCTGACCGGCTACAAGGTCATGATCCTGGCCGAGCCGGATCTCGCCGTCGAACTCTTCATCATCATCTCCGGCTTCCTGATGACATTTCATTATCAGGCGCGGCAGGCTCGCGAGCCTTGGACGGCGCCGGATACCTGGAGGATATTCTGGGTGCGGCGGTTCTTCCGCATCGCGCCGCTTTATTATGTTTGTCTTGCACTGGCGCTGTTTTTCGGGCCGGATCTCTGGCAGGCGCGCCTCGACGCGGCCTCGATCCTGCCAGGCGGGGTGGAAGAGCAGGCGCGCTATGCGGAGCGGTATCTCGACCAGTCGCTGACCAATATCCTCCTGCATGTCAGCTTCGTGTTCGGCGCTACATGGACGCATAATTTCCGCACCGCCCTGCCCGACTGGTCCATCGGGCTCGAGATGCAGTATTATCTCGTCTTTCCCTTCCTGATGATCGTCGTGCTTCGCCTCGGGCGTATCGCGGGCATGGCGCTGCTGGTCGGCGCCATGGCGCTCGCCGGAACGTGGCTCGACCGTAGCGGCTATGTCATCGGAGCCTATTCGATGCTGCCGATGAAATTCCATCTGTTCGCCGCAGGCATGCTGATGGCCATGACCCTGCATGTCGAGGCGAAATGGAAATGGCTGCTCGTTATCGGTGCCGTGGCGGTAATCTTCGTGCCGCTGGGTGGCGGCCGTTCCGCCCTTCATCGCGGCATGAAGATCGGCATCGTTCTGGGTTTCCTCGCCCTGCTCTACAAGGATCGCCTGCCGCTGCCGATCCGCTGGCCTGCGGAATGGCTCGACCGTCTTTTCTCAAATGCGTTCAGCCGCTGGATCGGCGATGTCTCCTATGGCGTCTACCTGCTTCACCTGCTGGTCATGCTGCCGGTCTGCGGATGGCTGGCATCGACCTTTCCCGAGCTGGCTCCGCCGCCGCGCTTTATCGTGGCGCTCGCGCTTACCGCGATCCTCACCTACACCGCCGCCTGGCTCGCCTACCGGATCATCGAGGAGCCGGGAATCGCGCTGGGGCGCCGCATCGCCACGCGATTCCGGAAGACGCCACCATCGCCGATGGCGGAAAAGACGGTGAGCTGACCCCCGGGTCCCATCCGGGAAGACAGCCAGAAAAAAGCCCCGCCGTTGCCGGCGGGGCCATGGATCACGAAAAACCGGCCGCCCCTACTTCGGCAACTCGCCTTCCACGCCCTCGACATAGAAGTTCAGGCCGCCGAGCACGTCGTCGCC
>JAGRLJ010000373.1 GCA_020441805.1 Rhizobiaceae bacterium
GACCGGCGGCGCCTATGGCACCGGCCGCCGCATGCCGATCAAGGATACCCGCGCCCTGCTCACGGCGGCGCTTTCCGGCCAGCTTGCCCATGCCGTCTTCCGCCGCGACGCCAATTTCGGCTTCGAGGTTCCGGTCGCGGTGGACGGCGTGTCGACCAAGCTGCTCGATCCGCGTTCGACCTGGGTCGATGGCCGTGCCTACGATCTCCAGGCCAGGAAGCTGGTCGACATGTTCGTCGCCAATTTCGCCAAGTTCGAGAACCATGTCGAAGGGTCCGTGCGGGACGCGGCGCCGGGTATCCGCGTCGCCGCCGAATAAGGCGAAGCCCTGGACCGACGGGATCCGCATGGCAGTGCGGATTCACGTGAAACGCTTCGGGGGTGGCTCCTGGGTTGCCGCCCCCTTTTTCGCGGCTGGCGCAAGGCCGGCCGCCGTGGCATTCAGGCGGCTCCGCATCCCCGCGGAGCTTCGACAACTTGCGGCGTTCCTGCATGCATGACGCGCCGCGGGAGACCGCCATGCCCGCCGACACGCTCCATATCGACGACGCCATCGCCATTGCCGGCTGGGAATTGACCGAGAACTTCGTGCTGGCCTCGGGTCCGGGCGGGCAGAATGTCAACAAGGTCGCCACCGCCGTCGAGCTTCGCTTCGACCTCATCCATTCGCCGTCGCTGCCCGAGCGGGTCAAGCACAATGCGCGCCGCGTCTTCGGCCGCCGCCTCACCAAGGACGGCGTCGTTGTCATCCTCGCCGACAAATTCCGCTCGCAGGACCGCAATCGCGAGGATGCCCGCGAGCGGCTGAAGGCGTTGATCCTCGAAGCCAACCAGCCGCCTCCGCCGCCACGCAAGAAGACCAGGCCGACCAGGGGCTCGATCGAGCGCCGGCTGAAAGCCAAGGCGGGGCGAAGCGAGGTGAAGAAGGGTCGCGGCAAGGTGGAGGAAGACTGAGCGGCTCACGATCGGCGCCGGAGGAGCGGCCACGGGTCGCGGCGCCTAGAACTCATCCCGCCTTCAGTCGCGCCACGACCTCGGATCCCAGCATCCTCTCGATATATTCGACCAGCAGCAGCTTGGCCTCGTCGAGCCACATGTCTGTCTCGGAATGGCCGCGCCGGAGCCAGAGCCCGTCGATCATCGCGGCGAAGCCCCGGACGAAATGGTCGATCGCCTCCGGCGCCATCACCGGCTTCAGGATCGCCGTGATATTGGAGCGCAGCCGGCGGTAATAGGGCCGGATGAGCCGGGCATAGCGCTCGTTATGCGCCGCCTCGGCATAGAGCGATATCCAGGCCCGCGCCGTGGGCCGGTCGTAATACGGCGCGGGAAAATTGCCGTCGATCAGCGCGGTCAGCCGTTCCCAGCCGTTGGACGCCGCCCGCAGATGGACGACGACGGCGTCGGCCAGCACCCGGTTGTTCATCCGCACCATCTCGAACAGCACTTCGTCCTTGTCGCGGAAATAGTAGGTGAGGATGCCCTGCGACATGCCCGCCTCGGCGCAGATCTTCGTCGTGGTCAGGCCCTTCAGCCCCTCGCGCAGGAAGATGCGATGCGCCGCGTCGATCAGTTCGACGCGGCGGATATCCTCGATGCGGGTCTTTTGTCTCTTGGGCTTGGCGGGCATGCGGTTTCCTTATCAGGTCAAAAATTTGTACGCTCTAACAATTTTTTGTTTGCCTTATGAAATACGACGCCTATTCTGACGCCCTTCAACAGGGGAACGCCATGAACACGAAATCTCTCGCGGTCTCGGCCGCCTTGACCGCTCTTCTTTCCTCGGCCGCGCTGGCCGCGGAAAAGCCAGAATGCCGCCAGGTCCGCATCTCCGACCTCGGCTGGACCGATATCGCGCTCACCAACACCACCGCGGAGCTCATCCTCACCGCGCTCGGCTACGAGCCCAAGCAATCGCTGCTCGCCCTCAACGTCACCTTCGAATCGCTCAAGAACGGTGAGATGGATGTCTTCCTCGGCAATTGGCGGCCGGTCCAGGATATCGACTACAAGGCCTATTTCGACGACGGCTTGGTCATTCCGGTCGCAACCAACCTGACGGGTGCGAAATATACGCTCGCCGTGCCGAAATATATGTCGGATGCCGGCCTCAAATCCTTCGACGACCTGCAAAAATTCGCCGACAAGCTCGACCGCAAGATCTACGGGATCGAGCCCGGCTCCAACAAGCCGCTGATCGACATGGTGGAGCAGAGGACCCATGGCCTCGACGGCGACTGGCAGGTGGTCGAATCGAGCGAGGCCGGCATGCTCCAGCAGGTGCGCCGCGCCGCCGGGAACCAGGATTGGATCGTCTTCCTCGGCTGGCAGCCGCATCCGATGAATGTCGATATGGAGATGACCTATCTCGCCGACGGCGATGCCGAGCTCGGCCCGGATTTCGGCGGCGCAACCGTGCGCACCATCGTGCGCAGGGGCTATCCCGAGGATTGCCCCAATGTGACGACGTTCTTCGGCAACCTCGTCTTCGACATCGATTACGAGAATGCCGGCATGCGGCTGATCATGAACGACGGCATGGAAGCCCCCGCCGCCGCGACGAAGATGATCAAGGATCATCCCGGGAAACTCGACGCCTGGCTCAAGGGTGTAACCACCATCGACGGCAAGCCCGGGCTCGACGCCGTCAGGGCCGCTCTCGGAATCGGCAAGTGACAGGCCGGCCATGATGATGCGCGCCGCGGTGCTCGCCGCTTTCGGCCGGCCCCTCGAAATCAGGTCCGTCCCAAGACCGGCGGCGGCGCCGGGTCAGCTTCTGGTTCGGCTCCGGGCCTGCGGCATCTGCCATTCCGATGTCCATATCTGGCGCGGCGAGGTTCGCCCGCCCGAGGCGCCGTCGACCTTTATCCTCGGGCACGAGGGCGTTGGCGTGGTCGAGGCGGTGGGCGCGGGCGTCGAGGGCTGGTCGGCCGGCGATGCGGTCGGCGTGCCCTGGCTGCACGATACCTGCATGCAGTGCGAGGAATGCCTCGATGGCCACGAATCCTTCTGCCAGCACCAGCGTGCCCACGGCCTCAACGTGCCCGGCGGCTTCGCCGAATATGTCGCCGCCGATGCGCGTTTCGCCGTGCCGCTGCCGCCGGGCGTCGATCCGGTCGCCACCGCGCCGGTCATGTGCGCGGGCGTCACCGCCTATGGCGCGATAAGGCGCGCCGGCTTGCAGCCGGGCGAGGGGCTCGCGGTCTTCGGCTGCGGCGGGCTTGGCCTTTATGCGGTGCAGATCGCCGAGCGCATGGGGGTCGACGTGCTGGCGATCGACCGCGATCCGGCGAAGCTCGACCATGCCGGATTCTATGGCGCGAGCGGCATGGAGCTTGCCGATGCCGGGCTTGCCGATCGCCTCGCCGGGCGGCGGGACAGGCGGCACGCCGCCATCAACTTCGCCCCGACCACGGCGACCTGGGATGCGATGATCGCCTGCATCCGCCCGCGCGGCCGCATCGTCGCCGCAGCCCTGGTCTCCGAACCGGTGCCGCTCAGCCAGGAATGGCTCACCGGCACCGGCGTCACCATTACCGGCACCAGCGTCGGCACCCGCAGGGAAATGAGCGAGGTCGTGGCGCTCCATGCGCGGCAGCCGCTCCGCAATCCCATCGAGGAAATCGGCCTCGAAGACGCCTCGCAGGCGCTCGAAATGCTGGAAAGCGGCCGGGCGAACGGCCGGTATGTCATCCGGTTCTGACACCGGTCACGCGTCTTCCTCTCCACGGATCGCGGCGCAGCGCGTCCCGTGGCCCAGGAAGGGGTTTCCTTCCTTATCCGGTTGCTCCGTATTCGCCATTGCGCGAAAATGTCTGCCGGGAGACGTAAAAGCCATGCCCGTACCGAAACCGCTTCCGCCCGGTATCCGCCACCTGCCCTTCCATCTCGACGGCGCGCGGCAGCGGCAGCTCGTCGAGGCGATCCGCGCCGTCGTCGCGGAGGCCCCGCTTTTCACGCCCGCCATGCCGAAAACCGGCAAGGCGATGTCCGTCCGGATGACCAATTGCGGCGCGCTCGGCTGGGTGACGGACAAGGATCGCGGCTATCGCTACCAGCCCGACCATCCGGTCACGGGCCGGCCATGGCCGGCGATCCCGGCGATACTGGCCGATATCTGGCGGGAGACGGCGCAATACGACCTGGAGCCCGAGGCATGCCTGATCAATCATTATGACGCCGGCGCGAGGATGGGCCTGCATCAGGATCGGGACGAGCAGGACTTCGCCGCGCCGGTGGTCTCGATCTCGCTCGGCGACGACTGTCTCTTCCGCGTCGGCGGCCCGAAGCGCGGCGATCCGACGATGTCCCTCCGGCTTGCGAGCGGCGATATCGTGGTCATCGGGGGCGAAAGCCGGCTCGCCTTCCACGGCGTCGACCGCATCTATCCCGGCACATCAGTCCTGCTCAAGCGTCAAGGCCGCATAAATCTCACCCTGCGCCGGGTGACGCGGGCATAAGCGGCTGGAGATCGAGGGCGATGACCGACGACGTGGCGGGGAAGGACGAAGTCCAGGGGCGGACGCGCAAGGAGATGCAATTCGCCATGCTGGTCGCCGCCGCGGGTCTGGTCATCGGACTGCGCTATTATGCGGAACTCTGGGTCTTCGAGCCGAACGGCCTCTCGCGCCTCTCCGATCGCCTGCCCTATTGGGACTTCACCAATCTCTGGGCTGGCACGCGCATGGCGATCGAAGGTCACGTCGCCTGGCTTTTCGACATGGAAAGCTACCGCGCCGGCCTCAGGGCGATGTTTTCGCCCGACCTGCCCGACCAGGAATGGAGCTATCCGCCCTCGATGCTGCTCATCGGCCTCGTGCCGGCGCTCCTGCCGATCTTCTGGGCCTATCTGGTCTGGACCGCCGGAACCATCGCGGCGTTCCGGCTCTCCCTCCGACTCCTGCCCCTGCCCGCCGGAATCGGCTGGGCGGTCGCGCTCAGCCCGGCCGTCGTGACGAGCGCGATCTTCGGACAGAATGGCGCGCTGACGGCGGCGCTTCTCGTTTCCTCGCTGGCCTTGTCGCGGCGCAATCCGCTGCTTTCAGGCATTCTCGCCGGCCTGCTGACCGTCAAGCCGCATCTCGGCATCCTGCTGCCCTTCGCCTTCATGGCGTCGGGCAACTGGCGCGCCTTTCTCTCCGCCGCGCTGACCGCCGGCTTGATGGTCGTCGTCACCGGATCGGTCTTCGGCTTCGAGGTCTGGCAGCTCTTCTACGACAGGACGCGGCCGCTGATGTCCGCGATCATGGAGGCGCCCTATCCGCAGCTCTACCATGCCAATGCGTTGACCTTCTTCATTCTCGGCCGGTCGCTGGGCCTGTCGGTCAACGGCTCCTATCTGTTCCAGGCGGTGTTCACGCTCGCCTCGATCCTGGCCGTGGTCTGGATGTGGCGCCGGGCCTCCGAGGTCCGGTTCGCCGATCGCGTTGTGCTGACCGCGCTTCTGACGATCTGCGCCACGCCCTATGGCTATACCTACGACGCCGCGCCCTATTCGCTGGCGGTCGCCTGGTTCTTCGTCCGGGCGCGGTCGCCGAACCGGTATGTCTTCTGCCTGCTCTGGATCTATCCCTATCTGGCCCATCTGCCGAATTTCAACGGCATCGGGGCCGGCATCCTGGTGCCGGCGGGCCTTGCCGCCTACGGCCTTCGCGAGGTGCTGAGGGATTCCGTTCCCAAAACCGCGCTCACAGCTTCCTGAGCGAAACCTGCTCCACCAGGTGGTCCCTGCCCTTGCGCAGGATCAGGTCGGCGCGGGGCCGTGTCGGCAGGATATTGCGGCGGAGATTCTTGAGGTTGATATTTTCCCACAGATATTCCGCCCGCTCCAGCGCCGCCGCGTCGGTGATTTCCGAATAGCGGTGGAAATAGGATTTCGGATCGACGAAGGCGGTCTTGCGGAGCCGCATGAAGCGGTCGACATACCATTTGTGGATCAGGGATTCGTCGGCGTCGATATAGATCGAGAAATCGAAGAAGTCGGAGACCATCGGCACGATCGTGCCATCCGCCGGCAGGTCGCGCGATTGCAGGACGTTGATCCCCTCGAAGATCAGGATGTCCGGCCGGTCGACGGACTGGAAGCGGTCCGGCAGCACGTCATAGGTGAGATGCGAATAGAGCGGCGCCGGAACCCCCGCATGGCCGGCCTTGATCGCCGAGAGGAACTTCAGGAGCGCCGGCATGTCGTAGCTCTCGGGAAAACCCTTTCGCTCCATCAGGCCGTGCTCTTCGAGATAGCTGTTGGATTGCAGGAAGCCGTCGGTGGTGATCAGGTCGACCTTGGGGCTCGACGGCCAGCGCGACAGAAGCTCCTTCAGCACGCGGGCGGTGGTCGATTTTCCCACCGCCACCGACCCCGCTATGCCGATGATGAACGGCGTCTTCTGGTCGTCGGAGAGATTGAGGAAGCGCTTGCGCTGGGCGAACAGGATCTGCGACGCCTCGACATGCGCCGAAAGCAGGCGCGACAGCGAGAGGTAGATCCGCCGCACCTCGTCGAGATCGATCGGGTCGTTGAGCGACCGCAGCCGCGCCACCTCGTCGGCCGCGAGCGTCATCGGGGTATCGGCGCGGAAGCGGGCCCATTCCTCGGCGGTGAAGAAGCGATAGGGCGAATAGTCGGCGTCGCGGAGATGGTCGAGGCTGACGGCATCCTTGCCGATCTTCGGCTTCTGGTTCATCAGCCGGCCCTCGCCGCCTTCTCGGCGACGCCGGATTGCGCCGTGCGCCGTTCGAGTTCCGCCAGAACGTCGGAAAAGGGAATGCCGGCGATCCTGAGGACCACCATGAGGTGGAAGACCAGGTCGGCCGCTTCGTCGGTCAGGTTCCGGGCATCGCCGGCCATCGCCGCGATCACCGTCTCGACGGCTTCCTCGCCCAGCTTCTTGGCCGCTTTTCGCTGGCCGCCGGCCACGAGCTTGGCCGTCCAGGATTCCTCGGGCGATGCCTCGGCGCGCGAGGCCACGATCCTTTCGAGATCGGCGAGCGAAAATCCGCCCATCGCAACTCCTTCCCCTCAGTCCGGCGGCTCAGTCGAGCCGCATGGCGATGCCGTGTTCCGACATATAACGCTTCGCCTCGCCCACCGTATAGGTGCCGAAATGAAAAATGGAGGCGGCCAGCACCGCCGTGGCATGCCCGTCGCGGATGCCCGCAACCAGATGATCGAGATCGCCGACCCCGCCTGAGGCGATCACCGGCACGGTCACGGCATCGGCGATGGCGCGGGTCAGGGCGATGTCGTAGCCGGTTTTGCGGCCGTCCTGGTCCATCGAGGTCACCAGCAATTCGCCCGCGCCGCGCCTCACCATCGCGCCGGCGAAGTCCACGGCGTCGAGGCCGGTCGGGTTGCGGCCGCCATGGGTGAAAATCTCCCAGCGATCCTCCCCGCCCGCGGCCGATATCTTCTTGCAGTCGAGCGAGACGACGATGCACTGGTCGCCGAACTTGTCCGCCGCCTCGGCGACGAAATCGGGATCCTTCACCGCCGCCGAATTGATCGACACCTTGTCGGCGCCGCAGAGCAGGAGCTTGCGGATATCGGCGAGCGTCCGGACCCCGCCGCCCACCGTCACCGGCATGAAACATTGCTCGGCGGTGCGCGCCACGACGTCGAAGATCGTCTCGCGGTTGTCGGAGGAGGCGGTGATGTCGAGGAAGCAGAGCTCGTCGGCGCCCGCCGCGTCATAGGCGACCGCCGCCTCGACCGGATCGCCGGCATCGACGAGATCGACGAAGGACACGCCCTTGACGACACGGCCGTCCTTCACGTCGAGGCAGGGAATTATGCGGGCCTTGAGAGTCAAATCCGTCCTCATGCGCTCAATGGCTTGCCATTGGCGGCTTCATAACCGCCGGGGCGGCAAATGGCGAGCACTATTTGACACAGGCGGCATCGGGCATGTCCTCCATGGCGCGGGACATGCCATAATGCGGCTTGTGCCTGAAAGTGATTCCATGCCCGAACTCCGCAAGAAGACCGATATCCTCTTCGAAACCCCCGGTGGGGACGATCCGCTGGGCGTGCTCAAGCGCATCTACGGCTATTCCAGCTTTCGGGGCCGGCAGGCCGAGGTGGTTGGCCGGGTGGTGGCGGGCGGCGACGCCGTGGTGCTGTTTCCGACCGGCGCCGGCAAGTCGCTCTGCTACCAGATCCCGGCGCTCTGCCGCGACGGCATCGGCGTGGTCGTGTCGCCGCTGATCGCGCTGATGCGCGACCAGGTCGAGGCGCTCAAGCAACTCGGCGTCCGCGCCGCGGCGCTCAATTCCTCGCTCAGCCGGGACGAGTTCCTCGATATCCGGCGCTCGATCCTCGACGGCGCGCTCGACCTTCTCTATGTCACACCCGAACGGATCGTGACGCCGGGCTTCCGCGACCTGATCGGCGACAGCAGGATCGCGCTCTTCGCCATCGACGAGGCCCATTGCGTCTCGCAATGGGGGCACGATTTCCGGCCGGAATACCGCGCGCTCGGAAGCCTCGCCGATCTCCATCCCGGCGTGCCGCGCATGGCGCTCACCGCCACCGCCGACCCGCATACCCGCGACGACATCATCGACCGGCTGAGGCTCGGGGAGGCCGAGGTCTTCACCACTTCCTTCGATCGGCCCAACATCGCCTACGAGATCGTCGAGCGCGACCAGCCGCGCCAGCAGCTCCTGCGTTTCCTCGGGCGGCACAAGGGGTCGAGCGGCATCGTCTATTGCCTGTCGCGGGCCAAGGTCGAGGACACCGCCGACTGGCTGAACGGCCAGGGCATCCGGGCGCTGCCCTATCATGCCGGCATGGACCGGGCGCTGCGCGACGCCCATCAGGACGCGTTCCTCAAGGAGGAGGAACTCTGCCTCGTCGCCACGGTCGCCTTCGGCATGGGCATCGACAAGCCCAATGTCCGCTATGTCGCCCATCTCGACCTGCCGGGTTCGGTCGAAGCCTATTACCAGGAAACCGGTCGCGCCGGCCGCGACGGCCTGCCGTCCGAGGTCTGGATGGCCTATGGCATGGCCGATGTGATCCAGCGCGCCCGGATGATCGACGAAGGCAATTCCGCCGACGAGGTCAAGCGCGTCGAGCGCGCCAAGCTCAATGCCCTGCTGGCCATCTGCGAGACGGCGGGCTGCCGCCGGCAGGCGATCCTCGCCCATTTCGGCGAGGGTCACCCGGGGCACTGCGGCAATTGCGATACCTGCCTCAAGCCGGTCGAGACCTGGGACGGCACGGAGGCCGCGATCAAGGCGCTGGCCGCGATCTACCGCACCGGCGAGCGTTTCGGCACCGGCCATCTCATCGACGTGCTGCTCGGCATCGAGAACGAGAAGACCGCCCGTTTCGGCCATGTCGGCATACCCGTCTTCGGCGCCGGCAAGGAGTTTCCGTCGCGCACCTGGCAGTCGGTCTACCGCCAGCTCCTCGCCGCCGGCCTCGTTACCGTCGATCATGGCGCATATGGCGCGCTGAAACTGATGCCCGAGGCCCGCGCGGTCTTCAAACGCGAACGCGAGATCCGCTTCCGCCATGACCGCCCGACCAAGGGCAAGGCGGCGAAAGGCGCGTCGGCGAGTTCGGCCAATGCCAGGGCGGCGCTTCAGGGCTCGGATGTCGACCTGTTCGAGGCTTTGCGCAAGACGCGCACCGAGATCGCCAGGGACCTCGCCGTCCCGCCTTACGTCGTCTTCCCCGACACGACGCTGGTGGCTTTCGCGAAGGAGCGGCCGATGGACGAGGAGGAAATGCTTGAAGTTTCAGGCGTCGGCCCATCCAAGATGGAGCGCTACGGGGATGCGTTTCTGAAAGTGATCCGGGTATTTGAGGGTTAGAGCGAACCGGCGCCGAACTAAGGTCCCAGAATCCGCAATGCCTCGCGCGGATCGATCCGCCCGTCATACAGCGCCCGGCCCGAGATTGCCCCTTCGAGGATCGCGGCATCCGGCTCGGCGAGCCGCTTGATATCGTCGAGGGAGGCCAGCCCGCCCGAGGCGATGACCGGGATCGAGGTCGAGCGCGCGAGTTCCAGCGTCGACGCCCAGTTGATGCCGGCAAGAATGCCGTCGCGGTCGATGTCGGTATAGATGATCGCGGCGACGCCGGCGCCCTCGAAGCGCTTGGCGAGTTCGATGATGCCGAGTTCGGAGGCCTCCGCCCAGCCCTCGACCGCCACCTTGCCGCCCTTGGCATCGATGCCGACGGCAACCTTGCCGGGGAAGAGCCGGCACGCCTCGATCACCAGTGCGGGGTCGCGCACGGCGATGGTGCCGAGGATGACGCGGGAAAGACCTTTGGATAGCCAGCTATCGATATGAGCGATGGTCCTGATACCGCCGCCGAGCTGGACGGGATTATTCGTTGCCCCGAGGATCGCCTCGACTGCCGCGCCGTTGACGCTCTCGCCGGCGAAGGCACCGTTGAGATCCACCACGTGCAGCCATTCGAAACCCTGGTCCTCGAAGGCTTTCGCCTGGGCCGCGGGATCGGGATTGTAGACGGTCGCCTGGTCCATGTCGCCGAGCTTGAGGCGCACGCACTGGCCATCCTTGAGGTCGATGGCGGGAAAGAGGATCATGTCGGCGAGGCTTTCTCAGGGAGACCATTTCAGGAAATTGGCGATCAGGCGAAGCCCGAGCTTCTGGCTCTTTTCCGGGTGGAACTGGGCGCCGGCCATGTTGGCGCGGGCGACGAAGGCCGTGACCGGTCCGCCGTAATCGGCGGTGGCGATCACGGTTTTCGGGTCTTTCGCCGCGAGGCGATAAGAATGCACGAAATAGGCATGCAGGCCGCCCTCGCCCGTCGGGATGCCGTCGAAAAGCGCGTGCGGATGAATGAGGTCGAGCGTATTCCAGCCGATCTGCGGGATCTTGAGCCGCGGGTCGTCCGGTGCGATGAGCGTCACGTCGCCGGGTATCCAGTCCAGACCTTCGGTCACCGTCTTTTCGAGGCCGCGCGTGCTCATGAGCTGCATGCCGACGCAGATGCCGAGGAAGGGGCGGCCAGCATCGATGACGGCTTCGTCCAGCGCTTCCGGCATGCCGGATACCACATGCAGACCGGCGCGGCAGTCGGCAAAGGCTCCAACGCCCGGCAACACGATGCGGTCGGCCTTGCGCACGACTTCCGGGTCGGAGGTGACGAGGATCGAACAGTCCGTGCCGCTGTCGCGCGCGGCACGCGCG
>JAGRLJ010000374.1:0-8827 GCA_020441805.1 Rhizobiaceae bacterium
AAGATCTTCATCCTCAACAACCAGTATATGGGCATGGTGCGCCAGTGGCAGCAACTGCTGCACGGCAATCGCCTGTCGAATTCCTATACCGAGGCAATGCCCGACTTCGTCAAGCTGGCCGAGGCCTATGGCGGGCACGGCATCCGCTGCGACAAGCCCGACGAGCTCGACGACGCCATCCAGGAGATGATCGACGTCAGGAAGCCGGTGCTGTTCGACTGCCGCGTCGCCAATCTCGCCAACTGCTTCCCCATGATCCCGTCCGGCAAGGCGCATAACGAAATGCTGCTGCCCGACGAGGCCACGGACGAGGCGGTGGCGAATGCCATCGACGCCAAGGGCCGGCAGCTCGTCTAAATTCTGGATCGGATCAAAACCATGAACGCACATCTACAGCCGACCGGATCGGCCTATTTCATCTCTCCCGACACGCAGATCGCCGAGAGCCACACCCTTTCCGTCCTTGTCGACAACGAGCCGGGCGTGCTCGCCCGGGTGATCGGTCTCTTCTCCGGCCGGGGCTACAATATCGAGAGCCTGACCGTTTCCGAGACCGAACATGCGTCGCATCTCTCGCGTATCACGATCGTGACGCGGGGCACGCCGCAGGTGCTCGAGCAGATCAAGTCGCAGCTCGAGCGCATAGTCCCGGTGCATCGCGTGGTGGACCTGACCGTCCGGGCGCGGGAATTCGGCCAGGAGCGGCCGATCGAGCGGGAGCTCGCGCTGATCAAGGTCGCCGGCGGCGGCGATCATCGCGTCGAGGCGCTTCGGCTCGCCGAGGCCTTCCATGCCAAGGTGATCGACGCCACGGTGACCCATTTCGTTTTCGAAATCACCGGCAAGTCCTCGAAGGTCGACCAGTTCATCGCCATCATGCAGCCCCTCGGCCTGATCGAGGTTTGCCGCACCGGCATCGCCGCGATGAATCGCGGGCCGCAAGGCATGTGATCGTGCGCCGCGTCAGGCGCTGCCGGCGATCATATCATCGCCAGCGGCGCTTTTCGTTTCGGCGGCGGGAAAAGCCGGTCGATCGAACGCCAGTCGTCCTCGGTGAGCCTCAGTTCGGCCGAGTGACGGTTTTCCTCGACGCGATGCCTGTTCGCGCTCTTGGGGATGGCGATGACATTTCCCTGACGGAGAAGGAAGGCAAGCGCGATCTGGGCCGCCGTCGCCTGATAGGCCTTCGCCAGATGGATGAGCCCGGCATTGGCCGCGAGCCCGCCCTGTTCGATGGGGGAATAGGCCATGATGGGGATGCCACGCGCGCGGCACCAGGGGATGAGGTCGTATTCCGGTCCGCGCCGGGTGAGATTGTAGAGGATCTGGTTGGCCGCGACATTTTCACCGCCCGGAACGGAGATCAGTTCCTCCATGTCGCCGGTGTCGAAATTGGAAACGCCCCAGGCGCCGATCAGTCCTTCGGACTTCAACTGCTCGAAGGCCGCCACGGTTTCGGCCAGCGGGTGCTCGCCGCGCCAATGGAGCAGATAGAGATCGATGCGGCCGGTGGCGAGGCGGTCGAGGCTGCGGCGGCAGGCGTCCAGCGTGCCGCGCCGGCTGGCGTTCCAGGGATAGACCTTGGACACGAGGAAGACCTCGCCGCGCCGGCTGCCGACGGCTTCGGCGACGATGCGCTCGGCCCCGCCCTCGGCATACATTTCCGCGGTGTCGATCAATGTCATGCCGAGGTCGATTCCCGCCCTGAGGCTCGAAACCTCATGCGGTGCCCGGGAAGCATGCTCGCCCATCATCCACGTGCCCTGGCCGAGCGCGGGAACGGCGAGGCCGCCCGGCAACCGGATAGTGGGTATCTCGCCTTCGACCATGATCGTGCCTCCGATAGCGCCCGCGAGCATAGGTAGGGAATGTGGCCACGACAAGCTGGGAGCGGTGCGCGGCGCCATCGCTCGCCGGCCGTGGACGGACCGCCGATCGATCAATTCGCGTTCGGTGGGCTTCATCGCTATTGATTGGATCGGACGATTGGGACAGCTATATTGACCTAATCGGGAGGCCTTCATGACAATCGAGATCTTTCTCTCCCTGCTGCTGTTCGCCTTCACGACCTCCATCACGCCGGGACCGAACAACATGATGCTGCTGGCGTCCGGGGTGAATTTCGGGATGCGGCGCACGATACCCCACATGATTGGCATCGAGCTGGGCTTCGCCAGCCTGCTGATCGCGGTCGGGCTCGGGCTCGGCGCATTGTTCCAGTCCTTGCCCGTGCTCTACCTCGCCCTCAAGGTGGCAGGCGGCCTCTATCTGCTGTGGATCGCTTGGTCGATCGGCATGTCGCGCGCGCTCGGCGACGGCAAGAGCAGCGGCGAGCCGATGACGCTCGTGGCTGCGGCGGCTTTCCAGTGGGTGAATCCAAAGGCCTGGGTGATGGCGGTGTCTTCGATGGTGGCCTTCGCAAATCCCGCCGATCCGCTGTTCAGCGTGCTCCTCGTATCCTGCACCTTCGTGGCGCTGGCGCTACCGTGCCAGGGCGGCTGGGCAGCCTTCGGCGCGCTCCTCAGGGAGTGGCTGTCGCATCCGGTGCGGCTCAAATGGTTCAATATCACGATGGCGGTGCTTCTGGTGCTGAGCCTTTGGCCGATGCTCAAATAGCATCGCGGCTTTTGCGCCGTCGACGCGGCCGATCTGTCGGCCTGGTGACCGCTTGATTTTCGCTTGCCGCCTCAACCCGAATCCTGCGAAGTCCGCCCATGCAATTTTCCACGCAACAGGATGAAGCGCTCCGGGCGGTCTCGCGCTGGCTCAAGGAGCCGAGAAGCCAGGTCTTCCGGCTGTTCGGTTATGCGGGCACCGGCAAGACGACGCTGGCGCGCCATTTCGCCGAGGAGGTGGATGGCGACGTGCTGTTCGCGGCCTTTACCGGCAAGGCGGCGCAGGTGCTGCGGTCGCGCGGCGCGTCCAATGCCAAGACGATCCATTCGCTGATCTACCGGCCGAAGGGCGAGGAGGAGGTGGAGGACGAGGTGACCGGCAAGACCTCGGTGTCGCCGATGTTCTCGATCAACCGCCAGAGCCCGGTGGCGCGGGCGAAGCTGATCGTCATCGACGAATGCTCGATGGTCGACGAGGCGCTGGGCAAGGACCTCCTGAGCTTCGGCACCAAGGTGCTTGTGCTCGGCGATCCGGGCCAGCTTCCGCCGGTGTCCGGCGGCGGCTTCTTCACCGAGCACGAGCCGGACTACCTTCTCACTGAAATCCACCGCCAGGCGCGCGACAATCCGATCATCGAACTGGCCATGCATGTCCGCGAGGGCAAGGAGATCATGCTCGGCAATTATGGCACCGCACAGGTGATCGGCCGGCAGGACGTGACGCAGGATCTCGTGCTCGGCGCGGACCAGGTGCTGGTCGGCACCAACAAGACGCGTCGCCGCTACAACCAGCGCCTGCGCGAGCTCAAGGGCTTCCCGAACGGTTATCCTTCGGCCGGCGATAAGCTGGTCTGCCTCAGGAACGACCAGGTCAAGGGGCTTCTCAACGGTTCGCTCTGGCAGGTCATGTCGTCCTCCAAGGAGACCACCAAACCCGGCATCAACCTGCTCGTCCGGCCCGAGGACGACGACATGGACCGGGGTGCCGCCAAGATCAAGCTCCTGAAGGCGGCGTTCGAGGATGTCGACGGCGAGATTCCGTGGTCGATGCGCAAGCGCTACGACGAGTTCGATTACGGCTATGCGCTGACCGTGCACAAGGCGCAGGGTTCGCAATGGAACGATGTCGTGCTGTTCGACGAGAGCTGGGCCTTTCGCGACACGCGCGAGCGTTGGCTCTATACCGCGATCACACGCGCCGCCGAGACCCTGACCATCGTGAAGTGATCATGTCCCGGCGGCGGACAGGGCCGGCCCCGCTTCAATTCTCGATAATCCCGAGAAGCACGGCCTTGGCCACCGCCTGGAAACGGTTGGTCGAACCGAATTTGCGGATGATGGCAGCCTCCGTCGCGAGAACCTCGTCGATGCCGCGGCCGGTCGCGCCGCCGATCCGGATCGGGCTGTAGCCTTCGGACATCAGGCCGAGGCATTCGCGTTCGAAAACGCTGAGGAGGGGCGGATGCGCCGCATTGCCGTTCAGTTCGTCCCGCACCGGGCCGCCGTGATCGAGCAGTTCGTTGACCTGCTGCATCTGGCGCCGGATGAGCGACTCGCTGCTCACGAGTTCGCGCTTTCGCGCCGCGAGCGCCGCCCGCAGGATCGCATCCGCGTCCTGCTGCGAGCGGGCGTCCTCGAGTTCGGCGAACAGGTCCTGGATCTGGGCGATCGCCATGCCGGCCTCGCGGCAGAGCGTCACCAGGGCCATGATCCTGACCTGTTGCGGGCCATAGACCCGCATCGCCCCGATGCGTCCGGCATGGAGAAGCCTCTTCTCCTCATAGAAATGCAGCGTGCGGTGGGTGACGCCGAACAGATTGGCCATGTCGGCGATGGCGACCGGCTGTGTCGGCACAGCCCGTTGCAGGGGAATGGAAGGAAGATAGGGGAGAGGCGGAAGCGTGGGAGCCTCCGCATCGTGGGAATTGATCTCTGCCTGCATGCCAGCTGCGCCCCTCTTTGGAAAATCGCTCCAACCAGCACCGGCCGGCGCGCGCTGCGGATCCGAGGACGCGCGACAGACTGCCCGAAAGGGCATGCAACTGTCTGGCGATGGCGTCTTTGACGCTCTTTCTGGCCTCGGCCGTTGTCCGGCGCTTTCCGGCGATCCTTTCCGAACTCCGCCCGGCTTGCCGCGCGTAGACCCCCCGGAAAGGAA
This sequence comes from Rhizobiaceae bacterium, assembly GCA_020441805.1. Classification (GTDB taxonomy): domain Bacteria; phylum Pseudomonadota; class Alphaproteobacteria; order Rhizobiales; family Rhizobiaceae; genus Rhizobium_E. The sequence continues at coordinate 4,774 of JAGRLJ010000374.1, forward strand.
CTCTTTCGTTATAGGCCAAAAAGCCAGAGCCCGTAATCCTCATTTCTTGCGAGGAGGACGTGTCGTTTTCACGCAGGGCAAAGATTCTCGAAGTGGCCGCAATCGATGATTGCGGAACGCATAACGCTTTTGCATCGATGCTTCACGATTTGTCGGTAGCGGTGAATTCCCTGATCGGATAGGGATCGTCATGTAGTTCATCGACGGATCGATCATGCCAGCCAAGCTCTCCGTGAACCTCAATGCGGTCGCCATGCTCCGGAACCGGCGCGATCTGCCATGGCCGGATGTCGTGGGCTTCGGCCGTATCGCGCTCGCCGCGGGCGCGGCGGGCCTGACGATCCACCCGAGACCGGACGAGCGGCATGTCCGATTCAGCGACGTGCCGGCGCTCAAATCGCTGATCGAGCGTGAGTTTCCGGGGCGGGAATACAATATCGAAGGCTATCCCTCGGAAGACTTCCTGCGCCTCGTTGAGATCCATCGTCCCGATCAGGTGACGCTGGTGCCGGACGACCCGGCCCAGGCGACGTCGGATCACGGCTGGGATTTCGCTGCGCATGTCGCCCGGCTCTCGGCCGTTGCCGCGCGTCTCAAAGCGGGTGGCATGCGGGTTTCGCTCTTCGCCGACGGCGACGCGGACGAGGCTCAGATCGCGGCCGCCCATCGCGCCGGCGCCGACCGCATCGAGCTCTTCACCGGTCCCTATGGCGCCTGTCACGACGATCCGGCGGAGGCCGAACGCTGGGCGGCTCGGCTCGGCGCCACAGCGCGTCACGCGGGTGCGCTCGGTCTCGCGGTCAATGCGGGGCATGACCTCACCGTGGCCAACCTGCCTCTGCTTTGCCATCACATACCCGCGCTTGCCGAGGTTTCGATCGGTCATGGCCTGACGGCCGAGGCGCTCGAATATGGCATGACCGAAACCGTGCGCCGCTTCCGGCGCGCGCTGGGCGAAACCGTATGACGCGGCATGGCGGCCGGGTCGGGGAGTGATCCGGGGCGGGCCGATGGACAAGATCGCGATTTGCGGCGCCGGACCTGCCGGGCTCGCCATGGCGCTGATGCTGACGCATGCCGGCCACGATGTCGAGATGATCGAGCGTTTCGTCGAGCCCGCTCCCGTCGGCTCCGGCCTCATCCTGCAACCGACAGGCCTGTCGGTTCTGGCCGAACTCGGCCTTTATGACCGGATCAGAGCGCTTGGCCATCGTATCGACAGGCTCTGGGGCACCGATATAGGCAGCGGGCGCGCCGTGCTCGACGTGCGTTACGATGCCGGTCCCGGCGGCCGGTTCGGGCTGGCCGTGCAGCGGTCGGCGCTGTTTTCGGCGCTGCACGACGCCGTGGTCGAAGCCCGGATTCCCATTTTGTCGGGGCGGGCGGTGTGCGATGTTCGCGATATCGCCGGAAAGCCGATCCTCGAACTGGCTGATGGCGAGCAGGCCGGTCCCTATCGTCTGGTGATCGATGCGAGCGGGGCGCGGTCGCAACTGATGTCGCGCCTCTGTCACGACGAAAGCACACAGGAACTCGCCTATGGCGCCTTCTGGGCGACGCTCGACGCGGCGGCGATGCCGCACGAGCCGAATGCGCTGGTGCAGCGTTACGACAAGGCGAACGTCATGATCGGCGTGCTGCCGGTCGGCCGGCTGGCGCCGGAGGGGCGCGACAAGATCGCCTTTTTCTGGAGCCAGAAGGTCGCCGAGGCGGACAATGTCATGGCCGCCGGCCTCGATGCCTGGAAAACGCGTATCGTCGGCTACTGGCCCGAGACCGCCGCGCTGCTCGGCGAGATTGCCGGCTGGGATCAGTTGACCCTGGCCCGCTACCAGCACCGGACGTTGCGACGGCCGGCGCGCGGGCGCGTCGTCTTCATCGGGGATGCGGCCCATTGCACCAGCCCGCAGCTCGGGCAGGGCGCCAATATGGCGCTTCTCGATGCCGCTGCCCTGGCGCGCAGTCTGCGCGAAGAGCCCGATCTCGATGCGGCGATCGCGGGCTACTGCCGGGCGCGGCGCTATCATGTCCGTCTCTTCCAGCTTCTGTCGCGGATGTTCACGCCGTTCTACCAGGGCGATTCCGCCGCCCTCGCCTTCATGCGCGACCAGGTCGTATCGACGCTGGCGCGGATACCGCCCGCACCGCGCCTTCTGGCTTCGATCGTCGCCGGCACGCTGCTCGACCCTTTCGCCTCGGCGGGCGTCGCCGAGCATGCCTGGGCGCGCGATTGACCGCCGCGCGGAAGGCGCCCGGATGTCTTCCCTTTTCGGAAAGGGCACGGTAAGAAACCTGATCAAGACTCACAATTGATGCATCGGCCGCCGGCGGCGGATCGGCGCGGGCTCAATGTCGTTCGGCCTGTGACGGGGATGGGAGCTCCGGACATGTTGACTTTGCCGGTGAAGACGCGGCGCAAGAAGCAGCCATATCTTTCCATACGGTCCCGGCTTTCCCGCCGGAACATCCCCCGGCAGGCGGTGGTCTTCTACGCCGAACTGCGAGACCATATGGCGTCTCGCGGCATCGAGGATTGGGGCCCGGCCTTCATGCGTTACCTCGTCATCGGCCAGGACGGTGAGCTGGACATGGAGTTCGGCTATTTCACCAGCCGTCCGCATTCCGGCGGAGGCCCCGTGCGGTCGGATTTCATGCCGGCCGGCACTTTCGTCACCACGCAATGGACCGGACCGTACGACAAGCTTACGGATGTGAACGCCATGCTGTCCGGATGGGTGGCCGGCAACGGCAGCAACTGGCACATGCGGCCGACCGACGCGGGCATCGCCTATGGATGCCGGATGGAGATATTCCATCTCAGCATCCGCCATGTCGCCGATCCGGCGCAGTACAGGACCGAAATCGCCATACTGCTGGAACCTCCCGGGGCGAGGGCCGCCTGATCCGGCCGGCTGCCGGAGGTCTCCGGCTTGGGCTGCCTCCGGCGCGATCCTGTCTATTGCGGCGTTGAAAGCGCGCTGTCGTTCTCGCATTTGGCAATGGCCAGCTGTCGGAAGGAATGGATCCGGGTGATCATGCCTTCACCGTCGGTATCGACCTTCATGCAGCCGCAGGCATAGCCGTAATTGCCGTTGGTCGCCACATAATCGCCGGCGGAAATGTCGCCGATATGCTCCATGCCGGGCGCTTCATGGCCGCCTTGCGACATGATGATCCACTGGCCGTCGCGATCGGTCAGCCACCAGTTTCCAGGCGTGGGATTTTCGACCCAGCCGCACCGGTTCTCGGCCGCCATGGCGGCGGGGGCGGCAAGAACGAGGACAAGGGTTGAGGCCAGGGCAATTCCGTTCATCGATTCCTCCGCTGCGGCGGTTCCTCCATACGTCTTCACCGTGGAGAAATCCATGCATTCCGGCGCGCTTTTCAGGCCACGATCTGGAGGAGGTCGATGACGACCGCCGAGATGACGCCGGCGCCGGTCACGCTGATGCCCATGATCATATGGCGGGCGGCCCGGTCATATATGGTGCGCCTGATCGAGTCGTGTCCGAGGAACCGGATCAGGGCGGCGATCTGAAGGACGATCCCGGCCGACAGCAGGATGACCGTGGGCAGGTCGATCAGTGTCCAGGGGATGGGATTGTTGGCCCACTGCGTCAGGAATGTCAGCGAAAAGGACAGGATGATGCCGGAGACGGTGAGCGTTCCGTTGCGGAACAGCATTTCCACGAGCTGTTCGTTTTCGTCATGCTGCATGGCCCGGCATCCTCTCGTTGCGCTGCCCGACAGCTAGGCCATCAATTCGTAAAGGTTCGGTTTCGGCGGTGCGGCCGGGCCGCGGCGGAGTCGGAAGCCGGCTGGTCCGCGGCCGTCGCGCCCGACAGAGTTTTTGACTTGACGACGGATCGAAACAGGCGCATAGAGATGCGAACCGTACCGTACGGTACTGAGGACGCGCCATGCTGCACACGCTTGAAACACCCGGACCCGAAAGCTTCTCGCCGCGTCAGAACGCGGTGCTGGAGGAGGCGCTGCGCCTGCTCGTCTCGGGCGGCGAGAAAGCGCTGACGACGGCGGGCGTGGCGCGCGCCGC
>JAGRLJ010000374.1:8859-9805 GCA_020441805.1 Rhizobiaceae bacterium
GTGGTTCGGCGACCGCGACGGGCTGATGGAGGCGATGATCGCCTACCAGGCCTCGAAAGTCAGGACCGGCGACGGCGCGCTTGCCAATCTCAATCGCGCCGGCCTCGAAAGGCTGCTGACGGAATTCGCCAACGGGCTCCTGGAGGTGCTATCCGGTGACGTGTCCCTCGCGCTCAACCGCCTCGCCATCGGCCAGGCGAGCCGGGTATCGTCGCAGCTCGGGGAAATGCTGCTCGAACGCGGCCGCCGCCAGATCGGCCGCCGGGCGACGGCGCTTCTGATCTCCGCCAAGCGGGCGGGGCTGATCGCCTTCGACGACGCCAACGAGGCCTATGAAACGCTCTATGGGCTGATCGTGCGGGATCTTCATGTCCGGATGATGCTCGGCGAGGATGTTTCCGCTATCAGGAAGGAATTCGGCCGTCGGGCGGAGAAGGCGGTCAACGCCTTCCTGGCGCTCCACGGCACGGGGAAGGGCGTGGCGGCCTGACCGCCATTTCAAGACAGACAGCAAAGGGAAGGACCAAAATGCGCGTCTATTACGATCGTGATGCCGATCTCAATCTCATCAAGGCCAAGAAGGTCGCCATCATCGGCTACGGTTCGCAGGGCCGGGCCCATGCGCTGAACCTCAAGGATTCGGGCGCCGCCAATGTGGCGATCGCGCTCAAGGCCGGCTCCCCCACCGCCAAGAAGGCCGAGGCCGACGGCTTCAAGGTCATGACGGTCTCGGAAGCCGCGGGCTGGGCCGACCTGATGATGATGGCGACGCCGGACGAGCTCCAGGCCGACATCTACAAGAACGATATCGCGCCGAATATCCGCGACGGCGCGGCGATCGCCTTCGCCCATGGCCTCAACGTTCACTTCGGCCTGATCGAGCCGAAGGCGACCGTCGATGTCGTCATGATCGCGCCGAAAGGCCCCGGCCACACGGTGCGCGGCG
>JAGRLJ010000375.1 GCA_020441805.1 Rhizobiaceae bacterium
GGCCGGGGACAACTTCGGCTGCGGTTCGAGCCGCGAGCACGCGCCGTGGGCGTTGCTCGACTTCGGCATCCGCTGCGTCATCTCGACGAGCTTCGCCGACATTTTCTACAACAGCTGCTTCAAGAACGGCATCCTGCCGATCGTCGTGACGCCGGACGAACTCGAAAAGCTGCTCGACGATGCGAGCCGCGGCGCCAATGCCACGCTGACGGTCGATCTCGATGCGCAGGAGATCCGCGGTCCGGACGGCGGCGTCATCACCTTCGACATCGACGCCTTCAAGAAGCATTGCCTGCTGAACGGTCTCGACGATATCGGGCTGACGCTCGCCAAGGAAGGCGACATCGACGCCTATGAGAAGAAGGCTGCCGGCGCCCGCCCCTGGGCGGCCTGAACAGCGATACGGCATTGAAAAGGGCGCGCGGATCCCGGTCCGCGCGCCCTTGGCATTCAGGCGGCGACGGTTGCCTCGATACGTTCCATGTCGTCGTCCGACAGGCCGAAATGGTGGCCGATCTCGTGGATCAGGACATGGGTGATGATGTCGCCCAGCGTTTCCTCGTTCTCGGCCCAGTAGTCGAGGATCGGCCGGCGATAGAGCGAGATGCGGTTGGGGAACTCGCCGTTCTCGACGGAGAAACGCTCGGTCACGCCCCGGCCCTCGAACAGGCCGAGGAGATCGAAAGGCGTTTCCAGCGCCATGTCCTCGAAGACTTCGTCGGTCGGAAAGTCCGCGATCTCGATGATCAGGTCCTGACAGAGCGCGCGGAAGTCCTCCGGCAGTTGTCCATAGGCCTCGCGCGCCAATTGCTCGATCGCTTCGAGCGAGGGGGAAAACATATCCCGCCACGTATCGGTCTGGTCGATGCTCGCCATGTCTTCTCCTGTTCCGCGCCCTATATAGAGCCATCGTCCGGCTTTTGCGAGGGGTCGTCAGCCGCCGCGTGGAACGATGTCGATATCGTGGAGCGGGGCCGCGGCCGGTGTCCGTTTCAGGCTGAAATGCCACCATTCCCGGCGGTAGTTGACAAATCCGACCGCCGCCATGGCCCTCACGAGAACGCGCCGCCGCTCCATGGCCTCGGGAGAGACCGCCCTGCTGGCCGTATGCGCGCGGGGATCGAAGAAATCGAAGGGCGTGCCCATGTCGAGCTCGGCGCCGTTGCGGTCGGCCAGCGTCGCGTCGACGGTGAAACCGGTGGAATGGCTGGATCGGGCGGCGATATAGCCTTTGTCGACAAGGTCGCTCCGGGCGATCCGGGGATGGTGGGCCGGGTCCGTCCAGCCGCCGGCCGCCGCCCATCGGACGAAATGCCGAACTGCCTTTCGCGGCCGGTAGCAGTCGAGGACGGCCAGACCGAAGCCTTGAGCGGCGAGGCTTTCATCGACCTTGCGCAATGCCAGTGCGGCCTCACGGGCGAGCACGCATTCCGCGGCCCGGTAGCCGGGAACGCGCGCGCCGGTGAAGTTCCGGCCGGAGGCATAGCGTATGTCCTGCCGGATGGCCGGCGCGATGTCGGCGAGATAGACGAGGCCGTCGGGCAATCCGCCGGCGAGGACGGGCGGAGCCATCGACGCGGTGAAGAGCAGTATCGCGAGACCCCGTCCGCGCGCGGGCATCAGGTGCCCGTTCGGACGATCCGCAGGAGAATGAGAAGGATGACCGCGCCGATGGTCGCGTGCAGGATCGCCCAGAGGAAACCGCCGCCGACGCCCCAGCCGAGCTGCGGAAACAGCCAGCCGGCGATGAAGGCGCCGACGATGCCAACGACGATATTGCCGAGCAGGCCAAAGCCGTAGCCCTTGACGATGACGCCGGCCAGCCATCCGGCGACGGCGCCGACGATCAGAAATACGATGACGCTTTCGATTCCCAACATGTTTCGCTCCCGTTCGGGCCGCCCCGCTGGCGGCTGTCCTAATGATTAGCAGCCGGCGGGCGACTTTCCAGCCCCGAATTGGGCTGACTCGGGAAAGCGATCAATCCTTTCGTTGCAGGCTCGGCGGCGCGGCCTCGCTGGAAACGGGTTCGATCGTGTCGGCGGGGACGCGTTCCAGATGCATCTTGCGCTGCTCGAACCAGGCGACCGAGACCTCGCCGTCCTCATGGCACCTGACGACGGTCATCAGTCGCTCGTCGTCGCACAGGCGCACGGTTTCTCCCACGCTCCAGCGTCTGGTTTCCTCTTGCTGCATTTCGCACTCCTTGAAATCAGGGAAACAACAAGCTCGCGCGGGGCTTTGTTCCAAGGAATGCGAGCGCGCGGACGTGCCGGGAGAAGCCCCTGTCGAGTGCATTTCGGCGGCGGGGACCGGCCGCCATTTTCTTGGAACCATTCCGGAAACGACTCGTTGGGAAGGCAGCCGGCACTGCCCGGTCAAAGTTTTCAAACGAGGAGACCAGACATGAAACGCATTCTTGCAACGACCGCGCTCGTGATGATCATGGCTGCGGGCGCCCATGCCCAGATGGGCAGCTACAATGCCCAGCCCGGCGATATCGAAGCCTCGGATTTCATCGGCGCGCGAATCTACGCCACGAATACGATGCCCGCCGATACCGCGGCCGCCGGTGCGGAAAAGGATTGGGACGATGTGGGCGAGATCAACGATGTCGTGCTCGGCCGCGATGGACAGATCAAGGCGGTGATCCTGGGCGTCGGCGGTTTTCTCGGCATCGGTGAGAAAAGTGTCGCCGTGCCGATGCAGGACGTGAAGTTCGTCAAGAACGGCGATGCCCCGGACGATTACTTCCTGGTGGTGAACACCAACAAGGACGCGCTGACCAGCGCCCCGGCCTATGTCTCGATCGAGGAAAAGGCGCAGCAGCAGGCCGCTGCCCGCGACGCGGCCGATCCGGTCGGCGCGGTGCCGGCGCCCGCCGACGACGTGGCGATGAACAACGACGCCACGCCGGCGATGCCGGCCGACGACAACGCCGCCGCGATGGACAATAACGACGCGGCGGTGACCGACCAGACGACCACGTCCTCGACGACGACCGACAATGCGGCACAGGCCATGACGGACGAAAACCGGACGCGGCTGGTGCGGCCCGACGTCGCCATGGACGGCTATCAGGCCGCGCAGGTCTCGGAACTGACGGCCGACAGGCTACAGGGCGCGCGCGTCTACGGTCCGAACAACGAGGAGGTCGGCGAGGTCAGCAAGCTGATCCTCGACAACAATGGCCAGGTGGAACGTATCGTGCTCGATATCGGCGGCTTCCTCGGCATCGGCGAACGCCAGATCGCGGTGACGCCCGACGAACTCAATATCGTCCGGACAGCCGACGGCAACGATTTCCGCGTTTATGTCGATTCGAACCAGGCCACTCTGAAGGCTCAACCCGAATACAAGGGCTGACCGGCCAGGGGCTCCTATCGGGGCCCCTTTTTTCATGACGGCCGCCGGATCGTCGCGCGGCCGATTTCCGGCCATCCCGAAAGCCCCGAGCAAGCTTCCGGTCCAATGATCGGGCAACTGGAAGGGGTGCTCATGATGCAGCATATACGCTTTCGCGTTGCCGGGGACCAGCCGGCGGCGGAGGCCCGGCGACGGCCTTGCCGCGAGGATGTGAGACTGGAAGCCCGGCGCAGGCTCAATGCCGCGGGCTATACGCGCCACAGGGCAAAGGCGCTCGCCATGGGTGTTGAGATGCCCGAGGCGATGAAGCATTTCAGCCAGCAGGTCTCGGTCTCGGTTCGCAAGCTTACGCTTCTCAAACCGATTCCCGAGGATTTTCGCGCGGACGCCTACTGGCCGGTGCCCGATAGCGAGCACTGATCTCCAGGAACAATCCGGTATCGCCGGCATTGTCCCGGCATGATGGACATAACAACACAAATACCGGCCGAACCCGCTCTTTCCGACCGGCCGCCGCGCGATCGTCCCGCGTCGGCGCCCGCCGTCAGGTTTCGCATCCGACGCCGTGCGGGGACCGCGCGCCCGCTGCTGATCGTGGAGGACGAATATGTCATCGCGGCCGATCTCGAGGCGCAGATTCGCGAGGACGGCGGCAATCCGGTGCGGATCGCGCTTTCCGTGGAGGCGGCGGAAGACGTGCTGGAGGATTGCGGGGCGGACATTGCCGGCGTCATTCTCGACGTCAATGTGGGAGGCACGACCACATTCGGGCTGGCCGACGTCCTGTCGGCCGCCGGCGTGCCCTTCATTTTCTTCACGGGCTATCACAGCGTGTCGATGCCTGACCGGTTCGTCGGCGTTCCGAGCATATCCAAGCCGGCGGGCTGGAAGGAACTCGAACGGGGGCTCGCCGCCGCCCGGAAACGAATCCTGCATAGCGGCCTCGGCAGTTTCCGCGACAGCGTCGAGGCGGCGCTGCCCGCCCTGCGCGGCCGCGCGCGGCGTCTTCTGCGCAATCCCGAGGAAGCGGACCGCCTGGTCGAGCGCACGCTCAGGCGCGCGATCTCCGATGTCGGCGACCGTTCGTTGCGGCTGACGATAGAGGACTGGCTGCTCGGCCTCCTCGAACGGACCAACAGCGAAGGCGCGCTCCATTAGCGGTCCAGCGTCCGGCGGTCAGTTCACGGCCCCGCCGGCTGCCGCGAGCATGTCCAGCCCGTGGCGATAGCGCGTCGCATCCCGCCCGGCGGAAAGCGCCTGCTGCAAGTTATCCTCCAGATCCGCGCGCTTGACGGGAAGGGCGAGGGAGTTGGCCGCCGCCCTGAGCACGAAGCCGTCCTCATCCTCGCCGCTCCGCCGCGTCAGGGCGTCGATCGCTTCGATCATCGCGTTCGGAAAACCGTCGAGACGCAAGCGCTCGATGGTCCAGCCTTCCGATTTCTCGACGACGTCGTGCAGATAGGCGATGGGGCGGAGGGACGGCTCCACCTTCATCGCCACGCGTTCGCAATGTTCTATATAGGGTCGGCCATCCTTGCCGAACTGGCCGCGATGCGCGTTTGTCGCTATCCGCACCGCGCGCACGAAGATCTGGTCCTGGGACAGGTCGTGCCTGTCATGCCCGGCAACCTCCACAGCTACCTCCCGTCGCATTTCTTCCACTTTGCGCAAAAAGAGTAGCGCATCAACGCGCGGGGCGCATCCGCAGTTCCCCTGCATCCTCGGAATGGCTGAGATCCGGAAAAGAGGGGGCTCGCCTGTCTCGCGGGCATGGGAGGCAGGAACAAAGACCGGCTTGGATCGTTGGCCTCCGAACGCCGCCGATCCGTGTTCGGCGCGTTGCTCCGACATCATGCAACATAGGAGGACTCCCATGGGTCGCGGTATCCTGCTCTGGCTGATCGGCGTGCCGATTCCGGTCATCATCCTGATTTTCCTGCTTTTCCGGTAGGTGGAAAGCTTCCGTCATCGCGGTGCGCGCCGCGATGACGGCGGGCAGGGCGGAACCTGGTCCGCGACCCGCGCTCCGGATGCGCGCCGGTCCTCCCGTGCGCCCCGTCATGTCGAATTCGGGTTCGCGTCGCCCTTGCCCTTGCCGGCCTTCGCATCGAGCAGGTCGCGCAATTCGCGCAGTTCCTTTTCATCCAGGCGCTCGATGCCGATGAATCGGTTCTGGGCCCGCATGCTCGACAGGATCAACTCGTCCAGCTTGGTCTGGACTGCCTCGCTGTCGCGATTCTGGGTATTCTGAAGCACGAAGATCATCAGGAAGGTGATGATCGTGGTGCCGGTGTTGATGACGAGCTGCCAGACTTCGGAGAAACCGAAGAACGGTCCGGAGATGGCCCAGGACAGGACCAGGGCGACCGCCGTCGCGAAGGTGACCGGCTTGCCCATGGCATGCGCCGTGATGGTGGCGAATTTCGAAAAGAAGGCGTGCATGCCGAGACTCCAGGGCATCGATGCGTCCGCGACGGGTCTTGGTGAAGCAAACGCTTCGCGCCGTGCTGCGCGCCCCTCAACGCGCGGCGTCGTTTAGAAGTTCCGGACCAGGCTCTTCGCGGGGCGATGCCGACCTTCCCGAAGGCCGGGAACTTTTTTCCGCGCCGGGCGTTCAATACCGGATGAGCCATGATCGCTCCGGGATCGCCTGGAGAAACCGCGACATCCGGGTTCGAGCAGGGGGAGACCATCCGCATGACCGTCGACGAACTGGAAACCTGCCTCAATGCGCATCGCGAGATCCTGACCGCGCTGATGGCATCGATGATCGCGGATGGGCGGTATGCGCGGATGTTCGACGAATTGCGGGAGGAGGCCGTGTTTCGCGACGGCGAGGAGGACCCCGGCATCGTTCCCAGCACGGCCTTCGCCCGGGAGGCGCGGGCCGCCGACGAGATCGCCCGGCTCCTCGAAGCCGCTCATGCCCGCGCGGCGGCGCGATAGACCGACCGGCGCAGCCAGTGTCCGGCGACGCTTTGACAAACCGTCGAAAATGATACTCTATCGTGAGGCTTGCGGTGGAATGGAGCGTCGCGGAAACGTTGTTCCGGCCAGAAGCCGAGACCGTTTGGACGACGGGGTCGGGGACCAGATGAAGAAACGTCTCTTTGCGGTGGCCCTTACCGCCCTGATCCCCGCGACCGGCATGCTGGTCTATAACGAATTCTGGTATCGCGCGCAGCGCGACCGGGAAATTCACGAACAGGCGTTGCAGGCCTCGCGCCAGGTCGCCTCGGAGGTCGATCGCATCTTCGAGGGGATCAAGAGCCTGTTGATCGCCACATCCGCCATACCCTCGGTGACCGGCGACGACACGCTGCGGTGCAACTCCGTGCTGGCGGGGATTGCCGCCGAGGTTCCCTGGGTCGCCACGATCTCCATGGTGACGCCGGAGGGAATGGTCCTGTGCTCGAGCATGCCCGACCGGAACGGCGCCGATATCGCTGATCGCGACTATTTTCGCCAGGCGCTGGAAACCGGTGAATTCGCCACAGGCGGATTTACCCGGGGACGGCTGTCGCAAACCGATGTGCTTCCCGTCGCGAAAGCGGTCCGGCGAGCGGGCCTCCTGCGCGGCGTGCTGGTCGCGGGGCTCAAACTCGATTGGTTCCAGGCGCGCGTCCAGGAGCGGGGAACCCTTCCGGACGGCATCATTTCCATCACCGACGCCGATGGCGTGGTCGTCGTCCGAACCCCGATGCTTCCGGGCGTCGTCGGCACGAAAATCGCATCGGAGTTCATGCATCTCCTGCGCCAGCCCCGGCCGGGCATCCTCGAAGCCCGAAGCCGCGACGGAGTGATGCGCGTTTTCGGCTACCAGCCCCCGACGGAGGAGAGGCCGTTCTACATCGCGGCCGGATTCTCCAAGGACGCGGCCTTCGAGCAGGTCAATCGCGGGACGCTGACTGCGACATTCCTCATCGTCCTCAGCGTCGCCATCGCAGCCGTCGCGGCGATCTTCATCGGTAACCGGTTCATCACGCGGCCGATCAGTCGCATCGTCGCGGTGATCGACCGCTGGGCGGGGGGCGATCTCGACGCGCGCACGCGGATGCGGGGCCGCTACGGCGAAATCGGCCGGGTGGGCGCCTCGGTGGACGGGCTCCTGGAGGAGCTCGACCGCAGGCGCTTACAGACGGAGGAAGCCGAGGCGGCGCGGGCGCTTCTGGCGCGCGAACTGTCGCACCGCGTGAAGAACACGCTTTCCGTCGTACAGGCCATTGCACGGCAGACATTCGGCAAGATCGTGCCGCAACAGGCCATCGACAGCTATACGATCCGGGTTCGTGCGCTGGCGGGAACCTATGACACGCTTCTGGCGGAGGAGTGGGAGAGCGCCGATATCCGCACCGTGGTCGAGCGCGCGGTCGCCCCGCATCACGATCCGGAAGACGGCCGCTTCCGCCTCGACGGGCCGGAGTTTCCGCTGCCGCCCAAAGCGGTGCTCGCCGTCTCGCTCATCCTGCACGAGCTTGCGACCAATGCCGCCAAATATGGCGCGCTCAGCACCAACAGGGGGCATATCGAGATCCGCTGGCACAGGACCGATGCGCGCATCGGGCTCGACTGGAGCGAGCATGGCGGCCCCCCGGTCGCGCCGCCGGAGCGGGAGGGCTTCGGCACCAAGGTCGTTTCGCGGGCCTTCGACGCCGATTTCGCGCCGGAGGTCGATTTCGACTACCGGCCGGACGGCCTGCATTTCCACCTGTCGTTCCTGTCGGAGGCTCCGCCCGCAGCGTGAAGCGGGCAGGATCGATCAGACGATCCCGCCGCCCGAGCCCGTGACCGCCGGCCGCTTTTCGGCGACCCCGCCGCGATAGCCCGAGGCGCGATAGGCGGCGACAGGGTTGATCGCGCCGCCCTTTTCCAGCCGGGCCATGGCGAGGATCGGTTCGACATCGGTTCGGAAGGCCTGCTTCAATGTCTCATAGGCCATCAGCGCGTCGTTGCCGTCCTGGTGGGCGGAGAGCGCCTTGCGGTCGACGATCAGCGCCTGGGCATAGGCGCGACAGACCTCCATCGCGCTCGTCATCAGGCTTTCGATCGGGTCGGTCACATTGTGCGACTGGTCGAGCATGTGCGCCGGCTCGAAACCGTCCGCGCCGGACAGTTCGGCATCGGCAAGCTCGTTGAAGACGAGGAACAGGCGGTAGGGATCGATCGAGCCGGTGTCGAGGTCGTCGTCGCCATACTTCGAATCGTTGAAATGGAAGCCGCCCAGCTTCCTGAACTGGATCAGCCGCGAGACGATCATCTCGATATTGGTATTGGGCGCGTGGTG
>JAGRLJ010000376.1 GCA_020441805.1 Rhizobiaceae bacterium
TTCACTCTCCGTCGATCTGTCCATCAAGGTTGAGGTCGAGCAGCGTACCCGTATCCCAGAAATTGCGCTGATTGCTGGGAATAGAACTGTGCGTCGACTGGCCGATCATGCCGCGCTGCTGGGTGATCGTCGGTTCGTCGATCACCTTGATCCCGATCGGATCCGATGTCGTGGACTGGGCGAAGGCGCTGCCGGCAACGCACATGCCCGCGACGGCAAGGAAAAGTGAAAGCGAGCGGTTCATGGCATACTCCGGAAAGCAACTGTTGATCTCGCTTCGATTCTAGGACAATCGCGGCGATTTGGAAAGCGCGCGCCGCCGTGCCGCTCTCATAATTCTTGAAGTGTGGCATTTGGAGAATTGACTTGCCAAGCTCGCCGCGCCGTGGTTTGACGCGCTCCAGCAGCGGGAAATCCGCCCGAACGCCTTCCGAGGACCCCGATGGCCAAGAAAAAACATGCCCCGCATCTCCTGATCATCGAGGCGCGATTCTACGACGACATGGCGGATGCATTGCTCGAAGGCGCCACCGAGGCGCTCAAGGCGGCCGGCGCGACTTGGGATCTGGTGACGGTGCCGGGCGCGCTGGAAATTCCGGCCGCCATCGCCATGGCGCTCGACGGCGCCGACAACGGCGGTGTCAAATATGACGGCTTCGTCGCGCTCGGCATGGTGATCCGCGGCGAGACCTACCATTTCGACATCGTTTCCAACGAATCCTCCCGCGCCCTGATGGACCTCGCGGTGAGCGAGTCGCTGGCGATCGGCAACGGCATCCTGACCGTGGAGAACGACGAGCAGGGCTGGCGCAGGGCCAAGCTCAAGGAACTCGACAAGGGCGGTTTCGCCGCCAAGGCCGCGCTGACCATGATTGCCCTCAAGAAGAAGTTCGGCGCCTGACATGAGCGGCGAGGCCACCACCGACGACGTGAAGCGCGCCAACCAGCGGGGCGCTGCCCGGCTGGCCGCCGTGCAGGCGCTCTACCAGATGGAGCTTTCGGGCACGGGCGTGCTGGAGATCGTCTCGGAATACGAGAATTTCAGGCTCGGCCAGGAACTGGACGGCGACCAGTATCTCAAGGCCGATCCCTCCTGGTTCCGTTCCATCGTCTCGGGCGTGGTCAAGGATCAGCGGGCGCTCGATCCGGTGATCGCCGACTCGCTCGTCGAGGGATGGCCGCTCTCGCGGCTGGACGCCACGCTTCGCGCGATCCTGCGCGCCGGCGTTTTCGAGCTGCGCGAGCGCAAGGACGTGCCCGCGCCGGTCATCATCACGGAATATGTCGAGATCGCGAATGCCTTTTTCGGCGAGGAGGAGCCCAGGCTCGTCAACGCCGTGCTGGATTCGATCGCGCGCAAGATCCGCGGCTCGGGCAGGTAGGGCAGGACAACCATGGCCGTTGCGACGGAAACCCATCCGGAAATCGATCTCGCATCGGCCAAGCGCAATGTCGCGCTCCTCACCACCGCGCAGGCCATTCTCGGCAGCGCCCCGCCGATCGCTTTCGCCGTCGGCGGGCTCGCCGCCTACCAGATGCTGGGCGACGACAAGGGGCTGGCGACCGCGCCATTGACCGCCTTCAATGTCGGCGTGTCGGCGGGCGCCGTCCTCGTCGCCATCGTGGCGCGCCTTCTCGGGCGCCAGCTCGGTTTCATGATCGGCGCCTCTCTGATGTCCGTCGGCGGCCTCATCGCGACCATCGCGCTGTTCCAGAGCAATTTCTGGCTGTTCGTCTCGGCGATGATCGTGACCGGAATTTCCGGTGGCTTCACCCAGAAAATCCGCTTCGCGGCGGCGGACGCCTCGCCCTCGACCTACAAGGCGAGCGCCATTTCCTGGATTCTCGCCGGCGGCATCGTGTCGGCGGTGCTGGGTCCCCAGATCGCGCGCTTCGCCGGAGACCTGTTCGAGACCGTGCCCTTTGCCGGCGCGTTCCTGAGCTTCGTGCCGATCGGCATCGTTTCGGCGGCGGTGATGCTGTTCCTGCGCCTGCCCGCGCTCTCCGGCGCCCATGTCGACACTGCGGCGCCGCCCCGGCCGCTTGCCGAGATCGTCATGACCCAGCGCTTCGCGACCGGCATGTTCTGCGGCATCTCCTCCTATTCGCTGATGACCTTCATGATGACGGGCGCCCCGCTCGCCATGGTGATCGGCTGCGGATATTCGACCGACCTGTCGACCTGGGGCATCCAGTTCCACGTGCTCGGCATGTTCGCGCCCAGCTTCTTCACCGGCCGGCTCATCAACCGCTTCGGGGCCGAACGCGTGGTCGCCGCCGGCCTCGTCATCCTGATGATCTGCGCCGTGGTCGCCCATGCCGGCATCGAGCTCTGGAATTTCTGGGGCGCGCTGATCCTGCTCGGCATGGGCTGGAACTTCGGCTTCATCGGCTCGACGGCCATCGTCGCGGCCAGCTACCGGCCGAATGAGGCCGACAAGGTGCAGGGTTTCAACGACATCATCCTCTTCACCTGCGTGGCGCTCGCCTCCTTCGCGTCCGGCCAGGTGTTCAGCGCCTTCGGCTGGGAAGCGATGATTCTCCCGGTCTGGCCGCTCGCCATCATCGGACTCGTGCTGCTTTTCTTCCTCTATCGCGCGCGCGAGACCGCCTGACGGGAAGCGCTCTAAACATTTTAATCGAAAAAACTGAATTCCCGGACGCCGATTGAATTATTGATCCGGGAACACTTGACGCGGCATTTTGCAGCAAGCAATCTCGCGCCGGTCCCGCCTGCCCGGACGGGGAGAATTGCCGGCGGCGGGGAGGTGCCTGGCGGGTATGTCCCGTCGATTGAGGAGGAATGTCGGAATGAGCATTATGTTCGCCGTCATAGTTTGCGGCCTTCTGTCCGTAGCCTATGCGATCTGGGCGACCCAGTCGGTTCTTGCGGCCGACCAGGGCAATGCCCGCATGCAGGAAATTGCAGGTTATATTCGTGAAGGGGCGCAGGCCTATCTGACGCGCCAATATATGACGATCGCCATCGTCGGGGTCGTCGTTTTCATTCTCGCCTTTTTCCTTCTTTCCGCCGAAGCCGCGTTCGGTTTCCTGATCGGCGCGGTTCTCTCTGGCGCGGCGGGCTTCATCGGCATGCATGTGTCGGTGCGCGCCAATGTGCGGACGGCGCAGGCGTCGTCCAAGAGCCTGGCCGCCGGCCTCGACATCGCCTTCAAGTCGGGGGCCATCACCGGCATGCTGGTGGCCGGCCTCGCGCTGCTCGGCGTGGCCGTCTATTATTGGATTCTCACGGATGTCATGAACCTCGAGCGCGGCGGCCGCGAAGTCATCGACGCGCTCGTCGCGCTCGGTTTCGGCGCTTCGCTGATCTCGATCTTCGCCCG
>JAGRLJ010000377.1 GCA_020441805.1 Rhizobiaceae bacterium
ACCGGGCGCTCTCGACATGGAAGGAGCTCGTCGCGCCGCGCAAGGTCGAGCGCACCGGCATCCCGGCCACCGGGGTGTGAGCCGATCATGGGGCCGCGCATGGCGATCATCGGACTGACCTGCGCGGCCCCCGCCGCCGCGACCGCCGCGACATTGCCGATCGACGGGACCTACGGCAATGCATCCGGCTGCGTCCATGCCCGGACCTCGAACTACGGCGAGGACGACAGCGTCCGCTTGATCACGCCGGATCGCCTCGAAACCATGGTCACCGCCTGTTCCTTCGATAGCGTCGACCCGGTCCCCGGCGGCTATCGGGTCGGCATGACCTGCGCATCGGAAGGCGAGGGTCCCGAGGAAAATCATCCGGACAAAGCCGAGATAACGGGAGACGCGAGGTCGGGATACACGGTCCGCTTCGCCGACGGTTCGTCATGGGAGCCGTTGACGAAATGCTAGAGGCGGAACGCGGGCCCTCCCCTGCCGACGAAAGCTGGGCCGGCTATCTGCTGGTGGCGGGCCGGCATGTGCTGGGCTACCTGCTCGCGGTCTCGGCGGGCTCCGTCATCTTCGCGGTGATCGCCAATGTCCTGCCCTCCGTGGTCTACAGGCCGGACCCCGATCCTTCCGGCCTTATCGCATCGATCGGCGAAGCCGCGCTCATGTATTCCATGCTCGGCACGGTCTTCGGCATTCCCTACACCGTCCTCGGAACCGTCGCCTTCAGGCTGTGGCTGCCCCGGACCAGGCCGGTCTTCCTGCTGGTCGGCATGCTCTGCCCCGCCGTGGCGGCCCTGCTGACCATGCTGACGGTCGGCGGCATCCGCTGGGTCGATTGGGATTTCCTGCTGTTCCTCGCCCTCACTCTCCCCGCTGGCCTCGCCGCCGCCTATATCTTCGGCGCGATCGGCCTGGGATACGGCTTCGGCCGCTGGAGGCCGGGATGAAGTGTGTGTTTCAGGGCTCATCGGCGATGGAAGATAAATGCCCGCATCGGCTCGCCATCACAGGAGATGGGCGGTCGGGCCAGCTTGCATTCGGGAAGCGGGGATGATGTCATAGGAAAAGTCCGATGAATAAAAACAGGCGGATAACCGCCGTCGGGAACGAGCGCAATCAAACTGGGTGAACATGTCCAAAACCAATGAAACCGTCGTCTCGGCGAGCGAACTGGGGCTCGTCTTCGAGACCAGCGACGGCCCCGTAACCGCGCTGACCGGCGTCGATCTCGACGTCGGAAAAGGCGACTTCGTCTCCTTCATCGGACCGTCGGGCTGCGGCAAGACGACGTTCCTGCGCGTCATCGCCGACCTTGAAAAACCCACTTCGGGCACCATTCTCGTCAACGGGATGACGCCGGAACAGGCGCGCAGGAACCGCGCCTACGGCTATGTCTTCCAGGCCGCGGCGCTCTATCCCTGGCGCACGATCGAGAAGAACATCGCGCTTCCGCTCGAGATCATGGGCTATTCGAAAAGCGAGCAGGCAGGCCGCATCGCCCGTACGCTGGACATGGTCAATCTCTCCGGCTTCGGCAAGAAATATCCCTGGCAGCTTTCCGGCGGCA
Organism: Rhizobiaceae bacterium; assembly: GCA_020441805.1. Lineage (GTDB taxonomy): Bacteria > Pseudomonadota > Alphaproteobacteria > Rhizobiales > Rhizobiaceae > Rhizobium_E. Next base: position 1,568 of record JAGRLJ010000377.1, read on the forward strand.
TGCAGCAGCGCGCCTCGATCGCCCGCGCGCTGGCCTTCGACGCCGATCTCCTCCTGATGGACGAGCCGTTCG
>JAGRLJ010000378.1:0-9129 GCA_020441805.1 Rhizobiaceae bacterium
TCGGTCCGGAGCGTCACGAGCTGCTTCGATATCCCGATCATGTCGCGCGCGGCGATGATGCTCTCGCGCCGCTTCGGCTGCTTGATCTCGCTCACGCGGGCCAGCAGTGTGTCGAGATCGCCATATTCGGTCAGCAGTTGCGCCGCCGTTTTCGGTCCGATGCCGGGCACGCCGGGCACGTTGTCGGTGGAATCGCCGGTCAGCGCTTGCAGATCGATCATCTTCCCGGGCGGCACGCCCCATTTCTCGATCACTTCCGGGATCGAGATCTGCTTGTCCTTCATGCCGTCATACATATGCACCCGTTCGGTCACGAGTTGCATGAGGTCCTTGTCCGACGAGATGATCGTCGCTTCCGCCCCCACGGCTTCCGCCTGGCGCGCATAGGTGGCGATGATATCGTCGGCCTCGAAGCCCTCGATCTCGATGCAGGGCAGGTTGAACGCCCGCGTCGCCTCGCGGATCAGTCCGAATTGCGGGATGAGCTCTTCCGGCGGCGCCGAGCGGTTGGCCTTGTAATCGGGATAGATGTCCTTGCGGAAGGTGGTCGAGGAATAGTCGAAGATTACCGCGAAATGCGTCGGTGTCACGCCGACATCGGTATTGCGCGCATCGACCAGGAGCTTCCACAACATGTTGCAGAACCCGCTCACCGCCCCCACCGGCAGCTTGTCGCTCTTCCGCGTCAGCGGCGGCAGCGCATGAAACGCCCGGAAGATATAGCCCGAGCCATCGACGAGAAAGAGATGATCACCTGTTTGCATGGCGGGAGTGTTAGCATGGCGGCCAGGAATCGAAAAGCGGAACAAGGAGGGCCGACGCGTTTTGGATATGGCAATTCACGTCGGAGCGGGCCGTGTTGACAGCGCGTGAAGGCCAGATTTTCGCGGTGACGAGAGCCGGGAATGCCGCCTGGCTGTTCTTTGACCCCGTACGATTATGCAAGGGGGAGCCTGTGGAACCAGGCCCTAATTATCCAAACCGGCTGCCTGTTGGCGGAAACCAGGCTCACAAACCCAAAGCGCCGGTCCCCCTCGGCCGCCCCGTATCTGGCATCCCCGCCACGGCATACACCGTCGCCACCGGCCGCGCCGTCCCGGGTTTCACCTCTTGAGCCGCTCGTCCACCGCCAGCCGTCCGATTCGCGTCGCGGGCACGGAGGGATAACGCGGCAGCTTCCCGCGCATCGCCCCGGAGCGGGCGGAAATGCCCCTGTCATCCCGCTCGCTTTGTGCTAAAGGCGCCTCAGTCCATCGATGAGGAAGACGAAAATGACCGCCGACCAGCATGTTCCCGAACAGCAGATCGAACTGGTCCGGCAGGTCGCCAGCATGATCTACGATCATCGCGACCATCCGGCCCGCTTCACCAGGTTCGAGATGAAATGCGGCATGACCTTCGGCCCCGATCCGGTCTCGGCCGTCATCACCATGACGCCATCGAAGAAGGAGGAGCATTTCCTCTGCCGGGACAAGGACCTGCTCGAGGCGGCCGGCTCGGATCGCGAGGCCTTCTACGAGGCGGTGAACATGTTCGCCAGCCAGGGCGCCGCGCTCGCCTGGAACGGCAAGACGCCGGGCAGGGATTTCCATGTGCCGCGCGAGATGAGCCTCGATTTCGCCCATCCGACCATGTCGGCCGACATCGTCTTCCGCCTCAAGGGCGAGGCCGACAATATCGCGTTGCGCATGCTGTTCATCGGCTTCGACAGCGCGCTCGCCGCCAGCATCTATTCCGGCAAGCGCGCCGGCCTGCTCAAATAGCCTATGCCGGCTGGTTCAAACTGGCGATATATTTGGCGTTGAAGCGGGCATAGCCCCGCTCGGTCTCCTTGAGATGCGCCTGCACGATGGCGTGGAATTCCGGCAGCCTGTGGAAGGGCACCGCCGGATAGGAATGATGCTCGGCATGATAGGGCATGTTCCAGGCCAGGAAGCGCACCGCGCGGTTGGTCGCCGTGGTCCGGGTGTTTTCCAGCATGTTGGCGACGAAGGGACAGCGTCCGTGCTCGGCGAGCAGGTAGAGCCGGAGGAAAGGCTGACCGATCAGCGCCGGTACGATCCACACCCAGAGCAGCACCGCCGACCGGAACCAGATCGAGCCCGCCAGCAGCAGCGCATAGAGCGCGATCATCGCCATCGCCTCGCGCCGCACCCTGGCCTCGCCCTTGGTCGGGATATAGGCCGCCCGTCCCCGGCCAAGCGCATTGGCCGCCAGTCCACGGATCTCGCTCCAATAGACCGGCAGGCCCGAGACATGGACGATATATTGCCGCAGCGTTTCCGGCTTCGGTTCGGCAAGCTCGGGATCGTTGTCCGGATCCTGCGTGTAGCGGTGATGGGCGAAATGGAAATAGCGGAACCAGTCCGCGCCCAGCAGCAGCAGGAAGCCGGAGACCCGGGCCGCCATCGTGTTGAGCCAGTCGCTCCGGAACGGCGTCTTGTGCACCGCCTCGTGCAGCAGCGTGAAGAGGAAGACGATCAGGATGCCTTGCGGCAGCATCAGCGCCCACCAATAGGGCGCCTCGATCGCGATCAGCGCGCCGAACGCGACGATCAGCCCCCAATGCAGCGAAAGATGCGCGAGCCCCGCCCGATCCGACCGTTCGGTCAGCCTGTCGCGCTGCTCCGCCGTGAGCGATGCGATGATGTCGCGATGGTCCATGGCGCCTGCCTCAATATGTCTATGCATAAGACCATCCCCGGCATCGCGACACAAGGATTTTCTCGGCCTGGCGCCGCTCACCGCGCCGCGACGATGAAAAGGCGCGGGAAGCGGAAGAGCACGCCGCCGCCGGCCAGCACCGGATAGGCTTCCTCGATGCGCCGGCGATAGGCCGCGAGGAACCCGTCCCGGTGGTCCGGTCCCGCCCGGTCGAGCCAGGGCCGCAGGCCCGAGCCTTTCACCCATTCGACGATTGCGCCGTGGTCGGCCATCGGATGGTTGTAGATCGTGTGCCAGATGTCGATGCGCGCGGCATGCGGTTTGAGCCGGTCGTAATAGACGGAGGGCGCGGGCAGGACGGTGCGCCGGACGGCCGGCTCGGCGAAGCGGAATGCCCAGGGGCCGTCGGCGGCGGTGTCGCGCATCGCCCTGTGGCTCGGCTCGTCGAGATTGTCGGGCATCTGCACGGCCAGGACGCCGCCGGGCCTGAGATGTCCCATCAGCCGCTCGAAGATCGTCATATGCTCCGGCAGCCACTGGAACACGGCATTGGCGAAGAACAGGTCGTGCGGCGCATCCGGCCGCCAGGTCGCCAGATCGGCCTTGGTGAAGCTCGTATAGGGCAGGCGGACGCGGGCGGCGGCCAGCATGTCGTCGTCGCTGTCGATGCCGGATACATGCGCGGCGCCGAAGCGCTCGATCAGCAGTTCCGTCGAATTGCCCGGCCCGCAGCCGAGATCGACGGCGCGGGATATGTGTTCCAGCGGAACCTGTGCCAGCAGGTCCCGCGGCGGACGGGTCCGTTCGTCCTCGAACTTGACATATTGGCGTGCCGACCAGGCCATGCCCCAACTCCGTTCAGGTCAGGCGGACTCCGCCAGTGCCCTGTCGATATCGCCGGCCAGCATGGCGTCGTCCGGCTTCATGCTCGGCGAATAGCGGCCGATGACCTCGCCCTTGCGGGAGACCAGGAACTTCTCGAAGTTCCAGAGCACGTCCTCGGGGCGTTCCGGCGCGAGGCCGCTCTCGGCCATCCGCTTGAGGAATTCCTCGGCGCCGGCCTTCGCGGGATGGGCGGCGGTCAGTTGCCGGTAGAGCGGATGGGCATCGGCGCCCTTCACCGAAATCTTGGAAAAGACCGGGAAGGTGACGTCGTAAGTCAGCTGGCAGAAGGAGGCGATCTCGGCATCGCTGCCCGGTTCCTGCCCCATGAAGTCGTTGGCCGGAAAACCGAGGATTTCGAGCCCCTCGTCCTTCCTGGCGCGATAGAGCGCCTCCAGAGCTTCGTATTGCGGCGTCAGTCCGCATTTCGAGGCCGTGTTGACGACGAGCAGGACCTTGCCGGCATAGTCGCCGAGTGAGCCCGTGGTGCCATCCATGCGGTTGAAGGGAATATGCTGTATCTCGGTCACTGGCCTTCTCCGGTTGGCTGCATGAGCGGGAGATATAGGTGGGCGTCAGGCCAGGGTCGAGAGCGTCGCGCAAACTCCGGCATCGTCCTCCTCCGCCGGCGGGGCCGTGTTGCGGAGGATCTTCTTCGTCACGGCGATCAGCCGTTCCCGCTCCTCGGCCGTGAGGTCCCGCACGGTCTGGCGTTCGAGGTCGGCCCAGACACGGGCGATCGCATCGGTCATCTCCCGGCCCCGGATCGTGAGATGGACCTGGGAGACGCGGCCGTCCTCGGGACATTTGCGGCGCTCGATCAGCCCGTCGCGCTCCAGCCGCGCGACGGACTTGGCGACCGTCGAATGGTCGAGGCCGATCGATTCGCAGAGCGATTTCTGCGGCTTGCCGTCCTGTTCGGCAAGCTGCATCAGCAGGATCTCCTGCCCGGGGAACAGGCCGATATCGGCGAGCATCGTCGCGGCCTTCGCGCGGTGGGATCGGGCCAGCGCGAAGATGGCGAAGCTCACCGGATAGTCCGTCTTCAGGCAGGCGCAGGGCGCTTGCTCCAGGCATTCTCGGCTTGCTTCGTTCATCGTCGTCACAGGGTCCTGTCAGGCAACGGCGCTTTGCGCCTGTTGCAGTGTCGGATAATCGATATAGCCCTTCGCGCCGCCGCTGTAAAACGTCGCCGGGTCGGGTTCGTTGAGCGGGGCTCCGGCCTTCAGCCGCTCGGCGAAATCGGGATTGGCGAGTCCCCAGCGGCCGACCGGCACGATATCGGCGACACCGCTGTCGAGATCGCGGGCGATCTGGTCGAGCGGGCGGTCGTAGCGCAGCACGAGCAGTTTCCGCGACCAGCGGGCGCGAAGATCCGCCAGCAGTGCCTCGTTGCCGAAATGATGCAGGTGCAGATAGGCGAGGCCGAGCCTGTCGAGTTCCGTGACGAGGTAACGGTAGAGCTCCTCGCCGTCCGGCCCGTCGTTCAGGCCGCCGATCTCGAGGCCGGGCGAAAGCCGGATGCCGGTGCGTTCGGGCCCGATCTCGTCGGCGACGGCGCGAGCGACCTCGATGGCGAAGCGGGCGCGGTTCTCGATCCTGCCGCCATATTCGTCGGTCCGGATATTGGCGTTGGACGCCAGGAACTGGTTGATGAGATAGCCGTTGGCGCCGTGGATCTCGACGCCATCCATGCCGGCCTCGATCGCGTTGCGCGCGGCCTTGCGGAAATCGTCGATCGTCTGGAGCACCTCGTCGCGGCCGAGCGCGCGCGGCACCGGCGTCGGCTGCGGGCCGGAGGGCGTGAACATGGTCTGGCCGGCGCCGATCGCGGAGGGCGCCACCGGTGTGCGATGATGCTGCGTGTTGTCGGGATGGCTCATGCGGCCGGCATGCATGATCTGCATGAAGATATGGCCGCCCTCGGCATGAACGGCGGTGGCGACCTTTTTCCACGCGGCGATCTGCGCCTCGCTGTGGATGCCGGGGGTCTGCATGTAGCCCTGGCCGTCCTCCGAGGGCTGGGTCCCTTCCGTGATGATGAGGCCGAGCGAGGCGCGCTGCGCGTAATAGATCGGAACGAGATGGCTGGGCGTACCGTCGGCATTGGCGCGGCTTCGCGTCATCGGCGCCAGCGCGAGCCGGTGAGGCAGGTTGAGATTGCCGAGTGTGGTGGGTGTCCAGAGGGAAGTCATGGCGGCTCTCCATTATGTGGTTGGCAACACATAAGTAGGAATAAGATATGTGGTTGGCAACATGATTGGATGAAAAATTTTCACTCCGCCCCATGGCCGGGGACCGAAGCCGACAAGCGCCTGGAAAATCTATGTTACCGGGACATATCCGGTGATCGGCGCGAACCAGTAGACGGTGAATGCTGTCAGGAGGGCGGTGATCGTGGCCGCCCCGAAGGCCATGGAAAAGGAGCGCGGCGCGATCGCCGCCGCGCTTGCGAAACGGACTATGGCGTTGGAGGCATAGGCCGCCAGGATGGCGAGGCCGAGCAGTTCGGGCGATGCCGCCGCGTTCTGCAACCGGATCATCGACAGGACGGCCGCATCGACATCGGCGAGGCCGGCTATGGCGGCTGTGACGGGCAGGCTCGACGAGCCGAAATAGCGCGAGGAGACGGCGCTGAAAGCCGACATGACCGTCAGGATCGCGGCGGAGATCAGGATGGGCCTGAGATCCAGCGGGTTGCGATGCGCATGTGGCGTGGTTTCCGATGGCGGCGCGCGCAGGAGCACGAGGCCGAACAGTCCGAAGACCGCCGCCGCGGCGAGGGTCGGCGGCGCGGCGTGGACGGCCACGGCCGGGCCGACGAAGATCGTGATCGCCAGCATGCGGAAGACGGATACGACCGCGGCGAGACAGGCCGCGCCGGCCCGGAGGCGAGGGTCGCCCTCCGCCCGGGCGAGCGACAGCGTCATGGCGGTGGAGGAAACCAGCGCGCCGGCAAGCGTGGAATAGATCAGGCCGCGCGAGGGGCCGGCGATCCGGATCAGGATATAGCCGAGATAGGAGAGCGCGCCCATGAGAATGGTGAAGAGCCAGATCTCGCGCGGATTGACCGCACCCCATGGGTCGATGGCGCTTTGCGGGAGCAGCGGCAGGATCACGGCGGTCATGACGACCAGGATCAGGGCGGAGCGCAGTTCGATCCAGGTCAGGCGCTTGAGCCATTCGTGCAGCATTTCCCGGCTGGCCAGCACCGTGGCGAGCGCCGCGCCGCCCGCCGCCGCCTCGGTCGGATGACCGGCGACCGAAAGCGAACCGAGCGCGAACACCGCCATGGCGGCGATTACGCCCGTGGCGCTGAAGTCCTCGTCATGCTCGGCTTCCTGCCGTTTGAACCAGCCGAAGACCAGGGCGAAGGCGGCGAAGCCCAGGGGCAGGATAAGGCCATTGGCGGTGGCTTGCGACAGCGCCGCGACCACCCCGCCGAGAAGGCCGGAAATGCCATAGGTGCGGATGCCGGCCGTCCGGCTGCCGGCGGGCGCCTCGCGCTCGCGCCAGCCGCGTTCGATCCCGACCAGCAGGCCTATGGCCAGCGCCAGTCCCAGACGCAATACGAGTGGATCCATCGTCGGTCTAAGTCCCTCTCACTTGGACAGTATAGCGCGGTGTTCGCGGAGGTCCACGGAGCTACCAGATGCCGCGCGCCGCGCGCACGATCTCATGCAGGAAATCGGCGACGACGCGGATGCGGGCAAGATCGCGGGCGCTTTCGTGAAAGATGGTCCAATAGGTGCGCTGGATCGAGATCGCCGGCATCACGCGGACGAGATCGGCATAGTCGCGGGCGATGTAGTTGTGCAGGATGCCGATGCCGGCTCCGGAGCGCACGGCTTCGGTCTGGCCGGTCGCCGACGAGATCTCGAAGCCGGCATTCCAGTTGCGCATCACCTCGCCGGTGAAGTTGAGCGAGGGCGTGAATATAAGGTCCTCGACATAGCCGACACGGCGATGGCCCTTGAGCGCATCGGCTTCCGCGGGAGCCCCGTGGGCCTCGACATAGGCATGGGAGGCATAGAGGCCGAGCGTGTAATCGGTGAGCTTGGAGGAGATCAGGCGGCCCTGTTCCGGCCGTTCGAGCGTGATCGCGATATCGGCCTCGCGGCTGGAGAGCGAGAAGGCGCGCGGCACCGGCACGAGCTGGATCTTGAGTTCCGGATGCCGTTCGATCAGCCGGCCCATGCGCGGCGCGAGGAAGGAGACGCCGAAACCGTCCGGCGCGCCGATCCGCACCGTGCCGGCAATCGCCGTGTCGGTGCGGCCGAGCCGCGCCTGCGCCGCCAGCATCTCCGTTTCCATCCGCTCGGCGGAGCCGAGGAACCCTTCACCCTCGGCGGTGAGTTCGCAGCCATTGGTGCGGCGGATGAAGAGCCGGGTGCCGAGCGCCTCCTCAAGGGACGTCAGCCGCCGCGAGAGCGTGGCGTGGTTGAGCGCCAACCGCTTGGAGGCGGCAAGGATCTGGCCCGCGCGTGCCACGGCGAGGAAGATGCGCACGTCGTCCCAGTTCATGGCGTGCCGTCCCCGTGGAGAGCCATCCAAGCTTGCAACGGAACGGAAAACTGCTGGCAAGCCGTATACAGCGCCCGCGACGTCTTCCTCGGCCCCGTGCCGAGGATCCGACCACGTTCCTGAAGCAATCGCATATCATCCGACACGTGGTCAGATGCCCGGGATAAGCCCGAGCATGACGGAAAGGGATTTGCTGGCAAATGGTCGCTCCGCCGCCCTAACTATAATTCCTGCACAACGGATGCGTATTCCATCCCATTGCTTTGTGCATGCTGTAACGTAAAATCCGCGCCATCACAATCAAGGAGGAATATCATGCGCCAGATCGGACATTTCATCGACGGCAAGCGTGTTGACGGCACGTCGGGCCGCAAGCAGCCGGTCTACAATCCCGCCACCGGCGAAATCCAGGCGGAGGTGGCGCTTGCGAGCGACGCCGAGCTTGATGCCGCCGTGCAGAGCGCCAAGGCCGCGCAGGTCAAGTGGGCCGCCACCAACCCGCAGCGCCGCGCCCGCGTCTTCATGAAATTCGTGCAGCTCCTCAACGACAACATGCAGGAACTGGCGGAGCTCCTGTCGAGCGAGCATGGCAAGACGGTCGAGGATTCCAAGGGCGACGTCCAGCGCGGCCTCGAAGTCTGCGAATTCGTGATCGGCACGCCGCACCTCATCAAGAGCGAGTTCACCGAGGGCGCCGGCCCCGGCATCGACATGTATTCGATCCGCCAGCCGGTCGGCATCGGCGCGGGCATCACGCCGTTCAACTTCCCGGCCATGATCCCGATGTGGAAGTTCGCGCCGGCGATCGCCTGCGGCAATGCCTTCATCCTCAAGCCGTCGGAGCGTGATCCCGGCGTGCCGATGAAGCTTGCCGAACTGATGATCGAGGCGGGGCTGCCGCCCGGCATCCTCAACGTCGTCAACGGCGACAAGGAGGCGGTGGACGCCATCCTCGACGACCTGGATATCGCGGCCGTCGGCTTCGTCGGCTCGTCGTCGATAGCGCAATACATCTACGAGCGCGCGGCCGCGACCGGCAAGCGCGCCCAGTGCTTCGGC
>JAGRLJ010000378.1:9134-9289 GCA_020441805.1 Rhizobiaceae bacterium
AAGAACCACATGATCATCATGCCGGATGCCGACCTCGACCAGTCGGTCGATGCGCTGGTGGGCGCCGGCTACGGCGCGGCCGGCGAGCGCTGCATGGCGGTGTCGGTGGCGGTGCCGGTCGGCAAGACCACCGCCGACCGCCTGATGGAGAAGCT
>JAGRLJ010000379.1 GCA_020441805.1 Rhizobiaceae bacterium
GTCGCCAATACCGGCGACCGGCCGATCCAGGTCGGCTCGCACTATCATTTCTTCGAGACCAACAAGGGCCTCGATTTCGATCGCGAAAAGGCGCGCGGCATGCGGCTCGATATTCCCTCCGGCACGGCGGTGCGCTTCGAACCGGGCCAGAAGCGGACCGTCCGGCTCGTTCCCCTGTCCGGCAAGCGCGAAGTCTACGGCTTCCGCCAGCAGGTGATGGGCAAACTATGAAGCAACGGACAGAAGAAGAGGTGGTTTTCATGACGAAGCTGACCCTGGCGCTCGCGATCCTGCTCGCGGCCTCCGGCGCCGCGCTTGCACAGGACGATCCGCCGCTCGATTGCGCCAACGCCATGTCGCAGGCGGATATGAACCAATGCGCCTATCTCGATTTCGAAAAGGCGGACAAGGAACTGAACGCCGTCTACAGGGACGCGCTGAAGGTACAGGCGGAAGCCGACACGCAGGCGGCCGAAATGAACCCTGCCTATGTCGGCGCCGTCAAGGCCCTGAAAAAAGCCCAGCGCGCCTGGATCGACTATCGCGACGGCCATTGCGAAGGCGTCGGCTACGAGGCCGTCGGCGGATCGATGCAGCCGATGCTGATCGACGGCTGCAAGGCGCGCCTGACCGAGACCCGCACCAAGGAACTGCGCGAACTCGCCGAGGGCTTGGAGAACTGATGGCGCGCCGGGTCGTCATTGTCGGCAATGGCGAGATCGGCGACGGGCTTGCCGCCATTATCGACGCCGCCGGTCTGGTGATCCGTTTCAACGACTGCCGATCGGTCGGACCGGGCGGCCATCGGACCGATATCGTCGCCGTCTGCAATACCGGCCGGCCGGGCAAGTCGATGATCGGAAATTCCGGCTGGGCCGGCAACGAAGCCGTCCGGCGCGCCGCCGCCGTCTGGTGCGTGCGCGACCCGGCGAAGTTCAGGGCCATGCGTGCCGGACTTCTCCGAAGCCATCCCGAACTCGACGATTTCTGCGACGACCATACGGACGGCTTCGCCGGCTACGCGCGGACGAACGGCAAGGATTTCCACATCGTCCCCGCCGCCACCCATGAGGCGCTGGATGGCGCGCTCGCCAGCCATTCGCCGACACCCTATATCGTTCCGTCGAGCGGCGCGGTGGTGATCGCCGAATATCTCACGCATTACCGCAAGCCGGACGACGAAGTGTTTCTCGCGGGCTTCGGCCATCGGGGCTGGGACGGGCATCCGTGGGAGGCGGAGAGGGCCTGGGTGGACAGCCTCGCCGCACAGGGAAAATTGAGAAGGCTGGATTTCCCTGAATCCGTGGCCGCCATGCCGGCATCCCCAAACGCCGGGAGGAACCTCCATGGCTAGATTCGATGCCAGGACATCGAAAAGAGGCCGCGTGATCATCCCGACGGAGGTCCGCAAGGCCCTGGGACTGTCTCCTGGCGGGTTGCTGGAATTCACGATCGAAGACAATGGCGAAGTCCTTGTCGCCGCGGCGGTTCGGAAGCCCTCGACGAACTCTGACGACGAAATCCTTGAACACGTTTCCGGAGCCTGACCCATGCCTTACAGGATGTCCCGCGCCGCCTATGCTTCCATGTTCGGCCCGACGACGGGGGACAGGGTCCGGCTGGCCGATACCGAGCTCTTCATCGAGGTCGAGAAGGATTTCACCACCTATGGCG
>JAGRLJ010000380.1 GCA_020441805.1 Rhizobiaceae bacterium
TTCCATCCCCTGCCTGGAAGACGACGATCGAAACCATGAGCGTGGCGGCGAGGGAGGCGGCGAAGGCGTGAGCATCTTTGCGGGACATCTGTTTGGCTCCTGTCTTGGGGGCGGGGGACCATCCCCCGCGCGACAGGCGCCCGAAGTGTCTGACCGGATCTGCAATCACCCTCGGGCGTTCGGACTCTTTCCGAATCCCCGAGGGCGGCACGCTCGCGTAAGCCGACCCCTTGCGGGTTGATTGACCAAGAGACGGTCGGACCAAGGTTCGCGAATGGAAGCGGGGGTGGTGTTTTGCCTCCGACAGGGGCCGGAAGCCCCGTCGCAGATGCTCCGCCGCGCCAGCCTCGTTGCCGGGCCGATTTCCAGGACGTGTTTCAGGCCGGAGACGGAACCCGCTGCATCGTGACGACGAAAGGGTGACGCAATGGTGAAGCTGGATCTCGATCCATCGCTGCCTGAGCAGCGATACCCGGTGGCCCGGTGTGCAGGCATAGCTTTCAGAGCCAGTCAGTCCCAGAACCCATCGGCGATTTCACGGGCGATCGTGGCGCGGGCCTTCATCATCACGTCGTCGCCAGAGGTGTCGATATGCCCGTAAAAGCGCGTCCGGGCGCCATATGCCGTCCAGTCGGCATAGCGGCAGTATTCGCGGGAACCAAGCCGGAAGGCGCGCATGTCCTCGGCCCAATGCGGCTTCGGCTCCACGACGACGGTGACGCCGCCGCGAGTTTCCTCCCACGGAAGCGAGCGCTCCGAGGGAGGATTGCGGCGGTCGTCGGCGAAGATTTCCTCGACCGTCATCATGCCGAACTTTCCGTGTCGGCGCTCGGACCGAGGCCCGCCGGATCGGCCGGGGTGTGATCGCCGGTTTCGATGTCGCGCGGCACCGTCGAGAAGAACTCGTCGCGCTCCAGCATCCGCTCGAAATATTCCTCGCCGATTTCATCATCGGGCGGGGGATCGTCCTCGAAGGCGTCGCTCCACCATTCCTTGGCCAAGCCTGTGCGCCAGCACATGGCCTGGTCCTCATTGGCGAAGACACGAACATCCGTGCCATGACGGTGTTCATAGATGGCGACATAGACCCGCTGAGGGGCTGGTCGGATGAATGTGGGTTCGGTCGGCATGGTCATCTCCTGAAACGAAAACAGCCCGCCGTCGCGGGACGGCGGGCCGAGTGGATGGGGATATGGGAGGATCACGCGGCCGCGCGGCCCTCGATGGCATCGGCACCAACCTCGTCGGCGGTGATCTCCTCGAGACGGGCGCGGCTGTATCCTTTCCTGGCCAGCCAGAGTTCGGCCGCCTCGCGGTCCTCGGCGAGGTGCAGCAGCTCGACATTCTCCCCGACATCCTGCACGACGCGGACCTGACCGAGCTTCGGGCGCTCGATCACCCGGAAGCTCAGATCGCTGTCGATGCCGTAGCTGCGCATGACGGTGATAAGAATGATGCCGCCTTCGCCGAAATCGCCTTCATGCAGGGTGAAGGACGGTGGTGTCGTATAGGTCGGACGCTCGCGGCCCGGCTCCTTGCGCACGAGGCGGCCGACCCCGTTGCGGGATTTCCAAGCGGCGAGCTTCCTGGTGAAGCGTGCGGGCGGCTTTGGCTGGGCGTCGCTGTAGGCGACGAGGGAGCCGAGCGGCGCAATGTCGAAGATGAGGGAAGCGGACATGAATCTGGTCTCCTGAAACGAAAACGGCCCGGCGAGATGCCGGGCCTTG
>JAGRLJ010000381.1 GCA_020441805.1 Rhizobiaceae bacterium
CACCGCATCGGCCGCACCGCGCGCGCCGGCCGTGAAGGCGTCGCCATCGCCTTTTGCGGTCCCGAGGACGTCAAGATGCTCTACGACATCGAGAAGCTGACCGGCCTGCCGATCCCCGTCGCGAGCGGCGAGCGTCCGGAATGGCAGGGCAAGAAGAAGGCGGCGGGCGGCGGCTCCGGCCATCGCGGCCGCCGCCCGACCGGCCACGAAACCCGCCCGGAGGCCATCGAAGCCGCCGGGGAAGCCGGCGCCGCCGAACCGGTGGTGAAGGACGGTCGCGAGCGCGGCGGCCGCCCCCGGCGCGACGAGCGCCGGCCGCAGCATGGCCGGGGCGAGCGGCGCGAGAGCGCCTTCGCCGAGGTCGAGGAACTGAATGGCGGCGAATTCCGTCCGCTCCGCAAGGGCCCGCGCCGCGACGACAATCGCGAGCGCTTCCCGGGTGACAGCCGCAACGAATTCGGCGAACGCCAGTCGCGCCACGAGCAGCGCGTCGACGAGCGCCGCCCGGCGCGGCCCGACGGCGGCAAGCGCCAGGGCCAGGGTCGCGACCCGCAGGGTCAGCATCGCGGCCAGAATCGCCATTCGCCGGCGCGCCATGCCGGTTTCGCCGACGACCGCAACATCAATGCAAGCGGCGGCGAGCGCGCGCCGACTTCCGAAAACCGCAATCACGGCAAGCCGGCGGGCAGCAAGAAGCGTTGGCATGGCGGCGAACGGCGCGCCCAGTCCGGCGACCGCCGCAGCTGACGCGTTCCGCAATCCCTCGAAATGCAGAAGGCCGGCCCGCGAGGGCCGGCCTTCGCCGTTCATGGAACGCCGCTTTCGCGGATATCCTATCCCCCCACCGCGAGATCGAACAGCAGCTTGATATTGAGCGCCGCGATGAAGACGGCGATGACGTAGGAAATCGTCGAGAGCCATCGGGGAGCCACGAGCTCGCCCATCTTGGCCTTGCTCGCGGTGAACATCACGAGCGGAAATACGGCGAAGGAGAGTTGCAGCGAAAGCACGACCTGCGACAGGATCAGAAGCTTTCCGGTGCCGCTCTCGCCATACCATATGGTGACCGCCGCCGCCGGAATGATGGCGATCCCGCGGGTGATGAGCCGGCGCATCCAGGGCGCGATGCGGAACTGGATGAAGCCCTCCATCACGATCTGGCCAGCCAGCGTGGCCGTCACGGTGGAATTGATGCCACAGGCCAGGAGCGAAATACCGAACAGGACCGGGGCGACGGCGAAGCCGAGGATCGGCGCCAGCAGCGAATGGGCCTCGCCCAGCTCGGCCACCTCCGAACGGCCGCTCACATGGAAGGTCGCCGCCGCGACGATCAGGATCGAGGCATTGATCAGGAGAGCGAACATCAGCGCCACGGTGGAATCGATCGTGGCATAGGTCAGGGCCTGCCTCTTCTCCTGGGGACTGTCGCCGATCTGCCGGGTCAGCACGATGCCGGAATGCAGGTAGAGATTATGCGGCATGACGGTGGCGCCGAGAATGCCCAGGGCGAGATAGAGCATCTCCGGATCCCGCAGGATCTGGGTTGTCGGCGCGAAGCCGCGGATCACATCGCCCCAGACCGGATTCGACATCGCGATCTGGACCGCGAAGCACACCGCGATTACCGCCAGCAGCGCCATGACGAAAGCCTCGACCCAGCGGAAACCCAGTTTCTGTAGGTAGAGGACCAGGAAGACGTCGAGCGCGGTGATGATCACGCCGATTTCGAGCGGAATGCCGAACAGCAGGTTGAGGCCGATGGCCGTGCCGATAACCTCGGCGATGTCGGTGGCGATGATCGCGAGTTCGGCGAGCAGCCAGAGCATATGGGCAATCGGCTTGGGATAGGCGTCGCGGCAGGCCTGCGCGAGGTCGCGGCCCGAGGCGATGGCCAACCGCGCCGTCAGCGACTGGAGGATGATGGCGATGATATTGGAAATGAGCGCGACGCTGAGCAGCGTGAAGCCGAATTTCGAGCCGCCTGCGATGGAGGTCGCCCAGTTGCCGGGGTCCATGTAGCCGACGGCCACCATATATCCCGGCCCGATGAAGGCCGCCATCCGCCGGAGCTGCGATCCCTTATTCGTCACCTGCACGGAATGATAGACATCCGAAAGCGGAGGTTCGCCCCGTTCGCCACGCCAGCCGTCATTGTCCCACTTCACATTCGCATCCATCGCTTCAGGCTCAATTGCTATTGAGAATTATTCTCAATATAGCCCAATCCATCGATCTGGCAAGAGCAAGACGCGGTCTCCCCGGCCGGTTCGCGCCGCCTGGCGAAAAAGACAGGTCCGCCACTTGCAAAACGGCTCCGGCCACCCGACCTTGGCGGAAGCCCGTGATCCGCAGCGGATTGATATGATTGCATTCTTTTCCAGCTATTGGCCGCATTTCCTGGCCGCCCTTTCTGTCGTCACCGGCGCCATCGCGATCGCGCATGCCGCCATGACCAAGGAGGATGTCCGATCGGCGACCGGCTGGGTCGGCGTCATCCTGCTCTCTCCGCTTCTTGGCGCCTTCGTCTATCTCGTCGCCGGTATCAACCGGATCCGGCACAATGCGCTCGCCACCCGCAGGTCGGCACGCCATGCCCTCTGGCAGGAATTCTATGGACCCGCCGTGCCGCGCGACGCCGTCGCCGAATGCTTTTCCAGGCAGTTCGTCCCGATGAAGCAGCTCGGGGACACGGTCACCCGCTTCCCCCTCACCGCCGGCAACACGATCGAAATCCTGGGCGACGGCGACACCGCCTATGCCGCGATCGAAAAGGCGATCGCCGAGGCACGCCACAGCGTCATCCTCGAAACCTATATTTTCGACCATGACCGTGTCGGCCTCAGGATCGCCGACCTCCTGGTCTCGGCCCATCGAAGGGGCGTGGCGGTTCGGGTTCTGGTCGATTCCGTGGGCGCGCGCTATTCGGTGCCGAGCATCGTGCGGCATCTGCGCAGGCAGGGCGTCCGCACCGAGACCTTCAACGGCAAGGTGATCACCGGCCTTCGGCTGCCCTATGCCAATCTCCGTACCCACCGCAAGATCATCGTCGTCGACAATAAGATCGCCTTCGTCGGCGGGATGAATATCCGCGAAGCCTTTTCCCGCGAATTGCAGGGCGACGCCTATGCGCGCGACACCCATTTCCGCGTGGCGGGGCCGGTGGTGGCGGACCTCTTCTCGGTGGCGGCCGAGGACTGGCATTTCGCCTCCGGCGAGAAACTGACGGCGGTCGTCCATCCGCCGGCCGCCGTCGCGTCGACCCAGCCGACCTTCGCGCGCGTCGTTTCCTCCGGTCCGGACGGCAGCCTCGAAACCAACCACAAGATGTTGACCGGCGCCTTTTCGGTCGCCCAGCGGTCGATCCGCATCATGTCGCCCTATTTCCTGCCGGATCGGGAACTGATCAGCGCGATGGTGACCGCCGCCCGGCGCGGGGTGGAAATCGACATCCTCGTACCCTCGGAGAACAACCTGACTCTGGTCGACCGCGCAATGACCGCGCAATTCGACCAGGTCATGAAATATGGCTGCCGGATCTGGCGCGTCCGGGGCGCCTTCGATCATTCCAAACTGATGACGATCGACGGGGAATGGTCCTATGTCGGCTCATCCAACCTCGACCCGCGTTCGCTCCGGTTGAATTTCGAGGTCGATCTCGAAATCCTGGACACCGGTTTCGCCCAGGTCATCGAGGGTCGCATTGCCAACGCGATCCGGAACGCGCATGCGGTCACGCTCCACGAATTGCGCAACCGTCCCTTCCCGCTGCGCCTTCTCGAAAAAATTCTCTGGCTCGGATCGCCCTATCTGTGATCTCATGCGTTTGAGTGACGCAGGAAGCGACATGAAAGACACTGGCCCGCCGATATGATCCTATCCGCGCTCCACGCCATCCGAAGCCGGGGAAAACAGGTCCTCCGCGCCGCCGAGGCAGGACCCGGCGAGCTGGTGGTGGCCTCCTACAACATCCACAAATGCGTGGGGACGGACGGAAAGCGCGATCCGGGCAGGATCGTGGACGTCATCGGCGAGATGGATCCCGACGTCATCGCGCTCCAGGAAGTCGATACGCGGTTCGGCGAGCGCAGGGGCCTGCTTCACCTCGAACGGCTGGAGCGCGAGCACGGCCTCGTTCCCGTCCCGCTTTCCAGGCCCTCCGCCGCCCATGGCTGGCACGGCAATATCGTGCTCTACCGCAAGGGCCTGGTCAGCGGCGTCCACGAGATCGACCTGCCGGGACTGGAGCCGCGCGGCGCGCTGGTGACCGAGCTCGATTTCGACGCGGACAGGGGCGTCCGGATCATCGCCGCGCATTTCGGACTCCTGCGCCATTCGCGCCGGCAGCAGGCGCACGCGATCGTGGACCTTCTCCGGCGCAATCGGGAACGGCCGACGCTGGTTCTGGGCGACCTCAACGAATGGCGCATGGGCGCCAGATCGGCGCTGCACGGTTTCGCGCCGGCTTTCGGCCCCCTGCCCCCCTCCGCGCCGAGCTTCCCGTCGCGCCTGCCTTTTCTCGCGCTCGACCGCATCATCTCAAACCGGCCGGGGCTGATCGGCGAGGTCGTCGCCCATGAAACGCCGTTGTCGCGCATCGCGTCGGATCATCTGCCCGTCATGACCACGCTGGCCTATGACGCCGTCTGAGATTTCCGACCCGCGAGCCAGACGCCGATCACCACGATGACCGTGCCGACGATCATCGGCATGTGCAGCGGCTCGCCGAGAAAGACGAAGGATTCGATCGCCACCGCCGGCGGCATCAGATAGATCAGCGAAGCCGCCCGGGAAACCTGCCCGCGACCGATCAGGTAGAGCAGCAGCATGACGGCGCCCATGGACAGGATGAGCACGGACCAGACCAGCACCAGCAGAAGCTCGGCCGAAACATCGAACCGGGCCGGACCGGTCAGCAGCGAAAGCGGCAGGACGACGGCGAGCGCGCCGACATATTGCCAGACGGCATTGCTGCACATGTCGCCCGAGGTCACGAAGCGCTTCTGGTAGAGCGTTCCCAGCACCACGCCGTTCATCGCAAGGATATTGACGGCCACGGGCACGGCGCGCTCGACGAACATCTCCGGCGAAACGCCCTGGAAGGTCGGGATCAGGGCGATGACGATGCCGGCGAAGCCGAGAACGAGGCCGAGCAACTGCGTCGGCGAGAGCCGCTCGCCGATCATCCACGGCGCGACCGCCGCGGTGATGAGCGGCTGCAACGCCGCGATCACGCCGGAAATCGATGCCGGAACGCCGTTGAAGATCGCCCACCAGACGCCGCCGAGATAGACGCCGTGCATCAGCGCGCCGGAAAGGACCGCATGGCCGATCGCCCGGGGCTGTCTCGGCCAGGGGGCCCGAAACACGAGCGCGACCAGCAGGAAGCAGGCCGCCGCGCAGGCAAAGCGCACCGACAGGAAAGCCTCGGCGCTGGAATGGCGCGACGCATAGACGGGAGCGATCCATCCCGACGACCACAGAAGCACGAAAAGAGCCGGCGCAAAGCGCTCAAGGGACACGCTGGAGCCTTTCAGGGCGATAGGCGGCGAACCTGACGAAGCGGGCGCCGCCGGAACGGGACGCGCGGAGGATTACTTGACCCGGCCGCTTCGGTCAAAGCCCAAATGCACGGGATCGCGCCTTTGCCGGAGAAGCCCCGGGGCCTGCGGATGTCAGGCCCGGCCGCATGTCTCCGCCAGCATGCGCTTGAGCTCGGTCCTGTAGGTGACGGGATCGGCCCCGTCAGCGATATCGAGCGCCGCGCGCTCGAAGGCCGCGGAGAGCAGCCGCCCCTGCACCTCCATCCGGGCATCGGGCGGGCGCCCTGTCGCTCCGCTCAGGCCGACGACGATCGTGCCGCCCGAGGTTTCGCGATCGATCTCGTCCATCGCCTTTCGCCCCAGCGCGGCGGGGCCGTCGATCAACAGCAGCCGGGTGCGGCCCGGCACCGTCATGGCATCGAGATAGGCATCGGTGCCGGTATCGAGCGCCCCGACCGCGTCGGCGCAGCCCCGGGTGGCAATATTGATCGCATCGGCGACATGTTCGGACTCGGTGACGATGACGGCGCGGAACAGCGCCGCCTTGTCCTCGAAATGATGATAAAGCGCGCCGCGCGTGACATTGGCCGCCGCGACGATCTCCGGCGTCGAGGTCTCGGCATACCCCTTCTCGACGAACAATCGCCGTCCGGCGGCGATCAGCGCCTCCCGCATGGCATGGCTGCGGGAGGCGTTGCTGCGCCTTTGTTTTTTCACTTGCATACAAACTGCCTGCATGTTAATTAAAAACCTACATGCAGACTGTATGTAATTTCCATCGAGGAGACAAGCCATGAAGATCACCGGTTACTATCCCGTCCTGCTGGTCGACGACGTCGCGGCCGCCGCCGCTTTCTACCAGGCCCATTTCGGCTTCAGGCCGCTCTTCACCAGCGACTGGTACATTCACCTACAGCAGGCCGATCATCCCGGCGTCAACCTCGCCTTCGTTTCCCGCATCCATGAAACCGTGCCGGAAGAGAGCCGGAAGCCGGTGGAGGGCATGCTCATCAACCTCGAAGTCGACGATCCCGACGCGATCCACGACCGGCTGCGCGCCGAGGGCGTGCCCGTCCTGCGCACGCTTCGCGACGAGGATTTCGGGCAGCGTCACTTCATCGTCGCCGATCCGAACGGCGTGATGATCGACGTGATCAAGCCGATCCCGCCATCCGCCGAATATGCGGCGCAATATGCCCCCGAGGCCCTGCCGGCCTGAAGCCTCTCCTTCCGGGACGCGGTTCCCCCGCGCCCCGGCCCGTCCGCCGCGAAGAACGAAAATTAGGTTTGCCTCATTGAGCATGGTTCTTGCATTGCAACGAACATTGGTTTCAAATGCCCGAATAAGGAATGGGGAACGTCAATTTGGCCTTCGATGAAATGCTGCTCGCGGATGGGAGCCCGCGTGAACCCTACAAGAAGTATTTCCAGTGGCTCGAGGAGCAGGAGCCCGCCTATCTCCAGGCCAAGGCGCGGGATGCCGAGAACATTTTCCGGACGACCGGCATTACATTCGCGGTCTACGGACATGAGGACGCCGCCGAGAAGATCATCCCCTTCGACCTGATCCCGCGCATCATTTCCGGCTCCGAATGGCGTCGGCTCGCCCTCGGCATCGAACAGCGCGTGCTGGCGCTCAACGCCTTCCTCGAAGACATCTACCACAAGCAGGAGATCATCCGCGCCGGACGCATCCCGCGCGAACTGATCGAGCGCAACTCCGCCTTCCTGCCGCAGATGATCGGCATGAAACCGCCCGGCGGCGTCTATACCCATATCATCGGCACCGACATCGTCCGAACCGGCGAAGACCAGTTCTATGTGCTCGAGGACAATGCGCGCACGCC
>JAGRLJ010000382.1 GCA_020441805.1 Rhizobiaceae bacterium
TCGCTGACAGAAATGCCCGGCGCTGTAGGGGCAGCGGCCGGGCCTCGGCGGCGAGAAAAGGAGATTATTCTGCCACCGGAAAACTGGAGCCCCTGGCCGGACTCGAACCGGCATCCTCCATTTACCGCCATCGGGATAGAAGGCCCGCGCGGATACAGGGGCAATCGGATTAGGGCGCGATCTCCAGCGTCCGGAAGGTGTCGTCGACGTGGATCATTGCCTCCTTGACGTCATGAATCTGATGAACGACGTGGCGGAGTTTCGGCGACTGGAGCACAAGCATGCCGGTCAGCTTGGCGATCGTGCTGAGTTCGTCCTCGGCCGTCTCGATCAGCAATTCCAAGATGTCGATGCGCTCGCGCAGGACCATGATTTCGAAGTTGAGCTTTTCGCCCTTGCGGTGCTCGTCGGTGATCATGCTGCGTCTGCCATATCTACAAGGTGTAGGGGCTGATAGCCGTCCTCGACGGTATCGGGCTCAAGGTCGGCCGTGTCGTCGCCGCATTCATCCCCTGGGTCGAACTCGCGATCGAGTCCAAGCGGATCGTTACCGGACCAGCCGGACCCGATCTGCGCAATTCGATCAGTCCAGCCGAGCGAGGCTTCGAGATCCGCGTCGTCGCCTTCTGCGTCTTTCCACCAGCCGATAGTCCCGGCCAAGTCTGGCTCGAGGTCGGTGTCCCCGTCGAGGACGTCGAGCATGTCGATTAGGGACTGAATGGCGCGTTCGATGCGGTGGCGGGGTATGGCTTCGCCATCCACCGTTATGACGGCGTTAAGCATGTTGGGCCTCTGTTGTTGCGGTGAAGTCTGATGTTGGGCATAATGCACAACATTGAGATCGATGTCAACACCATGCGCAAAGTTGGGCATAATGCACATTTCACCCGCACAATGCAGAGCAGGCCGAGCACTTGTAGAGCTGGATCAGGCCGATTTAGCAATGGCGGCGAACGTCTCTCGCAATACGGTAGTCGATTTCGAGAAAGGACGCCGGACGCCTGGCACGAATAACCTTGCCGCTATCCGCGCCGCCCTCGAATCGGCCGGCGTGATCTTCATCGATCAGAATGGAAATGGTCCTGGCGTGAGGCTTCGGGACAGGCAATAGCCGTCCTCGTGGCGACAGCGTGGCGACGAATTCTGTCGCCACCGTCATCAAGGCCAGCTAAGTAATTGAATTTGCTGGTGCCCCCACCAGGACTCGAACCCGGGACCCCCTGATTACAAATCAGATGCNNTGCTCTACCAACTGAGCTATAAGGGCAACCGGGTTCGGAGTACCATATTCTGCCGGAGGTTCAAGAGAAAAATCCGGTCTTCGGGATGGGGTGGCGTCCGGAAGACCCGGGCGCCTTCGAGAGGGCTGGGCGGGCGCGGCGGTTATAGCGTGGACGAGATGAAGCTTGCGATCGTGTCCGTATAGCTGCTCGAAACCCCGACGCGGCTGTTGACCTGCCAGGGCGAGAGATTTTGCTGCGATACGGTGACGTCGACGCCGGCATTGTTTGCCGCCTGCTTGAAGGCCGCGGCTTTCGAGCAGGTGTTTTCCAGGCTTTCGGCGGAGCAGACCACAAGGATCGGCACGGCGGATGCATGGACGAGGTGGGTGGGCGACGAATCCTCCCAGAATTCGAGATTGGCGCCGAAGGCCTTGTCGTAGATATTGTCGTGTGAGGTCGACATCAGCGCCGGCACGTTGAGGGCGGCGGTTTCGAGAATGACGGCGGCGGACCAGATCGACGCGCCCTGATCGGAGGCGAGGGACGGATTGGAGGACAGCAGCGCCGCGAGGTGGCCGCCGGCGCCCGAGCCCATCAGCACGATCTTGTTCTCGTTGCCGCCCCATTTCGACGCGTTGGCCTGGATGTTGGCAATGCCGCGCGCCACATCGGCGGCCTGGATCAGCGGATCGGAACCTGGCAGGAGGCGATAGTTCAGCGAAACGAAAATATAGCCTCTGGCGACGAAATATCCCGCCTTGGCGGTGGCGACATCCTCGGCCTGTTTGTCGCCCGACGTCCAGGCCCCGCCATGCACCATGACGATAATCGGAGCCTGTGACGCGTTTTCCGGCAGGTAGACGTCGTATTTCTGCGCCGAATCGAGGCCGTAGGGGATATCCACGTTGACGGTGGCATTGCCGACGCCGGAATAATTGCCGCGGAAGCCGCTGGTCAGCGGTTCGGAGTTGAAGTCCTCAAGCGGATTGGTTCCGGCAAGCGCGACGCCTGCCGCGACCGAGAGGAGAAGGGCGGCGCCGGCGGCGGCGCGGCGCAGTCGCAGGAGATACGTCGAAGCCATGGTCAGACTTTCCCAGTTGAGATATGGCTTGAAAATGAACATCTTGGCTTTCCCGCGCAACGCCGACATGCTTGAATGGTTGAGCGACGGTTTCGGGATAGAAGGGGGAATATATATATGTGCCGGAATGAGACATCGTCAGTCCAATACGCCGGATTCCGGTCGTTCCGATTGTTCGTGCCGCTTGCGGCCATGTTGCTGGGGGGCGTCGCCTTCGCGCCGCAAGCGATGGCCCAGGATCAGGAAGAGGACCAGCCCTTTCCGCTCGCTTGCGAGGACGGCACGCAATTGCAGGCGCTTTTCACCGAGGACGACGTGACGGTGACGCTGGCCGACGGCACGTCGTTCAAGCTGCCTTTCAAGTCGGACGATCCCTTCGTGCTCTATAGCGACGGCAAGCGCCAGCTCACCGAGAAGGGCGACGTGCTCGAATGGACCGTGGGCAAGAAGGCGCCGACCATCTGCTCGCCCGAGGACGGCGATGTGGCGACGCCCTTCGACCAGCCCGTGGCCGTCGACAATCTCGACCTGCCGGCGGATAAGGCCAATCCCGACGCCAAGCCGGTGGTCAATTGCTATCGGTATCAGGGCTTCATGGTGAAGGAGGTCGATCTGGGCGAGGTCGGCGCCGAAAAGCTCGCCATCTTGCCCGAAAACGCCAAATGCGAGCGCGACGATCCCGCCGAGAAGCGGGTTTCCGATCCGGTGGCGGGTTATTTCCTCGGCGCGAAGGGCAAGCTTGCCTTCTTCCAGGCGGCGGACAGCTTCAACGGCGGCATGCCCTATGTCGTGATCGATACGGCCGCGATGAAGAAGCTGTTCGACGACAGCTTCGAGGGCGCCGATTTCGAGAAGATCGACGACGAGGGCGGCAAGCTGGTCATGGACTACGTCCGCACCTATTCCGCCGATTGCTCGCTCTATCTCGACGGCCAGGCCTGCGCCGACAAGATCAAGAAGGAAACGGGGCTCGGAACGGTCGCCCAGCTTCCCGATTGCGGCCCGGCCTACGACGCCGAGAAGAAGCGGACGCCGGACTATGCCAAGGAGATCGAGCAGCTTCCGAGCGTGATTTCCTATCCCGTCACGATGACCTTCGACGGCACGACCGCAAACTATGCGCCGCGCGCCGGCGAAACGAGCTGCCGCGTTCCGGATTGATCGCCGGCGGCGCACGATGCGCCTTGGCGTCCTCCCCGCGCGGGCGGGGAGGACCGATCATCGCGCGAGATGGCTGCGCGCGGCGTAGAGCGAGATGGCGGCGGCGTTGGATACGTTGAGCGACTTGATCGCGCCCGGCATGTCGAGCCGCGCCAGCGCGTCGCAGGTGGCGCGCGTCTTTTGCCGCAGGCCCTTGCCCTCCGCGCCGAGCACGAGGGCGATCTTGCCGGCCGCGAACGTGCCCTCCAGTGGCGCGGGGCCTTCCGAATCGAGGCCGATCGTCTGGAAGCCGAGCGTCTTCAATTCCTCGAGCGCCTCGGCCAGATTGGTGATCTGGATATAGGGAATCATTTCGAGCGCGCCCGAGGCGGATTTGGCCAGGACGCCCGATTCGGTCGGCGAATGGCGTTCCGTGGTGATCACCGCCCCGGCGTCGAAGGCGACGGCCGAGCGCATGATCGCACCGACATTGTGCGGATCGGTGACCTGGTCGAGGACGAGAAGGAGAGGGCGGTCCTTGAGCGAATCGAGCTTGCGCACCGGCAGCGGCCGGGCCTCCAGCAGCGCGCCCTGGTGAATCGCGTCCGGCCCCACGAGCCCGTCGATATCCTGTGGCGTCACGATCTCGATCGTCAGGCCCAGCATCTGCGCGTCGTTGAGTTCCAGGCGCGCAAGCGCATTGCGCGTCACGCGCAGCTTGAGAAGCGTGCGGCCGGGATTGTCGATGGCGGCCTTGACCGTGTGGATGCCATAGAGCCAGATCGTCTCGGCCGGCAGTTGCGGCGCCTTCCAGTCGGCTTTCCGGCGGCCGGCGCCGGGCGGGCTCGGCGGCAGTTCGCCGCGCTCGCGTTTCTGGTCGCGATGGGCGCGGCGCAGGTTGGCGTAATGGGTGTCCTTGGCCGTGCGGCCGTTCTTCGGGTCCTTGCTCATGACTGTTCTCATAAACCTCATCGAAGCCGCGGTCATCCGGCCGCCTTGAAATTGTGTCGAAAATTTTTGGCCGGCCGTGTTGACAGGATCGGCATGGCTCGTCATATACCCGCCCAGATCGCGGGGAGCGAAACGAACCGCGGTCGGAATGCTTGGTCGCTTGATCCGGACGAAACTGGAGAGATGCCCGAGTGGTTAAAGGGGACGGACTGTAAATCCGTTGGCTCAGCCTACGTTGGTTCAAATCCAACTCTCTCCACCATTCGTCCAACGATCGATCAAGGCAAGGCGGGTATAGCTCAATGGTAGAGCAGCAGCCTTCCAAGCTGAATACACGGGTTCGATTCCCGTTACCCGCTCCAGTATCTCCATTCCGTCGAGCAGGCCGATGCCAGCGCCGCGGGCTTTGCCGCCGCCGGTGCTTTCGGCCGGCTTCCCGCCTTGAAAATCGGCCCCTCGTTCACCATGTTTGGCGGCAACGCCGAGGTTTCCGGCACCTCCAACATTTTCGCTTGCGCATTCCAGGCGAAAGCTCTAAACGGCTGCGCAACCCGGCCCGTGCCACGGGCTGGCCGCCGTATTTCGACAATAGGGAAGCACATCCAGATGGCAAAAGGTAAATTCGAGCGGAACAAGCCGCACGTGAACATTGGCACGATTGGTCACGTTGACCATGGCAAGACGTCTCTGACGGCGGCGATCACGAAGTATTTCGGCGAGTTCAAGGCCTATGACCAGATCGACG
>JAGRLJ010000383.1:0-625 GCA_020441805.1 Rhizobiaceae bacterium
GACGGACACTGGAGCTGATCCCCGGAAAAGCGCCCCACCTCACGGTCGGGCGCTTTTTCCATGCCGGCGTCCCGAGAGTGAGAGGGCGGCCGGGACGGGTTTGAGCCGGTGCGGTCGAGAGAGAGCGCCGCGCAGGCTCGTCCGTTCCCGCTCTCCTTAAGGTTCCCACCATGACCATGATTTCCGCATCCGCGGCGGCGTCCGCCACCGCGCCGCTTCCGCGCGGCTCTAATCCTGCCCCCTCCGAAGCCATCTTCGCGGCCGCCGGCCTGCTGCTGCCCCATCTCGAGCGCGGCGATCGCGTCGATGCCGCGACCCTGCGCTCGGCGATGGAGACCGCCTTCGGTGCCTCCGACGCGACCGGCGCCTGGGATTGGAAAACGGCCTATGACGCCTGCGAGGCCGCGACCGTCCTCTTCCTGCGTAAATACGGCAAGGCGCTTTTCCGCAAAGCCGGAACGCCGGCTGCACGGCTGTCCGCGCTGGCGAAAATCGCTGGCCTCCTGCCGACGCACACGCGGCGTTCGGCCGAAAGCCAGACTTTCCAGCAATTCTCGACACCGATCCCGCTCGGCCTGGTCGCGGCCCACGCCGCCGCCATCACCCCGACCGACCGGGTGCTGGA
>JAGRLJ010000383.1:632-1929 GCA_020441805.1 Rhizobiaceae bacterium
CCCTCGGCCGGCACCGGCCTGCTCGCCATCCTCGCCGAGATCGCCGGCGGTGCACTCGTGCTCAACGAGCTGGCCGAAACCCGCGCCGGGCTGCTGGATTTCCTCTTTCCGACCATTCCCGTCACGCGCTTCGACGCGGCGCAGATCGACGATCACCTCGATCCCGCCGCCACGCCCAGCATCGTGCTGATGAACCCGCCGTTCTCCGCAATGGCGAACGTCGAAGGCCGCGTCGCCGACACCACCTATCGCCACGTCGCCTCGGCGCTGGCGCGCCTGGCCCCCGGCGGCCGCTTGGTGACGATCACCGGCGCCAGCTTCGCACCCGACAATCAGGTCTGGAGGGACGCCTTCGTCCGATTGCAGGAACGTGGGCGCGTCGTGTTCTCCGCCGCCATCGACGGTACCGTCTATGCCAAGCATGGCACGACGTTTCCGACGCGGCTCACCGTCATCGACAAGCGGCCCTCCGACCATCCGGGGGTGTTTCCGGTCGCGCCGGGCGTCGCACCCGACGCCGCCACGCTGCTGGGCTGGCTCGGCGACCACCTGCCGGAACGGTTCGCCATCGATCCTTCCGTCATGGTCCCGGCTGCACCGGCCGCCGCCCCGCGCAGCGTGCGCGGCTATATCAATCGCGCCGCCAAGGCCGCTCCGGCGACCGCGCAGATGGCCGAACCCGAGGGCCTACCGCTCGCCTACGACACCCTGGACGGGTTGACCGGCGAAGGTGGCCGCCTGTCCGACGGCATCTATGAAGAATACGGATTGCAGGCCATCCGTATCTCAAGCTCTCAGGCGCACCCCACCAAGCTGGTGCAATCCGCCGCGATGGCCTCGGTCGCACCGCCGAAGCCGAGCTATCGTCCGCACCTCCCGGCCAACATCCACGAACTGCTGTCGGACGCGCAGCTCGAGACCGTCATCTATGCCGGCGAAGCGCATGCCGATCATCTCGCCGGATCGTGGACCGTGGACGCCACCTTCGATGTCGTCACGGCCGCACGCGAGGATGCCGCGAATGCCGTGCGCTTCCGCCGCGGCTTCATGATCGGCGATGGCACCGGCGTCGGCAAAGGCCGCCAGTCCGCCGCCATCATTCTCGACAGCTGGATGCAGGGGCGCCGCAAGGCGGTGTGGATCAGCAAGTCCGACAAGCTGCTCGAGGATGCGCAGCGTGACTGGTCGGCGCTCGGCATGGAGCGCCTGCTGGTCACGCCGCTGTCGCGCTTCCCGCAGGGGCGGCCGGTCACGCTGCCGGAAGGCATCCTATTTACGACCTATGCCACGCTACGCT
>JAGRLJ010000383.1:2023-2227 GCA_020441805.1 Rhizobiaceae bacterium
TCGACGAGGCCCATGCGATGGCAAATGCCGGTGGCGGCAAGGGAGAACGCGGCGACGTCGCCGCCTCGCAGCAGGGTCGCGCCGGGCTTCGCCTCCAGCACGCCTTGCCGAACGCCCGTGTGGTCTATGTCTCGGCGACCGGCGCGACCACCGTTCATAACCTCGCCTATGCGCAGCGTCTCGGCCTCTGGGGCGGCGAGGATT
>JAGRLJ010000384.1 GCA_020441805.1 Rhizobiaceae bacterium
GGCGCCGACCGGCGGACCGATGAAGATCACGCCTTCCTGCTCCAGCCTTTCGGCGAAGGCGCGGTTTTCCGACAGGAAGCCGTAGCCGGGATGGACGGCATCCGCACCCGTCGCCTTGATCGCCTCCACGATACGGTCGATGACGAGATAGGACTGCGCCGAGGGCGATGCGCCGATATGCACCGCCTCGTCCGCCATTCTTACATGCATCGCCTCGCGGTCGGCGTCGGAATAGACGGCGACCGTCCCGATGCCCATGGCGCGGGCGGTTCGGATGACGCGAACCGCGATTTCACCGCGGTTGGCGATCAGGATCTTCTTTATCGTCATCGTCTTTTTTCCTGGATTCGGGGGCGAACAGGCGCTCGTAGGGCATGGTCCAGATGGCCGTGGCCGTCACCGCGCCGCCGAAGATCATCGCCATGGGAAAGCCGATCAGCAGCAGCGGCAGCACCGGATTGGTCGAATGGGAAATGCGCGAGCCGATGCCCGCCACGTCGAGAAGGATGATCGCGGCGGCCATGGCAAGGCCGAGCGCCATGCCGAGCACGGCGTTGATGGCCAGGAAGCGCAGCATGCGGGAATGGTCCCGCCGCGCCTCTTCCTGCGTGATCCTGGGTTTGAAGGGTGTCATGATCCTGTCCGCGCGCGTCGCCGGCGCAGACTATAGCACCGCTTGCGGCCTCAGAACGGCTCGCGCCCGTCTCTGCGCTCGTATTTCGCTTCATAGGGCAGCACCCATATGGCGATGCAGAGCAGGATGGCGCCGAAGGTGAGCCCCATCGGCATGGCGATGAGGAAAACCGGCACGACCGGATTGTCCGTGCGCGACAGCCGTGTGCCGAGACTGCCGATATCGAGCAGGAAAACCAGCGAGGCGCAGACGAGCCCGACCGTCAGCCCGATGGCGAACCACTTCGCCATATAGCGCAGCATCGCCTCGTGATCGCGCCGGGCTTCCTCCCGAGACATATGCGGCTTCGCCATCAAGAGCGCCCTCCCCACGCATCAACGGCCGCGCGACGCCGCTTCCAGGCGCGACCGCCGAACCGGAGGCGAATGTGCGGCGGTTCGTCGCATATGTAAAGACGGGGGAAGGAAGAGACGATGATTTCTCAACGAAATCTCGACGTTGCTTGATAATCGTCAGCTGTTCGGGGAGTGAAGCCGCAAGGGCCGACATAAGCATATCCCTTACAACGGCATCGTATCGTGCTTGCGCCAGAGACTGTCCTGCTTCTTGCTCCTGAGCATGGCGAAGGCGCGGGCGATACGCTTGCGGGAGGAATGCGGCATGATCACCTCGTCGACGAAACCGCGCTCGGCGGCGACGAAGGGATTGGCGAAGCGATCCTCATATTCCTTCGTCCGCGCGGCGATCTTCTCCGGATCCCTGAGCTCGGACCGGTAAAGGATCTCCGCCGCGCCCTTGGCGCCCATGACGGCGATCTCGGCTGTCGGCCAGGCGTAATTGACGTCGGCGCCGATATGCTTGGAAGCCATGACGTCGTAAGCGCCGCCATAGGCCTTGCGGGTGATCAGCGTGACCATAGGGACGGTCGCCTGCGAATAGGCGAAGAGCAGCTTGGCGCCATGCTTTATGATGCCATTATATTCCTGCGCCGTGCCGGGCAGGAAGCCGGGCACGTCGAC
>JAGRLJ010000051.1:0-12709 GCA_020441805.1 Rhizobiaceae bacterium
CTGATGGAGGACCGCGCGACGCTCAGGATCTCCGCCCAGCACATGGCCAACTGGCTGCATCACGGCGTCATCACCGAGGCGCAGATCATGGAGACGATGAAGCGGATGGCCGCAGTGGTCGACGGCCAGAATGCCGGCGATCCGCTCTATGAGCCGATGGCGCCCAATTTCGCCGGCTCCATCGCCTTCCAGGCCGCCCTCGAACTCGTCATGAAGGGCCGCGCCCAGCCCAACGGCTATACCGAGCCGGTGCTGCACCGGCGGCGGCTGGAGAAGAAAGCCTGACCGGAACCCGGATATTTCGCGCCGGCGGCCTGTCCGCCGACGCAGGCGGACTTTCTCTTTGTTTTCCAATAGATGAAGTGATCGCGCCTGTCGGGTCTCTCCCTCGCTGACATCGCACTCCGTCATCCTATCCGGGTATCTCGTCCCAGGCCGCTGGACAAGACGGGCTGAGGACGGCATGACTTCCGGTCGCGCATCGCGTTCGGCGGCGCCTCGAAAAGAACCGCAATGCGAGACGAGATCGACTTCATCTTCATGCTGACCCGCGACGACCGCACGGTCGCCGATGCGGCTAGCCATCTCGAAACCGCGCTTGCCGCCGGCATCCGGCATATCGGCTTCAAGGATATCGGCCTGCCCTTCGAAGATCTCGCCGCGCTCACGGCCCGCATCCGGTCGGCGGGAGCGACGGCCTATCTGGAAGTCGTCTCGCTCGACCGGCCGGGCGAAATCGCCTCCGTGAAAGCGGGCATCGGTCTGAATGTGGACCGCATTCTCGGCGGCGTTCATGTCGAGGATGTGCTGCCGCTGATTCAGCATACCGCAATCGGCTATTATCCTTTCGCGGGCCAGGTCCGAGGCCATCCCAGCCTTCTCGAAGGCTCGCATGCCGAGATCGCGGGAAGCGCCGCCGCGCTCACCCGTCACGAGGGCGTTTCGGGGATCGACCTCCTGGCCTGGCGCAGCCGTGGCGACGCGCCGGCGCTGATCGACGCGGTCTGCCGGGTCACCGACAAGCCGGTGATCGTTGCCGGCTCCATAGATAGTCCCGGGCGGATCGGCAGCCTGCGGGCGGCTGGAGCGGCGGGTTTCACGGTGGGGACCGCCGCGCTCGAAGGCCGCTTCCCGGCCCCGAGCACCGCGCTCGCCGACCAGCTCTCCGCGATCGCGAGCGCGGCCGGCGCTGCGCGATTCGCCGGATGAGAGGCGTGACGCCGCACGCTCCACAGACATGGCCCCTCGCGCCGCTTGCCCTGTCCTGCGCCGTGGCCCTTCCACAAAGCCGCCAAATCGCTATGCTGCGCGGATGAAAAAGGTCTCGGGGCATTGATGACGGAGCGGCATCACAACCAGCATCGGGAGCGAATGACGATCCTCGGCGATCTCGACGCGGCTTCCTTCCTTCCCTGGATCCGGCGTCACGCCGCCAAGCTCGGCCTCTCGCACTCCATATCCCATATGGGCGCCGACCGGATCGACATGGAAGTCTCCGGTCCTCCGGATCTGGTCGACATGATGGAGGTAGGTTGCTCGCTCGGCCCCATCGATGTCTGGGTCGAAACGATATGCCGCAGCCCTCTCGATGATGCAACCGATTAGGGTCGTTCCATGCCCGTTGCTCGTTATTTGATCAATGTTGCTAATGCGGAATTTCTATGCAAACGTGCGGGCTGAGCGGTCGGACTGGGGGACAGGCCTATGGTTTCGCCGACAGGGCAACTGATGTAACTTGGAAGATATGGTCATGCCATCCGATACGACAGGCTCATGGGTGCCGGTCGCCCTTTCTTCGGATCTGCCGCCAGCAACCGTCATCCCAGCCTGGATACCCGCTGGTTCCCTCGCCCTGTGGCGCAGCCAATCCGGTCGTGTGGCCGCCTCGGCGGATCGATGTCCGCATCGGGGCATGAGCCTTTCGCATGGCTTCGTCCGCGGCGAGGCGCTCTCCTGTATCTATCACGGCTGGAGCTATGCCCGGACGGGGGATTGCCTGCGCATTCCCGCCCATCCCGGCCTCACCCCGCCAGAAACCATCCGGACCGTCACCTATCCGGTCGCGGAAGCCGATGGCGTGATCTGGGTCGCCGCCGGCGAACCCGCCAACGCACCCCCGGCACTGGTGGATCTGGTCCCGCTGCGGTCCATGACCGCCCTTGCCGGCATCGCCGCGATCGAGTCGGCGGCCGGCGCGAAAGCCGGCGACGAAGGCCTGATCGATGGAAATGGCATCCATCTCCTGCTGTCGTCCCGGAGAGACGGCGAAACCCTCATCCATGTGCTGGTCCCGGCCGACGCCGGCCCAGACGCCCGCATCGCCGCCGCGCGCACGGCCGAAGGCCTGCGCCGCAGGGCCGAGGCGCTTCAGAAGAAGGAGGCCGCGCAATGACCGACGGCGCCATGCTCGACGAATGGTATCCGGTCGGCATCCTCGCCCAGCTCGACCCGGCGGGCCGCAACACCATGCTGATGGGCGAGCCGATCCATGTCGCGCTCGGCGCCGGCGGGCAGGCCGTGGTAACCGATGGCAATGGCCGCGCGCTACCGGTTCGCATGCGCTACGGCCATGTCTGGACCTCGCTCGGCGCGCCGAAGAAGGAGCTCTTCGCCATTCCGGAGGCCGACCAGCCGGGCCGGCGATTCGTCGATGTCGGCGTCGTGCGCGTCCGCTGCTCGCCACTGCGCGCGGTGGAGAATTTCCTCGATATCGCCCATTTCCCCTTCGTGCACACCGATATTCTCGGCGCCGAACCGCATACCGAAGTTCAGGCCTACAAGGTCGAGATCCGCGAGGATGTCGACGAGGTCTGGGCGACGCAGGTGAAATTCTACCAGCCGCAGGCCGCGAAATCCGCGAGCGGCGGCATCACCACGCAATATATGTATCGCGTTGCGGCCCCCACCTCCACGATCCTCTACAAGACCTGTCCGCCCCGTCCGAGCGAATGGGATGTCATTACCCTCTTCGTGCAGCCGCTCGCCGAGGATATCTGCGACGTCTGGCCCTGGATGGCGCTCTTCGACGACGAGACGCCGATGACCGACCTCATCCACTTCCAGCAGACCATCTTCCTGCAAGACCGCTCGATCCTGGAAAACCAGATGCCGCGCCTGCTGCCGCTCGATCCCGGCATGGAAATCCCGACCCGGGCCGACCTGACCTCGGTCGCCTACCGGCGCTGGCTGAAGCGTCACAACTATACCTACGGCGCGCAGCTGGTGGCGCAATGATGAAACTCTACGACTACATCCTCTCGCCGAGCTGCTACAAGGTGCGCCTGATGGCGGCGCTGACCGGCATGAGGCTCGATATCCGCGCCGTCGATTTCCATCCCGGCCTCGAACATCGCGGGCCGGAACTGCTGGCGCTCAATCCCGCCGGCTCGATCCCCATCCTGGAAGACGGCGACCTGCTGCTCACCGAATCCTCGGCCATGCTCGTCTATCTCGCCGCCAGGGCCGCGCCGGAATGGCTCGGCAGCGGCATGCCGGAAGAGGTCGCGCGCATCCAGCAATGGCTTTCCTTTTCCGGCCGCCTCACCGCCAGCCTCGGCGGGGCGCGGCTGCATGAAATGCTGCTCCGTCCCGGCGATATCGATGCCTTGCGGGCCCAGGGCATCGCCGCCCTTCGCGAACTCGAACTCGGTCTGGTCGAACAGGCCGAACGCGGCCGGCGCTTCCTCGCCGCCGACCGGCCGACCGTCGCCGATATCGCCTGCTTTCCCTATGTCGCGCTCGCGCCCGATGGCGGCGTGGCGCTCGATCCCTATCCGGCGGTTCGCCTCTGGTCCCGCGCGTTGCGCTCCCTCGACGGCTTCATCGAAATGCCCGGCATCCATCGTCTGCACGAATTGAAACCCGAGCCGGAGGTCCAGGCCTAGCATGAGCGGCTATCTTCTGAAGAACTGCGCGGCCGTGATCGCCGATGAAGGCACGGGGCCGGTCGTGCGCCGCAATGTCGATCTCCTCACCGACGGCCCCGCCATCAGCGCCATCGGCGAGAACCTGACAGCCGCCCCACTGCCCGCCGGCACCACGATCCAGGACGCCGAGGGCTGGTTCGTCTATCCCGGCCTCGTCAACACGCATCATCACTTCTTCCAGTGCTTCGTGCGCAACCGCGCCGATCTCGACTGGACGAAGCTTTCGGTCATCGAATGGCTGGACCGCATCTATCCGATCTTCTCGCAGCTCGACGAGGACTGCTTCTATCACTCCTCCGTCACGGCCATGGCCGAGTTGATCAAGCATGGCTGCACCACGGCTTTCGATCATCAGTACAATTTCCCGCGCCATGCCGGAAAGCGGCTGGTCGACCGTCAATTCGAGGCGGCGGAACGGCTTGGCATGCGTTTCCATGCCGGCCGCGGCGGCAACACCCTGCCGAAATCGGAAGGTTCCACCATTCCCGACGAGATGCTGGAGACGACGGATGAATTCATCGCCGACTGCGCCCGGCTGATCGATGCCTATCACGACACCGGCCGCTTCAGCATGCGCCAGGTCGTGGTCGCGCCCTGCCAGCCGGTCAACTGCTATCGCGAAACCTTCGTGGAATCGGTGGCGCTGGCCCGCGACCGCGGCGTCTTCCTCCACACCCATGTCGGCGAGGGAGAAAGTCCGGTCATCGCGGCGCGCCACGGCATGCGGACTGTCGATTATCTGGAGGAGCTGGGCTTTGCCGGTCCGGATGCCTTCTACGCCCATTGCTGGGAGCTGACGCACGACGAATTGAGGACGATGGCGGCAAGCGGCACCGGCGTTTCGCATTGCCCGGAGCCGGTCTATCTCGTCGGCGCCGAAGTGACCGACATTCCCGCCATGGCCGCCTTCGGCCTGCGCGTCGGCCTCGGTTGCGACGGAGCGGCCTCCAACGACAATTCCAGCCTGATGCATTGCCTGCATTCGGCCTATATGCTGCAATGCCTGATGGCCTCGACCCGCAGTCATCCCGTGCCGCCGCCCGCCGATTTCCTCGCCTACGGCACGACCGGCGGGGCGAGCCTTCTCGGCCGAAGCGATATCGGCCGGCTCGCGCCGGGCATGGCCGCCGACCTCTTCGCCATCGACACGCGCCGCATGGATTATGTCGGCACCCGGCACGACCCGCTGAGCCTCATCCCGCGCACCGGCGTCGGCATGGCGACGGACATGACCATGATCAACGGCCGCATCGTCTGGCAAGACGGCGCGTTCCCCGGCCTCGACGAGGCGAAGCTCGCCGCCGAGGCCGAAGCCGCGCTCGCCACCGTGCAATTCTGACAAGAACCAACAGAGGGAATCACAATGACCAACCTGACCCGCAGAACCCTGATGAAGGCGGCCGGCGCCACCGGCCTGGTCGGCGCGTTCGGCAGCCGCCTCGCCTTCGCCGCCGACGAGCCGCTCGGCATCGCACTCGTCGTGCCCTCGCCGATCGGCGATGTCGGCTGGGGCCATGCGCTCGCCGCGGGACTAGATCCGGTCAAGGCCGCTTATGGCGACAAGGTGAAGGTCACGGTGCTGGAAAACATCATGGAAGGCCCGGATGCCGACCGCATCATGAACAAGGCGGTCGCCGATGGAAACAAGTTCCTGATCGCCGGTTCCTTCGGCTATCAGAACGGCGCGTTGCAGATCGCCCGTCGCAATCCGGACGTGACCGTCCTGCACGCCTCCGGCTTCCAGGTCGCGCCGAATTTCTCGCCCTTCGCCGCCAAGTATTTCCAGGGCTCCTACCTGCTCGGCATGGCCGCCGCCGCCCTGTCCAAGACCGGCAAGCTCGGCTCCGTCTCCGCTTTCGCGATCCCCGAGCTGATCACCACGATCAACGCCTTCACGCTCGGCGCCCAGGCCGTCAACCCGGATATCGAGGTCTCGGTGGTTTGGGTCAATTCCTGGTTCGATCCGGCCAAGGAACAGGAAGCCGCCAAGGCGCTGATCGCCCAGAAATGCGATGTCGTCTTTTCCAACGCCCAGGATACGCCCTCCGTCATCGCGGCCTGCGAGGAAGCGGGCGTCTATTCCTTCAACCTCAACTCCTCGATGAAGAAATACGCTGAGAAGACCTATCTCGGCTGCGTGGCCACCGACTGGTCGCCTTTCTTCAAGGCCTCCGTCGACGCGCATCTCGCCGGCACCTTCAAGGGCGCCAACGAATTCCTCGGCGTCGGCGACAAGGTCGTGCAGGTCCTGGACTGGAGCCCGGACATCCCGGCCGACACCATGGCGAAGATCACGGAAACCGAGACGAAGATCGCCGACGGCGGCTTCTCACCCTTCACCGGCCCCCTGACCAAGGCCGACGGCAGCGAGGGCGTGGCACCCGGCACGACGATGACCGATGCCGAGATCGTCGCCATGGACTGGCATGTCAAGGGCGTCACAACCCCGCTGCCGAAGTAAGTCCATATGTCCGGGCCTTTGCTGTCGCTCCGCGGCATCTCGAAGAGCTATGGGTCGATCAAGGCCAACCAGGAGATCGACCTGGACGTGGCCGACCGGTCGATCCATGCCTTGCTCGGAGAGAACGGAGCGGGCAAATCGACGCTGATGAAGCTGATCTACGGCGTCGAGCAGCCGGACGCCGGAAGCGTCGCCTGGCAGGGCGAGCCCCTTGCCCTCGCCTCGCCCGCCGAGGCCCGGCGCCGGGGCATCGGCATGGTCTTCCAGCATTTCTCGCTGTTCGAGACCCTGACGGTGGTGGAGAATATCCGGCTGGTCGTGCCGGGCCGAAAAGCCGAGCTCGCGGACCGCATCCGCGCGCTCGGACGCGATTTCGGCCTGGAGGTTGATCCGCTCGCCCATGTGCACGCATTGTCGGTCGGCGAGCGGCAAAGGGTGGAGATCATCCGCTGCCTGATGACCGATCCCAGGCTGCTGATCCTCGACGAGCCGACCTCCGTCCTGCCGCCGCAGCTCGTCGACAGGCTCTTCGATACGCTGAGGCGCCTGCGCGACGGCGGCGTGTCGATCCTCTTCATCTCCCACAAGCTCGAGGAGATCCGCGCGATCTGCGACCGGGCGACGATCCTCCGCGCCGGCCGCGTGACCGGCAATGTCGATCCCCGCGAGCACGACGCCCACGACCTCGCCCGCATGATGATCGGCCGCGACATGCCCGAGCCGATGCCCGCCGAGCCGATCTCCGGCGGCGAGAAACGGCTCGAGATCGCCGGCCTCACCTATACGCCGGACGACCCGTTCGCGGTGCCGCTCAGGGACATCGCCCTGACTGTCCGCTCGGGCGAGATCCTCGGCATCGCCGGCGTATCCGGCAATGGCCAGAGCGAGCTCGCCGCATTGATTTCCGGCGAAATACGCCTGCCTCGCGGGCAGGACGGCCGCATCTTCATGATGGACAGGGATGTGGGCCATCTCGACCCGGCCGCCCGCCGCGACCTTGGCTTCGCCTTCGTGCCGGAGGACCGGCTCGGCCGAGGCGCGGTGCCGGAAATGTCGCTGGTGCTGAACGGCCTTCTCACCGCCCATCCCCTGAAGCTCCTCCGCCACGGCCTCGTCGACAGGGCGCGGGCGACCGCCTTCGCCGAGGACTGCATCCGCGATTACGATGTCCGCACACCCGGCCCCGAGGCCGAGGCCGGCTCGCTTTCCGGCGGCAACCTTCAGAAATTCATCGTCGGCCGCGAGATCATGCTGGCGCCGAAGCTGCTCTTCGTGGCGCAGCCGACCTGGGGCGTCGATATCGGCGCGGCCTCGGCCATCCGCCGACGGCTCGTGGCGCTGCGCAATGCCGGCATGGCGATCCTGGTCATTTCCGAGGAGCTGGAGGAACTGTTCGAACTCGCCGATTCGATCCAGGTCCTCTATCACGGCCGCCTGAGCCCGCCGCTCGTGACCCGCGACACGCGGCCGGAAGAGATCGGCCGCTACATGATCGGCGCCCAGCCGGAAAAGGCCCCCGCATGAGCATATCCGCCGCCCTGCCGACCTTCGTGCGCCGAGAGCGTGCCTCGCTCAGGGCGGCGCTGCTGGCGCCGCCGCTGGCGCTCGGCGCCGCCATCGTGCTCAATCTCGGC
This sequence comes from Rhizobiaceae bacterium, assembly GCA_020441805.1. Classification (GTDB taxonomy): domain Bacteria; phylum Pseudomonadota; class Alphaproteobacteria; order Rhizobiales; family Rhizobiaceae; genus Rhizobium_E. The sequence continues at coordinate 8,022 of JAGRLJ010000051.1, forward strand.
CTTTACATGCTGATGGGCCGCGATCCCCTCGCCGTCGTCCATGCCATGCTGCTGGAACCGTTTCTCTCCTGGGCCTCCTTTTCCGAGGTCCTGCTGAAGACCGGCCCGCTGCTGCTCATCGCCCAGGGCCTGGCGATCGGTTTCCGCGCGAAGGTGTTCAACATCGGCGCGGAGGGGCAGTTCATCCTCGGGGCGATCTTCGCCTCCGCCATTCCGATCTGGTTCCCCCAGGCGACGGGCGGATGGATCTGGCCGTCCATGCTGCTGCTCGGCGCCATTGGCGGGGCGCTCTGGGCCGGCGTCACGGCCTTCTGGCGCGTCCGCTTCAACGCCAACGAAATCCTCGTCTCGCTGATGCTGAGCCTGGTCGCGGCGCAGATCCTCCACTATCTGCTGCTCGGCCCCTGGAAGGATCCCGCCGGCTTCAACTTCCCGCAATCGGTGATGTTCCAGTACGACGCCATGGTGCCGACGCTCTTTGCCGGAACACGGGTCAATGTCTCGCTGCTCGTCGCCTTCGCGCTTTCGCTGGTCGCCTTCGTATTCATGCAGAAGAGCTTCGTCGGCTACAAGCTCCAGGTGGGCGGGCTTGCGCCCCGCGCCGCCGGCTATGCCGGCTTCAGCGAGGGTGGCGCGATCTGGCTGTCGCTGCTGATCGGCGGCTTTGCGGCGGGTCTCGCGGGCGCGGCGGAGGTGGCTGGCCCCCTTGGCCAGCTCCAGCGCTCCATCTCCACCGGCTACGGCTATGCCGCCATCATCGTCGCCTATCTCGGCAATCTCCATCCGCTCGGCATCATCGTCTCCTCGCTGGTGATGGCCGCGATCTATATCGGCGGCGACAACGCCATGGTCTCGGCCAATCTGCCGATCGCCGCCGTGCGCGTCTTCCAGGGCAGCCTGCTGCTGGCCTATCTCGTCGCCGTCGCCTTCGTGCGCTACCGTCTCGAATGGCCGCACCACGCGGCCGACCGGAGCCCCTCATGAACGCCATCGAGTTCATCCTCGCCGGCATGCTGGCGGCGGCCACGCCCTTCCTGCTCGCCGCGCTGGGCGAACTGGTGGTCGAGCGCGCCGGGGTCCTCAATCTCGGCGTCGAGGGCCTGATGGCGCTCGGCGCGGTCATCGCCTTCATCATCGTCTATCATGGCGGCGGGCATATCCTCGGCTTCGTCGCGGCCGGTCTCGCCGGCGCGATGCTGTCGCTGGTCTTCGCCCTGATCGCGCTCGGCTTCCGCGCCAACCAGGTGGCGACCGGCCTTGCCATCGGCATCCTTGGCCAGGGGCTCTCCGCCCTCTTCGGCAAGACCTACGAGAGCCTGACGATCAAGGGCCTGCCGAAGATCGCGATCCCCGGCCTGTCCGACCTGCCGGTGGTCGGCGGCCTGTTCACACAGGATATCGTCGTCTGGCTGTCGCTGCTCGTCACGCTCGCCATCTGGGCGACCTTCACCTTCACCCGGACCGGCCTCGTCATCCGCGCCGTCGGCGAAAACCCCAAGGCGGCGCATGCGGTCGGCTATCCGGTGATCGCGGTGCGCGTCGCCGCCGTCGCCTTCGGCGGCATGATGGCAGGCTTCGCCGGCGCCTATGCCTCGGTGGTCTATACGCCGCTCTGGGCCGACGGCATGATCGCCGGCCGCGGCTGGATCGCCATCGCACTGGTGGTCTTCGGCACATGGCTGACCGGGCGCGTCTTCCTCGGCGCCTGCCTGTTCGGCGCCGTGTCGCTGACGAGCCTCGCCGCTCAGGCGACCGGCCTCGACCTGCCCTCGCAGCTGCTTTCGAGCCTGCCCTACCTCGTCACCATCCTGGTGCTCGGCATCATCTCCGCCGACCGGCGCCTGCTGAAGCTCAACGGTGTGGCCTCCCTCGGAGAACCGTTCGAACGATAGGCCCGGTCTCGCGCCGGCCGGATAATGGACCGGAAGGCGTCAATGGACGGTCTGCGCCCGAGCCCGCGCGATCTGCGAACGCGTTTCCGTGATCGCCAGATCGAGCCAAAGATGAAACCGGCCCGATGGCGCGCCGGATGCCACGGCCTGGATTTCCAACAGCTCCACCAGCATCCGTTCGAGATTTTCGATGCGCATATGCCTGATATCCATGGGCGCCGCCTCGATGTCGCGCAAAGGCAATATCGCAACCTTGGATAATAGTCAAATTGTATCGCCCGCATAGGTGAGATTCGCATGCCGGATGCCCCGATCGGCGGAACGTGGGCAAAAACATGCTCTTTCGAGGCGCCGGCGAAGGCCGATTCCGACGGAAGATCGCTTGAGCGCAATTGTGGGCTCATTGAGTTCGTTGTACTTCATGGTTCTTCAGCCACCGAAGGTCATGCAATGTCATTGCGCTCAAACATGGCGTCAAATCTGCGCCGGCTCACGAGCAGGATCGGAAGCGCGAATTTCGTCGCCCGGGAACTCGACATCAACCGCCAGCAATATGAGAAATATCTCAAGGGCCGCTCGATGCCGTCGACATCGACGCTGGCCAGGATCTGCGCCTATTTCGAGATCAGCGAGGAAGAGCTCTTCGCGGCCGGAGAAACGGATCCCGTCGGCGGGACCCGGCGGGCGGCGCAGGCCCCCGCCTGCGAGACCGTGCTGCGTCCCCTGTTCAGCGAGCCCGCCGCCTCGATCAAACCCGGCATCTACTTCCTCTGGATGACCGTGCCGACACAGTCCGACCAGATCGTATGCGCGCCCCTGTTCATAGAGCGGAGCGCGGAAGGCATGACGTTCCGGCGCGTGACGGGCAGTGCCGAGCCGAGCGACCGGCTCTGGTGGCACCGGGTGGGAGATCATCGCGGCGTGGTGGTCGAACGTCTCAACTGGCTGCTCTTCGTAGCCGTCAATCAGCGCGGCAACCAGGAACCGTCGATGATACGGCTGAAATGGGTGCCGCTTTCGGCCGCCGTCCTTGGCGGCCATGCCACCATCTTCACCCCGAACGGCATTTCCTTCGCCGCCGCCGTCATGCGCCCCGCACCGTCGGGAACGACATTTCGACAGGCGCTTCGGCAATCGCGGAAGTTCCACAGGGACGATCCGTCGATCGATTCGATGACGAGGATGGTGCTCGATCAGCAGCGGGAAGAATTGCTACAGATCATTGCCCGGGATGTTTCGTCGTCGTGACCACGGAGACATTGGCCTCTTCGAGCGCCATGGAAAGCAAATAACGCAGGAAACCGAGCTCTTCGTCTTCGGCGAATCTTCGGATTTCCACCAGTGTATCGCGAATATACGTCGCCCGTTCCGTGGCGCTTGGGCGAGAAATTTCACTTGATCCCAAATTTACTTTATTAATTGCAGTATTCAACGGAAAGACCTCCGGCTTAAAGCCCCGCATTCGCTAACATATAGAAGTAAAATCAAATATCAAGGCAGTTAATCGAATGGAAATTTCAAATGTAAACTTTAATGAGCGAGTTAGTATGAATATTTAAGCTAAAATAGCTTATTGAGTTATTTAAATTCTGTGCGTATCGCGGCGAATAATATTCAGTTTTCCAATCGATCTCATACTCTTCCTCTGCGTCAGCGAACGAATCAGACGCAGAGAGGAAGAAAATCATGAGCACCAAACAGAAGCCGAACCTGTCGGTCGTCGTTTCGCCCAAGACGACGAAGGTTTTCGTGAAGCCCGGCATGCAGTTCCGTCCGGAATGATCGCATGGCTCGCTGCCGCGCCGATGCGCGGCAGCGATTTCAGAGGTTGGCGCGATGCGCGTGAAATGCTCCGAGGCGCTGGTCTTCACCCCCGCGGAAGGCCAGTTCGCAGCCTATAATTTTCTCAGGAAGTCCGCCTTTCAATGCAGCGCGGACCTGCTCGATCTTCTCGCGCGGCTCGATGACTGGACGAGCCCGGAGGGATGGCGCGCCGCGCTCGCCGACTTCTCGTCCTGGGAGGCCGACGAAATCGTGCGCGGCCTCCTCGCGGTCGGCGCGCTCGTCGAGGAAGGCGCGCCGGATGCGGATCGGGAAGCGGAGTATGCGAGAGGATGGAGCTGGGGATTGCCGACCGCCCTCATGCATTTCAGCGTTCAGGACAATGCGTTCATATCGGTGGCGGAGGCCGAGGCCCTACAGATCGAGAAGGCGAGGACCACCGGCCTGATCGAACTCCACCGCCCGAATGGCGAGTCGGCGCTGAAACTGCCCGACCCGATGGAGGGCAAGGGCCTGATCCGCCTCATGGCGCGCCGGCGCACGGTGCGGCGGGCGCGCGCCGTGCCGGTCACTCTCGAGCAGGTTTCCGACTGCCTTTTCTCGGGGCTGGGCATTACCGGCTGGATGCGCAATTGCGTCGGCCGGCTGCCGCTCTCCATGACGCCGTCCGGCGGGGGCCGGAACCCTTACGAGGCCTATGTCTTCGCGCGGAATGTCGCGGGCCTGGAACCCGGCGTCTATCACTATTCCGCCCTGGAACACAGCCTGGCGCGGGTCGCGGATCTCCAGGACGGCGACATCACCGATCTGATCGGCGGGCAGGAATGGGGCGACGACAAGCCCTGCCTGATCCTGCTCTGCGCCCATCTGGAGCGGACGATGTGGAAATACGAGGACGCCAATGCCTACCGCGTTGTCATGATCGAGGCCGGACATATCGGGCAGAACATCATGCTGGTGGCGACCGAGAACCGCCTCACCGCCTGCCCCACGGCAGCGCTCGATCACGCCCGG
>JAGRLJ010000051.1:12764-31038 GCA_020441805.1 Rhizobiaceae bacterium
CCCCCCTGAGCGAAGCCGACATATCCGGGGAGGACGGCATCGCGGCCTGACATCCGGCTCTGGCGGCAATGCCGGCCGTGAGTGCTACCTCCGGTAGAGCTGCTCCCTGCCCATCTCCGTGACCAGCCGCTTGCCGCACAGCGCCATGGTGATATCCATTTCCTTGCGGATAATCTCCAGGGCCCGCGTCACCCCCGCCTTTCCCATCGCGCCCAGGCCATAGAGGAACGGGCGGCCGATATAGGTGCCCTTCGCGCCAAGGCAGATGGCCTTGAGCACGTCCTGGCCGGAGCGGATACCGCCATCCAGGTGGATCTCGATACGGTCCCCGACCGTGTCGACGATCTCCTCCAGCACGGAAATCGACGACGGAGCGCCATCGAGCTGGCGGCCGCCATGATTGGAAACGACCAGCGCATCGGCTCCCGTCCTAGCCGCCATCAGCGCATCCTCCGTGTCGAGGATGCCCTTGAGGATCAGCTTGCCGCCCCAGCGATCGCGGATCCATGCGACGTCGTCCCAGGAGAGCTTCTGGTCGAACTGCTCGCCGGTCCATGCCGAGAGCGAGGAAAGATCGGTCACACCCTTGGCGTGGCCGACAATATTGCCGAAGCTGCGGCGCGGGGTGCGCGCCATTCCCATCACCCAGCGCGGTCGCATCGCCATGTCGGCGATATTCCTGAGCGTCATCTTGGGCGGCGCGGAAAGTCCGTTGCGGATATCCTTGTGGCGCTGCGCGAGGATTTGCAGGTCGAGTGTCAACACGAGCGCCGAGCATTTGGCCGCCTTGGCGCGGTCCATGAGATCGTGAACGAAACCCCGGTCGCGCATGACATAGAGCTGAAACCAGAAAGGCCTGGTGGTAACCGAGGCGACATCCTCGATCGAACAGATGCTCATCGTCGAAAGCGTGAACGGAACGCCGAACTCCTCCGCTGCCCGGGCCGCGAGCATTTCGCCATCGGCGCATTGCATGCCGGTCGAGCCCGTGGGCGCGAGCGCCACCGGCATGGCCACCTTCTGGCCGATCATGGTCGATTCCAGCGAGCGGTTCTCCATGTCGACGAGCACGCGCTGGCGGAACTTGATCTTGCCGAAATCCTCTTCGTTGGCGCGGTAGGTGCTCTCGGTCAGGGCGCCGGAATCCGCATAGTCGAAGAACATCGTCGGCACCCGGCGGCGCGCCAGGTCCTTGAGGTCGGCAATGGTGAGTGGCAAGGTCATGTCATGTTCCGAATTTGGCGGGTTCCAGCATTTCGACGCGTATCCTCGGAACCGGCATCCGTTTCCGGTGCCTGCCCCACGGGCGCAACCTGCAAGCAGTTGAGGGGAGCCGTTTCGGCCGGCAAGGCGACTGCATGCTTGAGAAAACATGGCCGAGATGCAATAAACAGTCAACTGTCAACAATTATGGATCGACACCCATGCTGCGAATGCCAGACCGCGAAACGCTGAAGGCCCTCGCCCGATCCGCCGGAATTCCCGTTCGCGAGGCGGACTGGGCCGGCATGGAGGAGGTGATGGCTGACTATATCAAGGCCTATGGCCGGGTGGAGAGCCTTGCCGATCCCCTGCCCGTACCCGTCCCGCCGCAGGCATCGCGCACCTGGCGGGCACCCTTGCCGGAGGAGAATGCGCAGAATGCCTGGTTGGTCCGCTCGGAGATCCGCCTCCGGGACGACGGTCCGCTCGCGGGCATGCGCGTCGCGGTCAAGGACAATACGATGGTCGCCGGCCTGCCGATGCATGGCGGCTCGACCACGCTCGAAGGCTATGTGCCGGAAGTGGACGCCACGGTCGTGGCCCGGTTGCTCGAAAGCGGCGCCATCGTAACCGGCAAGGTCCAGTGCGAGCATTTCTCACTGTCGGGTGGCAGCCATACATCCTCCTTCGGGCCGGTGCACAATCCCTGGCGGCACGGCTATTCCTGCGGCGGCTCGTCCTCGGGTTCGGCGGCGGTCGTCGCTGCCGGAGAGGCGGATATCGCCATCGGCGCCGATCAGGGCGGCTCGATCCGGGTGCCGGCTTCCTTCTGCGGCATTGTCGGCCTCAAGCCGAGCTACGGGCTCGTGCCTTATTCCGGCATGATGCCGATCGAGCCCTTCGTCGATCATGCCGGACCGATGACGCGCAACGTCGCGGACAATGCGCGCGCGCTCCAGGTCATGGCCGGCCCCGACGGCATGGACGGCCGCCAGCCGGGCCGCGAGCCGGCCGATTACCTCTCGGACCTCGGCCAGGGCCTTGACGGGCTCACCATCGGTGTCCTCGCCGAAGGTTTCGGCCGGCAGGAATCGGAGCCCGCGGTCGATGCCGCCGTCCACGCGGCGATCGGCCGGATGGAGCACCTCGGCGCGCGGATCGTGACGATCTCTATTCCCGAGCACGATCTCGCCCCCGCGATCTGGGCGCCGATCGGCATCGAGGGTGTCACGCAATCGATGATGCTGGGCGACGGCTACGGGCAAGGCCGCGACGACCTCTATATGAACAGCCTGATGGCAGCCCATCGCGGCTGGCGATCCCGCGCGGAAGAACTGTCGGCGCCGCTGAGGATGGCCATGCTGCTCGGTCTCCATGCCCGCAACGAGCAAGGCCCAGCCGCCTATGGCAAGGCGGTGAATCTCGCGCGCTGGCTGAGGGGCTGCTACGATCGCGCCTTCGAGGGCTGCGACCTGATCGCCATGCCAACGACGCCGCTCAGGGCAACCCCGCTGCCGCCGCCCGACGCCGATATCGTGCTCTATTGCAACCGCGCGGCGGAGATGCTGGGCAATGTCACCAGCTTCAATCTCACGCATCACCCGGCGCTGAGCCTGCCGGTCGCCCTGATCGACGGGCTGCCGGTCGGGCTGCAACTGGTCGGCCGGATGTGGGAGGAAGCGACGATCTACCGCGCGGCCCACGCGCTGGAGCAAAGCCGCGACTGGAAGACCGTGCAGGACGCCGGCTAAATCCTGTCGGCGAAACTCCTCCGGCCTTCCGGGCCGGGGAGCGGACGGCCTCAGCCCGTCTCGCGCGCGAAAAGCCTGTCCACCGCCGTACCGGCATGGGCTTCGATCGCGGCGCAGGCATCGAGGACCAGATCCTCGCGGAACCGGCGTCCGAGCACCTGCACCCCGATCGGCATGCCGTTGGAAAAGCCCGCCGGGACATTGCCGGCAGGCAGACCGGTGAAATTGGCGATGAAGGAGTAGAAGCCCGATCCGAGCATATCGCGCACGCCCGCCATGCCTTCGGCGTCGCGGTTGGCGGCGGGCATCGGATGGAGAAGGAAGGGCGACAGGACCAGCGGATAGCGGTCGAGGAAGAGCGACATCGCGCGGGCATAGCGCGTCCGCCGCGCCATGGCGGCCACCAGTTCCTCGCCGGCAAAGGGCGGGAAGAGCTCGAAATAGCGGTCGAAGATCGTATTGACCTCATCGGAACCGTTGCGGCGGATATCCTTGAGCTGGAGCACGGCGACCTCGCCCATCAGGGCGCGGAAACCGTCCTCGCCGCCCTCGCGGACCAGCGGCGGCTCGGCCTCCTCGACGACATAGCCGGCCTTTTCGAGGGCGGCCCGGGCAGTGTCGAGCGCCGCCCGCACATCCGGATGCAGGCCGAAGCCGAAGCTGTCGGTCGCGAACGCCACGCGCGGCAGGCCGCCAAGCGGCGGGCCTTCGAACGGCAGCGGAATATGCCAGGGATCGCGCGGATCGGGCGCGATCAGGGTTTCCATGGCAAGCCGCACATCGGCAACCGTCCGGGCGATGACGCCCTGCACGGCCATGCCGATGGCAAGAATGCCGCGCTCGCCCGGCGCGGTCGAATTCCAGGCCGGCACCCGATTGGCCGACGGCTTTACCGTCACCCCGCCGCAGGCCGTGGCCGGATAGCGCAGCGAGCCGAGAATGTCGTTGCCATGCGCGAGATGTCCGATGCCGCTCATCACGGCCGCCGCCGAGCCGCCCGACGAGCCGCCGGCGGAAATCGAGGCGTCCCATGGGTTCAAGGTACGGCCGAACAGCGGATTGGTCGTGTCGGCGCGGAAAGAATATTCCGGCGCGTTGGTGCGGCCGATCACGATCGCGCCGGCCTTCTGCAACAGCCGGGCTGGCGGCGCATCCTCGGAGGCGACCAGGCCGGCATAAGCCGGCACGCCGTTGGACGAAGCCTCGCCCGCCTGGTCGGAATTGATCTTGATGGTGACGGGAACGCCATGCAGCGGCCCGACCGGTCCCGACCGGTCAAAGGCCGCGTCGAGTTCGGCTGCCCGCTCGAGCGCGCTTGCCGAGAGATCGGTGACCACCGCGTTGACGGACGGATTGACCGCATGCATCCGTTCGACATTGGCGCGCACGGCCTCGACGGCGGAAATCTCGCCCGCACGGATCCTCGCCGCCAGCTCGGTCGCCGACAGCATCCACAATCTCGTCATTGCTTACTCCTGTTCCCGATCCCTGCCCCTCGCCGCCGGCGTGAAGCGTGGAACGATGTCCTGTTGCCAGAAGGCATTGGTGGAAGTCGTGATCCTGTCGGCCTCGGCGCCGTCGCCGTCGATCAGCGCCTGCCAGTAGGTTTCGAACGCGTCCATCAGCCGGGCGATGCGATGCTCGACATGATCGGCCAGAACGAGCGTGCTCATCACGAAGACCCGCCGGTAGACCGCCAGCGCCTGCTGCGACAGGAACCGGTTGTGGACGAGCGCAAGCGCCTCCGTTCGGAACTCGAACACATCGGCCGAGCAGGAAATCGCCGACGAGCGATCGATACCGGCGATCTTTTTCTTCTGTGCGATCATCGCCTCGCGCGGACAATAGCGGAGATAGTCGGCCGTCAGCGCGCGTTCGATCCAGTCTTTGACCTCGTAGAGATCGAAAATCTCGTCCGGCTGCAATTCCACCACGAAGAAACCGTAGCGGGGCCGGCTGACGATATAGCCGAGCCCTTCGAGCTCACGCGCCGCCTCCCGCACCGGGCCACGGCTGACGCCGAAATGCTCGGCGAGATGCACTTCGTTGAGACGGGCGCCGCCGTTGAGCTCGCGGCTCGCGATCATCGCGATGATCTCGTCGCGGATGCGGGCGGAAAGCGTGTCGGTTTGCAGCTTGGAAGATGGCCGGGCGCTCAATGGGAATGTCCTTGTCCTGAAGGGGCGTCGGCTCGCCCCGGTTGTCTGCTGTGCCTCACAAACATTCTTTAGGGAATTCGACTCCGCAGGAGAAGAAGCGACCCGTCGCCTGATAGACATTGATGCGCACCAGCGAATTGGCCGTCATGTGCAGATAGGCCTCGCGCTTGTTCATGCCGTAGTCGTCGACCAGCCAGCGGATCATATTGGCGAAGCAGTTGCTGATCGCCCGCTCGGGGCTGCCGGCATTGCGGGCCGAGTCGACCTGGACCAGGGAGCCCGGTTTCTCGATCCGCATGATGCCCGGGATCCGTTTGCCCTTGACGATATCGACCGAGAGCGTCACGTCCGCGGCCGTCTCGTTGGCGATGCCGGTCAGTTCGGAGTCGCCCTGCGAGGCATGGACGTCGCCCAGAAACAGCAACCCGCCCGGATGGGTCGCGTTCATGAAGATGCGGTGACCGGCGCAGACGTCGCGGACATCCACATTGCCGCCCCAGGGGCCCTGCGAGGTCACCGTGTTCTCGATGCCGCGCTCGGGCGCGGTGGCGATGACGCCGAGAAAGGGGGCGAGCGGCCAGCGCACCTCACGCCCGACATTCATCACCGCGTGACCGTCGTCCAGCGTTCCCGACGGGCCGGGTTCGTGGCGGATGACCGTCGAGAAGGCGGTATCGATATCCGCCATATAGGCGGTGCCCGCAAGGCCGCCCATGCCCTCGACCGTTCCGGTCCAGCCCCAGTCGCGAATCGCGATCCTCTCGATATCGATCGCCATCGCGTCGCCCGGCTCGACACCGGCGACATGGACCGGACCGGCGACGGGATTGGCGCGGAAGACCTGGAGCGCCTTGACCGGCTCGCGGTTCATATCGGGTATCGAACCCGGCTTGCCCAGGAGGTCCCAGAAATTATCCTTGGTCTCGACCACGAACCGCTCGCCCGGCTCGACCGTCAGGCCCGGTTCGAGATGGGCGCCGAAATCGGTGACGACGGCTTTTTCCCGCGCAAATCGCTGCATGTCCTGTCTCCGGGAACTCACTTCGTCTCTGCGGGCGGGGCGGATGTCGCATCCTCCCACTGGCTGCGGGCGAACTTGCGGATCGTCTCGTCGAAGACGATGGCGACGATCAGCGTCAGGCCGACCAGAACCTGCTGGAGAAACTGGGACGTGTTCATGAAGGCAAGGCCGTTGCGCAGCACGCCGACGAAGAGCAGGCCGGCCAGCACGCCCGCCATGCGGCCGATGCCGCCGGCGAAAGCGACCCCGCCCAGCAGCACCACCGTCAGCGCGTTCAATTCGAGGCCCTGGCCGGTGATTGGCGTCGCCGCCGCCAGCTTGGAGGCCAGCATGATGCCGGCGAGCGCCGAGGCCAGGCCGACCTGGATGAACATCCAGAACTGCACGCGCTCGACCGCCACGCCCATCAGGAAGGCGGCGCGGTTGGAGCCGCCCACGGCGCGCAGCCGCCGGCCATAGGGCATGAATTCAAGGACCAGCACACCATAGAGGATCGCGGCTGCGAGGATGAACACTTCGAGCGGTATCCCGGCGAACCGGAGCAGGCTGAGATCGGTGAAGCCTTCCGGCAGGCCGGCAACGGTGCGGCCACCCGTCACCTGGAGAGCGAGGCCGCCCCAGACCGAAAGCGAGCCGAGCGTGATGACGATCGGATTGAACTTCAAATAGCTGACCAGAACGCCGTTGATCGTTCCGGCGACGAGGCCCACACACAGCCCCGCCGCGATGCCCGCGACGACGGAACCTGTGCTCACCATCACGCTCGCCGCGACGATTCCCGCAAGGCTCGCCACCGAGCCGACCGACAGGTCGACCGCGCCGGCTATGACCAGCAATGACAGCGGAATGGCGACGACGCCAAGCGCCGACAGCGCCTCGCCGATATTGCGCAGATTGGCCAGGGACAGGAAATTGACGTTCCAAGAATAGAAGAACAGCGCCAGCAGGATCGCGCCGAAAAGCGTGCCGTTGCGGGCCACGAAATACCAGAACCTACGCAGTCTCATGAGCAACCCCAGTGCTTGCGGCCTTGTCGATCAGTGATTTCAGAAGCGTCTCGGACCAGTCGTCGGCGGCGTCCGACACCGGCCAGACATCGCCGAAACAGGTATAGGCCCGGTCGCAGAGCAATTCGATCTCGTCGGCCTCGGACGAGGCCACCACCACGCTCACACCGGTTCCGGTCAGCTTCCGGAGAGCGGCGGCGATATCGAGCCGCGCCCCCACATCCACACCCTGGGTCGGCTGCGACAGCAGCAGGACATCGGGGCGATGACCGAAGAGCCAGCGCCCGAGCAGCACCTTCTGCCGATTGCCGCCGGAGAGCGCCGAAATCAATCCGTCCATATGCCCGCCCCGGATATTGAGGCTCTGCCGGGCGCGCTCGAACATGCCGGCCGCCCTGGCATGCGAATAGAATGGCCCTGTCCGGTAATCGTCGATCCATGGCAGGATCAGGTTGTCGAGCGCCGACATCTGCGTCAGCAGGCCCTCGCGCTCCCGGTTGGCGCTGACATAATAGATGCCATGCGCGATGGCGTCGCGTGGGCCACCGATGGCGAGCGGCTTGCCGCCGCGGTCGGCCGCGATCGCCGCGCCGCAACCGAACAGCCGTTCCAGCAGCGTGAACTGCGGGCCGGCGGCCATGCCGAACAGGCCGAGAACCTCGCCCCGGCGGAATTCCAGAACCTGGCCCTCGTCGCGACGCACGGCCAGCGCCGTTTCGCCCGGCGCCGCCGCAATCCTGTCGGCGGCGCGAAAGCCCGGCGCCAGCGCCTCGGACAGGCGCGACAGGGTGAAATCGCCGGCGGGCTCGTCCAGCACCACCTTTCCGCCCCTGAGCACGACCAGGCGGCTGCACACCGAGAGGATGTCCCGCAGCCGGTGCGAGACATAGACGATGCCGCGGCCCTGCGCCGCGAGCTTGCGCAGCAGGTCATGCAGGCGGTCGGCCTCGTGCTGGCCGAGCGCGCCCGTGGGCTCGTCGAGGAAAAGCACCTTGAGATCGGTGGAGAGAGCGCGCGCCAGATCGACGATCTGCTTCTCGCCGAATTCCAGCGAGGAGACCGGCCGGTCGACATTGATCGTCGAGCCGAGAAGCGAGAGCGCCTGGCGTGCATAATCGCGCCGGCGGGCGGGCGACAGGCGTTCCTCGGCGCGGCCGAGGCTGATATTGTCCGCGACCGACAGATACTGGGCCAGCGCCGGCTCCTGGTGGATGACCTTGATGCCGGCCCGCTCGATGGCGCGCGGATTGCCGAGTGACGGAACCGCGTCGCCGCCGATGGACATGGTGCCGGATTGCGGCCTGAGCGCACCGGTAGCGACATTGACCAGCGTGGACTTGCCCGCGCCGTTATGGCCGAGCAGGCCGACGATCTCGCCCGGCCTGACGAAAAAACCCTCGTCATGCAATGCGGTTATGCCGCCGAACTGCACATGGATATGCTTCATCTCGAGGATGGGCGGCGCGGCGCCATCATGTCCGTCTTCGTCTGCCATTCCGGACTTCCGTTGGTCGCTGGGATTCGATATGGACGCCGGGACGAATGCGCTCGTCCCGGCGTCTCGGGCTCACTTGCCCGCGTAGAAGCTCTCGGCATTCTCGGGGGTCACGACTTCGGGACGCAGGTAGTTGTTTTCCACCTTCTCGCCCCTGGCGGCCGCCACCAGCATCTTCACGCAGGTGTCGGCGATGGTGGCGCTCCTGAAACCGAAGGCCATGCGATAGATGCTGCCCGGGATCTTGATCAGGTCGATATCCTCGTCGGTCACGTCCATGCCGGCCAGGAAGAAACGCGGGTCGTCCTTCGCCACGCCGCTGTCGAGCAGGGCCTTGTAAGCGCCCTTGATCTGCTCGTTGGAGAAGGAAAGAAAGACATAGGTATCGGGATGGGCGGTCATCTGGCGCTTGGCGGCATTATAGCCCTCCTCGCGATTGATCGCGGGAGAGAGCTTGAAGATCTCGGCATTCGGCGCCTTTTCCTGAAGCCCCTTGTAGATGCCCTCGACGCGCAGGCGCTCGAGGTCGTTGGCCTCCTCGCTCATCAGCCCGACCTTGACCGGCTTGTCGCCGTAGGTCTTCTTGATCCATTCGGCGACATGGTCGGCGAGGTCGCGTCCATCCTGCTCGGGCTGGGTCAGGAGCGAGGCCTGCACGCCCTGCCATTCGGCGGCGAAGCCGAGAACCGGAATGCCGGCCTCCTTCGCTTGCTTGGTGACGGGCACCAGCGCGTCGGTGTTGGTGGGCCAGCCCATGATCGCCGCGACCTCGCCCTGCGCGATCCATGCCTTCCAGTCCTGCACCTGCTGCTCGACGCGGAACTGCGGGTCGTCGGTCAGCAGCTCATAGCCTTCCTTGGCCAGCGCCGGCTTCATCGCCTTCAGAATATCGTTCCAAAGCTGGATGGTCGAGCTGCCGAAGCTGACGGCAACCGCCTTTCCCTGAGCCGATGCGGCATACGGCGCCGAAAGGGCGAGCACCGTCGCAACGAGAGCGCCAATCATTCTTTTCATGAAACTTCCTCCAATCCGTTCCAGACATGCGGACGAAACGCGGAGCCGACAATATTATAAAACTGTCAACAGTCAACACTGAAGAGAATGAAATCGGATGCTGATATATCCGGGCGCCTCATCCTGAGTCCGCGCCGCAAAGTCTCACTCCCGGTGGCGGGCCGGGCCGGCTTCGGCCCCGCCGGATGGGGGACGGCGGCGCGATGCGCCGCCACCCTCCGCCTATCGCCGCCTGCCCGGTGACGGGATACGCCATGTTCCGTCGCTCGCAGGCGTGAAAGGATCAGGCCTTGGTTTCCGGTGTCGCGGCGGGCTGCGGCGGAAGCCCGGTCGCGGCCTTGCCGTCGAGAGCGGCCCCGGCATGCGACCTGGTATCCAGGTTGCCGAGCAGGGAGGAGATGGCATTGTCGCCCTCGAAGCCTGCCTCCTTGAGCAACTGGTCGAGGATCGGCTTGTTGGCCTGGTAGGCGAGGAGCTGGCCGGCGAGCCCGTCGCCCATGCCGATGCCCTTGCCGCCCTCGGCGCCGCCGCGGCCGAGCATGCCGCCGGTGTCGAAGATACGGATATCGGAGATCTTCTCGATCGGCTTGACCGCCTCGGCCAGCGCCTGCGGGATGACGCGGATGCGCTCGCGCAGGATCTCGAACTCGATAATGGCCGACGACAGCTTGTTGCGCGCCTCGTTGAGCAGCGCCTCGCTTTCCGCCGAGGCCCGGCCGCTTTCGAGGATGCCCTTGGCCTTGATGATCGCCGCATCCGCCTCGGCGGTGGCCAGCGTCTTGATCGCATCCGCCTGGTCGGCGGCGGCCTTCTTCTCGGCCTCCGCGCCGACCGTGATCGCGGTGGCATCGGTCTCGGCCTTCTTGCGGGCGTCGATCACGGCGATCTGGCGCTCGCGTTCGGCGATCTCGACCGCCTTGGCGGTGCCGACCTTTTCCTCGGCGGCGATGGCGAGCGCGCGCGCCGCCTCGGCCCTGGCCCGCGCCTCGGACTCCTCCTGGCTCTTGGTGGCGACCGCGATCGCGCTCGCCTGCGTCACGATCTGCAAGTCGCGCTTCGCTTCGGTGTCGCGCTGCTGGACGGCGCGCGAGGCATCGATATTGGCCGAATCCCGCGCCTGCTTGGCGGTGGCCTCCCGCTCGGCGATCGCCTGTTCGGCGGCGATGCGGGCTTCTTCCTCGGCGCGCTTGGCGGCCTGTTCCTGCTGGGCGGTCTCGGCGCGGGTCGCTGCCGACTTGTTGGCGATATCGCGCTCCTGGTTGAGTTCCGCCTCGCGCTTGGTGCGTTCGATGGCGAGCGACTGCTGGCGCGCCTCGAGATCCTTCTGGGCGATCGCCACTTCGGTGTCGCGGACGATCTCGTTGCGCTCCTTCTTGCGCGCCTCGGTGATGCGGGTCAGCGTCGCGAGGCCCTGGGCGTCGAAGAAGTTATTGGCGTTGAAATGCTTGATGTCGGTCTGGTCGAGCCGGGTGAGCGACACCGATTCCAGTTCGAGGCCGTTGGACTGGAGGTCGGCGCCCACCGCCTCCTGCACGGCCTTGACAAAATCCATGCGCTGCTCCTGGAGCGCATCCAGGTTCATCGTCGCCGCCACCGAGCGCAGGCCGTCGACGAATTTCGCCTCGATCAGCACGCGGAGCTGTTCGGCATCGTTGGTGCGGTCGCCGAGCGTCTGGGCCGCGAGCGCGATCGAGGACGAATCCGGCTTCACCCGGACATAGAATTCCGCGCCGATATCGACACGCATCCGGTCCTTGGTGATCAGGGCGTCGCCCTCGCCGCGCCGGACCTCCAGCCTCAGCGTCTTGAGATTGACGCGCGCGATCGACTGGAAAATCGGCAGCACCACCGAGCCGCCGTCCAGCACCACCTTCTGGCCGCCGAGACCGGTGCGCACATAGGCCTCGTCGCGGCTCGACCGCGTATAAAGCGAGGCCAGCACGAAACCGATGCCGAAGATCAGGACAAGGCCGATGACGGCCGGAAGCAGAAGGTCGTAAATCATGACAGCTCCTTGGAGGTTGACCCGTCATACAGGTCCGGAGGGGTGGGAATGGCGAGGAAGACGGTGTCGGCGACATCGACCAGCAGCACGGTCGCGCCGATGGCGATCGGACCTTCGCCGGGCGCGGCGCGGGCGCGCAATATATGCCAGTTGGAATGCCGGTCCTTGAGCCGGACCCGGCCCGGCAGGCCCTGATCGAGCGGCCCGACCGTGACCTGGGCGCTCCGGCCGAGGAATTCGGCGGTCTCGACGGCATAGGTTTCGTCACGGGGCACGATGCGGGCGACGAGGCCGCTCGACAGGCGCACCGCCGGCATGGCGACGACGAAGGCCGCCACCGAGGCGAGCGCCGCGGGCAGCAGGCTCCAGAAGGCATGGGCCAGTGCCTGGATCACGAAACCCGAGATCGAGAACATACCGAGCGCGAGAAGCAGCAGAACGAGGATCGGCACGCCGCCGGCATTGAGCCAGGAAAAGATGCCGGTGCCGCCGTGATGGTCGCCGCCGAGACTCTTGTCGATCATCTCGCCGAGCGAGAAGCCGAGCAGCAGGCACATCATCTCGATGAAGGTCAGCGCCGCCAGCATGACGGCGCCGATGGCGAAGGGCAGGCATTCGGGTGCGAGGAAAAGCCCCATGCGGTCAGGCCCCATCCGTCCTGAAGCGCGCCAGCCGCGCCTCGATCGCCTTTTCGCGATGCAGCCGGTCGAGCTCGTCGAGTTCCCTGCCCGCGTCGGACATGTCCGACGGCACGCCGGTGACGCGCGAGACCGCGGCGGCGGCCCGCGCGGCATTGCTGCCGGCACGCATCCGGGCGGAAGCCGCCTCGGCGGGATGGGCGGCCTCGCTCTTGCGCAGTTCGGCGAGCCGCGCCTCGGCCTCCCGCCGGGTGGCGAACACCGCCTGAAGCGCCTGATGACCCTCCTCGATATGCGACCGGACGTCCGAGAGCGCCCGGTCGAGCGCGGCGATCTGGGCTTCGAGGTCGATCTGGCGCGCGACACCGGCCTTGGCAAGGTCCTCGCGGCCGGAGGACAGCGCCGTCCTGATCTTGTCGTCGATGGCGGCAAGGTCCTCCGCCAGCGCGCCGCTTCGGCTGGCGATGCGATATTCCTCCGCCTTGGAACGGCCGATATCGGCGCGGGCCTCCTCGGCGGCGGCGTCGATCTCGCGCAGGGCCTGCTCGACCACGGAAATCTTGTTCACATCCTCGAGTCGGTCGACGGCGGCATTGGCCGCACCGGCGATCAGCCGGCCCATGCGCGACAGGATGCCTTCGTTCATCGTCATCATGTTCATGTCCTCCGTTCGATCGGTGTGGGTCGTGACCGAGACGCGGACTTCATAGGTCCCGTGATCGGAGACGAGTTCGGCGGCGAAGATATTCAGTCTGCCGGCGGAATAGCCGCCGACGTCATAGGGCATGGCGACACGTCCATGCACGGTCGACAGGGTGAGCTCGGCCGGCCCCTTGATGGCGAAGAGTTTGTCGTCGAGCGGCAGATGCGACGGCATGCCCGGCCGGCCCCGGCGCGCCGCGAAATCGCGCAGGCCGAGCGTCACCAGCCGCGCCGGCAGCGCCGTACGCTCGCGCACGGCCTCATAGGCCAGTTCATGCAGCGTGACGAGATTGGCGCCGCCCTTGTCGGAGGCGAGCTCCCGCAGGATGTCGAACATCCGGCGATAGGCCTCGAACGTGTCCTCTATGGCCACGCGTGCCTCCGGCGACGGCGCGAGCCGATAGTGCAATATCGCATCCTGACCGAGCTTCATCATATCAAAATATTAAAGCACCTCTTTAGTACTTTCAAGGGCAGCAACGAAAAAACACGCCATTGGTGATCGCGCGGAGATATGTCACGAATTTCCAGGACGCGATTTGTGCAGCCTCGCGCAAGCTTCGGATGTTAATTCTTTCTTAACAACTCCAAAATCGGCCGAACCATGCAAATATCGTCCAGCCTGCATAGTTACGAGAATGCGCCGAAGACCTACGTCTACGACCGACGCGTCTCCACAACCGAACAGCCCGAAGAGACCGTGATCAACCGTCGCGAGGATGCCATCACCGGCGCCCAGACGGTGCTCAGCTCGTCCCTCGCCGAGGCGCTCTGGGCCATCCAGCGCGGGCCCGACGAAGAAGGACAGACGTCGCGCGCCGTCGAGAAGCTCTACCTCTCCTACGCCGAATAGCACCGGCACGTCCGACCTCCGAAAACGCCCGGCCGGCGGCACTCCGCCGGCCGAATTGCATTTGCCGCTGACAGTTTCGGGTTGCCTCTGCGTTATGCCGGATTAAGGTCTGGCAAGATGGAGGTGACATCATGGCGAAGCAGGGCAAAATCCATGTCGGGATCGGCGGCTGGACCTTCGAGCCGTGGCGCGGAACCTTCTATCCCGACAAGTTGCCGCAGAAACGCGAACTGGAATATGCCTCAGGCAGGCTGACCTCGATCGAGATCAATGGCACCTATTACGGCTCGCAGAAGCCCGAGAGCTTCGCCAGATGGCATGACGAGACGCCGGAGGGCTTCGTCTTCGCGCTCAAGGGCCCGCGTTTCGCCACCAACCGCAAACAGCTCGCCCAATCCCGGGAATCGGTCGAGCGCTTCCTGTCGAGCGGCCTTCTCGAACTCAAGGACAAGCTCGGACCGATCAACTGGCAGTTCATGGAGACCAAGAAGTTCGAGCCCGAGGATTTCGAATCCTTCCTCGGCTTCCTGCCGGCCTCCATCGAGGGGCGGCCCCTGAAGCATGCCGTCGAGGTCCGGCATGCGAGCTTCGCCGCACCCGATTTCATCGCCCTGGCGCGCAGGCATGGTGTCGCGGTGATCACCGCCGGCGATTCGAAATTCCCCCAGATCGCCGATCCCACGGCCGACTTCGTCTATCTCAGGATCATGGGAACGGACGACAGGCATGACAGGGGCTATTCGGAGGCCGAGCTCGACGTCTGGGCCGAACGCGCCCGCGCCTATGCCGGGGGCGGCGCGCCCGGCGACCTCGACCGGGCCTCGGGCGATCCGGCGGCAAAGACGCCGCGCGATGTCTATCTCTATGTCATCAGCGGCCACAAGGAACGCAACCCGGCAGCGGCGATGGCCCTGATCGAGCGGTTGAGATAGGCATTGCCGTGGGCGGCGCGCCGGGTTATTGGGACCGCCGACCATGTCAACCTCCGGGCCGCTCCGGAGCCGGGGCCGCCATGACAGCCATTTTCCCCGCAGTGCCCGCCGCGCGCCATGACCCTTAGCAAAGCCTTTGGCCAGACACGGCGCTGGGGCCTGCTGCTGGTACTCTCGGCGGTCTTCACCGTCCTTCTCGAATTGGCGCGAATCCCGGCCGCCGTACTCCTCGGACCGATGATCGCGGCGATCCTGATGGCAGCTTGCGGCGGACAGGTGACGCTTCCCGAGCCGTTGGCGCATCTCGCGCAGGGCGTCATCGGCTGCATGATCGCGCAATCGATCCCACTTTCGATCCTTGGCGAACTGTCGCGCGACTGGCCCATCTTCGTCGCCGGTGTGGTTTCGGTGGTCGTCGCGGCCTGCTCGCTCGGCTGGCTGCTGGCGAAGCTACAGGTCCTGCCGGGCACCACCGCCATCTGGGGCTCATTTCCAGGCGCCGCCTCGGCCATGACGATCATGTCGGCCTCTTTCGGAGCGGACATGCGGCTGGTGGCCTTCATGCAGTATCTGCGCGTGGTCTGCGTATCGGCCACGGCCTCGCTCGTCGCCCGCATCTGGACCGGACATTCCGGCGCCGCCCCGGTCGAGATCGACTGGTTTCCGCCGATCGTCTGGCCTTCCTTCGCGGCCACGCTGGCGCTGATCGCGGCCTGCTTCGCCATGACCCGGCGATATAGGGTGCCCGGCGGCATCTTCCTGTTGCCAATGGCGACGGGGATTGCATTGCAGAGCGCCGGCGTCATGGCGATCGAGCTGCCGCCCTGGCTGCTGGCGCTGTCCTATGCGCTGCTGGGCTGGATGATCGGCACGCGCTTCAATCGGGATATCCTGATGCATGCGCTGCGCGCCTTGCCCCGCGTCCTGGGCTCGATCTTCGCTCTGATCCTGATCTGTGCCGTCTTCGCCGCCGCGCTCGTCCATTTCGCCGGCATCGATCCGCTCACCGCCTATCTCGCCACCAGTCCGGGCGGGGCGGATCTCGTCGCCATCATCTCGGCCTCGTCGAAGGTCGATGTGCCCTTCGTGATGGCGATGCAGCTGGCCCGCTTCCTGCTGATCCTGATGGCCGGCCCCGCCATGGCCCGGCTGGTGGTGCGCTGGTCGGGCCTGCGCGACACGACCCGCGCGCCCCTCTGACGCCGCCGCTCCGCGTCCGGGCTGGGAACGATCCAGCCGCCGGGTCGTTATCCGCCGACGACAGAAGCGAAGGAGGTGAAAATGCCGGATCCCTATCCCGTCGCCAATCCGCGCCCCTGGGGCGCGTCCCTGACGATCTCCATCGTCGTGATCCTCGCCTATATGGCGCTCAGCCTCTATCTCGGCGCGTAACCTATTCCCGTGGCAGCGCCGACTGGAAAGCCGGTAGCCGCGCGCATTCGGCGTCGATCGCCAGAAGCTGCGGACAGGCAGAGATATCCGCACCCCATCGCCGGGCATTGTAGAGCTGGGGCACGACGCAGAAGTCGGCCATGGTCGGATCGTCGCCAAAGGCGAAGCGACCGGCCCGGCCGGCCAGCATGCGCTCGACATGGACGAGGCCCTGGCCGATGAAACGCCGCATCCAGGCCTCGCGCGCACCGGGATCGCCGGTCAGTTCCATCACATGCGCCACGACATGGCTGTTGCAGATCGGGTGGATATCCATCGCGATCGCATGGGCAATCGCCCTCACATATTGCCGGTCGGCCGGATCGCTTGGCAGAATACCGGCTTCCGGCCGGGTCTCGGCGAGATATTCGACGATGGCGAGCGACTGCGTCATCACCCGTCCGTCGATTTCGAGCGCCGGCACCAGGCCCTGCGGATTGATCGCACGGTAGTCCTCCGACCGCTGCTCGCCCTTGAGCAGATCCACCGGCACCTTGCGATAGGCGATCCCGAGATGGCCGAGCGCGATCCGGACACGATAGCAGGCCGACGAGCGCCAATAGTCGTGCAGCACCGCCTCGGTCATCAGCGCGCCTCGAATTTTTCGACCTTCTGCTCGATGGCGCCGAAGATCGAATGGCCATGGCCGTCCTTCATCTCGATGCGGACGACATCGCCGAAGGCCAGGAACGGCGTCCTCGCCGCGCCGTCGGCGAGCATCTCGACCATGCGCTGCTCGACGATGCAGGAATAGCCGGCGCCGCCCTCGGAAACCGGCCTGCCGGGACCGTCGTCGCCCTTGTTCGAAACCGTGCCCGAGCCGACGATCGAACCGGCCGCGAGCTTGCGGGTCCGGGCGGCATGCGCGACGAGCTGGCCGAAATCGAAGATCATGTCCCGGCCGGCATCGGCCCTGCCGAACGGCTTGCCGTTGATGCCGACCAGGAGCGGCAGATGGAGCTTGCCCTCCTTCCACGCCTCGCCCAGTTCGTCCGGCGTCACCGCCACCGGCGAGAAGGCGGAGGACGGCTTGGACTGGAAGAAGCCGAAGCCCTTGGCAAGCTCGCCGGCCGTCAGCCCGCGCAGCGACACGTCGTTGAGCAGCATGACCAGCCGGATCGCCGCGCGTGCCTCCTCGGCCGATGCGCCCATCGGCACGTCATCGACGATCACGGCGATCTCGCCCTCGAGATCGACACCCCACGCCTCGTCCGCCATGACGATCGGATCGCGCGGCCCGAGAAAGCCGTCCGAGCCGCCCTGGTACATCAGGGGATCGGTCCAGAGCGACGCCGGGATCTCCGCCTTCCGCGACTTGCGCACCAGCTCCACATGATTGACATAGGCCGAGCCGTCGGCGAACTGGTAGGCGCGCGGCAGGGGCGAGGCGGCTTCGTGCTCATGGAAACGGGTCGAGGGCTGCGAACCGGTTTCCAGGCCCTCGGCGACCAGCGCGAGACGCGGGCCGACATGCGTCCAGTCATCCAGAGCCGCTTGCATCGTCCGGGCGATATGGCCGACCTCGGAGCAACGGGTGAGATCGCGCGAGACGACGACGAGGCGGCCGTCACGCGTGGAGTCCTTCAATGTCGCAAGCTTCATATGCCCTTCATGCCTCTCTGGCTTTTCTTCACTTTATTCCCGGCGTGCCGTCGAACTTCCGTTCGAGGCCGTCCCAGCATTCGAGATAGTCGTCCTGAAGCGTTTCGAGCTCGGCGGCATAGGCCGTGACCTGCTGCGGGAAGCGGGTCTCGAACATGAAGGCCATGGTATTGTCGAGCTTCACCGGCCTGAGCTCCCCGTTGCTCGCCTTTTCGAAGCCGGTCGCGTCGGGACCGTGCGGCAGCATCATGTTGTGCAGGCTCATGCCGCCGGGCACGAAGCCCTTTTCTTTAGCGTCGTACTGGCCGTGGATCAGGCCCATGAATTCGCTCATGATGTTGCGATGGTACCAGGGCGGCCGGAATGTGTGTTCCGCCACCATCCAGCGCGGCGGGAAGATGACGAAATCGATATTCGCCGTACCCTCCTCGCCGCTCGGCGCGGTCAGCACGGTGAAGATC
>JAGRLJ010000385.1 GCA_020441805.1 Rhizobiaceae bacterium
AACGCGGCATGAAGGCGCGGCTCGCCCGCACCGGCAAGCAGCTCGGCCTCACCGCGCCGCAATTCTTCTTCGCCTCGCAGCGCCAGTTGGCCGACACGGCCTATGCCGGCGACGTGGTGGGCATCCCCAACCACGGCACGCTCCGCATCGGCGACACGCTGACCGAGGGCGAGCAGCTCGTCTTCCAGGGCGTGCCGAATTTCGCCCCGGAAATCCTGCGCCGCGTGCGGCTCGAAGATGCGATGAAGGCCAAGAAGCTCAAGGAAGCGCTCCAGCAGATGGCCGAGGAGGGCGTCGTCCAGCTGTTCCTGCCGGAGGACGGTTCGCCCGCCATCGTCGGCGTGGTCGGCGCGCTCCAGCTCGATGTGCTCAAGGAGCGGCTTTCGGCGGAATATGGCCTGCCGGTGAGTTTCGAGGTCAGCCGCTTTTCGGTCTGCCGCTGGATTTCGGCCGAAAACCCGCTCGATCTCGAGAAATTCGTCACCGCCCGCCGCGGCGACATCGCCCGCGATCTCGATGGCGATCCGGTCTTCCTCGCCCAGGATTCCTTCTCGCTCCGCTACGAGGCCGAGCGTTATCCGGCGATCAGGATGGTGGCGATCAAGGAATACCAGGTGGCGAAGGCCGCCTGACTGTCAGCCTGGCTCGTCGAGCGAGAGCATGCTGCGGCCCCGGGTCAGGTCGGAGACGAGCCTTTCGACCGTGCCCGCCTCCGCTTGCGGAATCCGCAGCGTGATGTCGGCGCCGGTCGCGGTAAAAGCTTCGCCGAGAATGCCGAGATCCTTGACGGCCTGGAGCCGGGCCCTGACCAGGGCCAGATCGGCGAATTCGAGACGAATATAGCCGGAGACGGTCGGCTTCATCTCCTCCAGGTCCGCGCCCTTGAGGCAGGCGGCCGCCGTGCCGCCATAGGCGCGCACCAGCCCGCCGCTGCCGAGCAGCACGCCGCCGAACCAGCGGGTGACGACGACCAGGACCCTGTCGATCGCCTGGCCGTCGATGGCCGCGAGGATCGGCTTGCCGGCGGTGCCGCCCGGTTCGCCGTCGTCGGAAAAGCGATAGGCCGCGCCGATCCGCCAGGCCCAGCAATTGTGGTTGGCGCCGGTGTCGGCACGGGCGGCGAGCGCCGCCTTCGCCTCCTCCTCGCTCGCGATGGGGATCGCGGTCGCGATGAAGCGGCTTTTCTTGATGATCTGCTCGGCCGTCGCGGGCCCGGTGATCTGGAACATGCCCGACGCCTAGCGCAGGTGGCGGCGGAAGGGAAGCGCCGGTTCAGTCTCCATGCATGGCGGCTCCTATTCCGAATGCGCCGCGTCGATCGGGGCGACGAGCGGCCGGGTCCGGACCCCGGTCATCAGGGCGTGGACCTTCGGGAAACGCGCCGCCAGCCGTTCCGGATCCATCCAGGTCGCGAGGTTCCACAGATAGAGATCGAGCATGCTGATCCGGTCGCCGAAGAAAAACGGTCCCGCGATCGCGTCTTCGAGGATGCCGTAGTGTCGCTCGATATAGGCGACGGCGGTCTCGGCGATCGAAGCGGCATTTTCGCCGTAACGGTCGGGATAGAAATGACGCAGCTCGCCCTCGTAGATATTGACGGCGGCGAAGATCAGCCAGCGGTCGTGCTGGGCGCGTGCCGGCGTGCCGGGCCTGGGGGCGAGATCCGCCTCCGGAAAGGCGTCGGCGAGATGCAGCAGCATGGCCGATCCCTCCGTCATCACCGAGCCGTCGGGCAATTGCAGCGCCGGAACCTGCTGCCGCGGATTGATGCGCCGGAAGGTCTCGCTGAGATGGGCGTCCTCCTTCGTATCGATGACGGCCACCTCGTAGGACGCACCGGTTTCGGCCAGCGCCGCCTCGACCGCGGCGCTGCCCGAACCGAGCGATCCATAAAGCCTGTACATGCATTGCCCCCTGAAATATCGGCCACTCCAGCGGATCGCGCGTGGGAGAGAAGGCCCGTCGTTCACCGCTTGGCGTGCTGTAACACCCAGACGGCATAGAGTTGCAGGCAACCGAGCGCGAAAGGACCGATGGTCTTGCCGAGGTCCCCTTCATAGATTCCGACCCACATATCGGAGAACTGGATGATCCCGGCCAGGAAGCCCAGGACCGTCAGCATGCGGCCGAACCGCATGAAGACCGACACGAGCACGAAGATGGCGAGCGGAATGCTGCGGGCGGCCGCATAGATCGCGAAGGTGAAGGCGGCGTCGTTGGCCACCGAACCCACGGGAAGCATCATCAGCGGATTGACCAGCCCGATCACTGCGATGCTCGCAAGCACGAGGACGTTGAAGCCAGTCACCAGTGATGCAAACCGCATCGCATTCCTGAACTGCATCCGAAGAGGCTCCCTCTTTTTCGCCTGCGAATGGACAGGAAAAAGGCGCCTGATGCAAGGGCGGGAGTGACGCCCTCACCCGATCGGGTGAGGGCCGTGCTCAATGAGCGGCCTGGATGAAGGTGCCGTTCTGAAGCTCGCGCATCGCCTGCATCAGCTCCTCGCGCGTGTTCATCACGATCGGCCCATGCCAGGCGACCGGCTCCTCGATCGGCTTGCCCGAGACGAGCAGGAAGCGGATGCCCTCGTCGCCCGCCTGCACCGTCACCTCGTCGCCGGTGTCGAAGACGACCAGCGTCCGGTTGCCGGACATGTCGCGGATATTGAGCTCCTCGCCCTGGAACTCCTTCTCGACGCGCACGCCGAGCGGGTTGGAGGCATCGCGGAACGTGCCCGAGCCGGCGAAGATATAGGCGAAGGCCTTGCGATAGGTATCGACCTTGAACGTCTTCCGCTTGCCGGGCGGCACCGAGATGTCGAGATAGACCGGATCGGCGGCGATGCCGTCGACCGGGCCTGTCCGGCCCCAGAACTCGCCGGTGATGATGCGCGCCGCCGTGCCGTCGTCGTCGACCACGACCGGAATGTCGGCCGCCTTGACGTCCTGATAGCGCGGCGCGGTCATCTTCAGCGACGAGGGCAGGTTGGCCCAGAGCTGGAAGCCGTGCATCCG
>JAGRLJ010000052.1:0-6097 GCA_020441805.1 Rhizobiaceae bacterium
CTCGCCGGCCTGATCGGCCAAAAAACCATCCTGACCGACGACGACAAACGCCATAGTAAGACTGCAACCAGGAGGAGCCGCCACATGTCGATTACCTTCCCTCGGAAGTTCGCCATCGGGGGAGTGCCTGTCACGAACATCAAGGAAGGGTTGAAATCTCTTTCCAGAACGAGTGATCCCGGCTCCTTTGTCGGCCTTCGTTCTGTCTTTCCGACCCTCATTCACGGATCGCATGCCCTCGAAATCGCAAGCTTGCTTGGTTTGCTCGACGATGAGCGATCCGAACTGACCCCGACAGGCAGGGCGGTTGCCCATTCACGCAGCGTCGTGAAAACCGAGTTGACCAAGGCGCGCGCCGTCCTCGACCAGTTGCTCGCGCGATTTGAGGCGATCAATGCCGACCCCGATCGCCTGATCAGCATCAACAGGGTCTACCTTTACGGCAGCGTCATGCGCGGCGATCCTCTCGTTGGCGACATCGACCTCGAGATAGAAGCCTCGCGGGGTCCTGCCTACGCGAACGACCTTCAGGCATATCTCAGGGGATGCCTCGCCTTTGTCCGACAGTTCGCGCCCAACTATGTGCCTCCCGTCTACATGGCCGAGAGTGGCAAGGCGATGGACCATCTCATCTTCGGCACACGACGAGCGCCGATTCTGAAGGGAGCCATGATCAATGGCAGGAACCTCAGCACGATCCCGGCACCTTGTCAGCTGATCTACACCATTCAGAACGGGATCGACCTGAACGCCCCGTTCCTCAAGACCCATCCTGATTATGATCCGGCAATTGAAACAACCCACGAAGTCCCGCACCTCGCATCGATCGAAGTTCCCGCATTCGGAGTCCCAGAGCCGGTTGACGCCCGATTCATCGCGAAGTTCCATCCCTCCGGGCGGATTGCCGCCCATGATTTTGCCTCACCGACGTCCAACCTGCTGGCGAGGCTACTGCGGGTGTATGAACGGCAATCCAGCACGCTGAAGGTCCATGTGAGCGGCGATACGCTCGACCCCGCCTTCGCCAAACGAAGCGGCCTCACGGACGACCTGAGCCCCAAGGGAACCATTGTCCTGACGGCCGAGACCGATCGCAGCGAACTGCGATCCTTCATGAAAATTGAGCGTAAAGTGGCGATGATTGATGCGATGCTGACGGTTGACCTGAAGGTCGGTGACCTCGCGACATTGCAGCGCCGCCGGAGCGATGAAGCACACGCCAACTGTCTCGCCGTGGTTGCAGCCACAATTCATATGGCAGACCGATTCCACGCGGTCGCACTCAACCAGGCGGGCAACAATTACCCAATAGAAGCGACGGTGACGACAGCCAGCTCGGTTCCGGACGCGATCGGTCCATTGATCCAGCAATTCGACTCCGGGTTAAGCGGATCAATAGATTCCTGACGTGGACGCGCGCCTGCCGCTATGCCCGCCGCAGCCATGCGGCATCGACGTCACTCTCCCAAGCACCCCCTCAAGACCCTCGGTCGATCATTGTCCCCGTCGCATCGATCTTTGCGCCGCGGTGACCACAGCTGCACCTGAGATGCTGCGCGACCACCGCAAGCTTCATGGGGATCGACTTGGCGAAGCATTGATCGCGCAACCTGGACGCCGGGATGATCACGACGCGGCGGCACCTTCTGCATTCAACCTGCGCATTGAGACCATACCGGACCAGATCGGCGACAGTGTCGAGACGCTTGCTTCCCATAGGCGCCGTAGAACATCATGAGAACATGATCGTCAACCGCAATGGAGCACCTCCGCAGGGAGTCGCGTCTCCCGACCTTCGGCCGGGACCGAGCTCTACTGCGCGCATCGTCGGCCGAGCGGGCCAGGTGGGACTTGAGCTGCGAGATCATCGCCGAGACCGTCGATTTCCTGAGCCGGGCGAAGCAGACCGAGAACGGCAGCGGCGACCAGCGCGACATGGATGACGACATCCCGTTCTGACCGGACGGCCGGAGACCCGGCGGCGCAAGCCGCCGGGATTTCTCATGTTCGCGCCAGAACGCCGTGACCGGCGCACGACAGCCCTGGGCGCTGCGCGCCGTTTCACGCGAAGGGATGAAGCAGACTGGCGTGCGCCGGGCGCATATTCGGCGGCGGGCATCATGCAGGCCACGAACGGCGGCGGACGATCGCGATCGTCATGCCGAGAGCCAAGACGGCACCGGCAATGGCAATGCAGGACCAACCGGCCCCGGCATGCGGAAACCACCCCGCTCTTGTGGCTTAACCTTGGTTCTGGTCCCGGCCTTCCAGGGTCAACCCTCATGGGGTCCGCTACGCAAAGCGTGCGGTCGCTTCGTCTTCGCCTGCGCGATGACCCCGGCCGAGCCCAAAACACTTCGGGCGCCCGTCGAGCGGGGAATGGTCCCCGCCAAAATCGGGAGCCGGACAATGACCCTCGCAACTGCCAACGCCTATGCCGCCAGTCTCGCCTCCACCCTGATGGTCGCCATCATCATCTTCCGCGCCGGCGACGGCACCATGAGCGTGATGCCCGCCGCCGAATATGACGGCGACGATGACACCATCGTCTCCGAGATCGATCCCTTCGGATGAAACGGGGCGGATCATCCGCCCCTCCATCTTTTTCAGACGCCGCCCGCCCAATGCGGTCGCCGGCGCGCGGCGGGGCTGGAGCGGCCTCTCAGGCTTCCCGATGCCATCCGGCCCTGCGAATCGCTGCATCGGAAACACGTCATCGCGGGATCCTCGCAGCACCTTCGGGCTGGCAAAAGGAAGAAAGAGCGACTAAAATGGTCGTAGTTCTGGAGTGCGCGTAGGTCTGAATGGGAGGTGATCATGTATGATCACCGCCCGACAATCACGGGCCGCACGCGCGTTGCTGGGTTGGACACAGGAGACGCTCGCTGACAGGGCCCGCATATCGCTGACCGCGCTCAAACGCCTCGAATCCGCAAACGGACTCGATGTGTACGAGACAACGCGCGATGAGGTGCGCAGAGCTTTGGAAGCTGCCGGCATCGTCTTCCTGTCCACCGACAAAGGGCAAGGAGTGTTGCTGGTCGATGATCGCGGAAATAAGCCCAATTCATCCGACGCCGCGCGCTGATCGGCGGGCAGAAGCCGCCGACGCTTGCCTTCGCTCCATTTTGGACCAAACTTGGTTTAGATGCAGCAGCCGCATAGTAATCGAGCCTGCTCCATGATCGAGACATTCGACGATACCGCACCCGCAGGGCAGGAACTCACCGCCTACGACAAGGCGCACGTCAAGCTCTACGCGCGCTTGCTGGACGCGGATGCCGATGGCGCCGATTGGACAGAGGCGGTGCAGATTCTGTTCGGTCTCGATCCGGCACACGACCCCGAACGCTGTCGACGCATCCATGACAGCCATCTCGCTCGCGCCCGCTGGATGACGCACACCGGCTATCGGCACCTTCTGCGCCAGTCCCACCACTGATCTGCCGATGTCCGTGCGATGCCCTTTCGGCATCAGGCAATGTCCTCTCCCGGCCTTCCACCAACTATGAGGAAATAAGAAAACTGGGCGTTCGACTTGTGCGCGTAATTTGCGAGGAGTTGACGCTATGAGGCCAGATACAAGCGACTGGCGGGACGACAGCCGTTACGACTATTTCGATAGCTTGCCGGTCGAAGGTCTCGCCTGGGAATGTCTTCGCCGATTCGTTCCTTATCAGGAACTCTACAGCGGTCTTGCAAACGCCGCCGCTCAAGCCGCACCGCTTCCAAAAGATGCAGAACAACTCTGGGGGCTGCGATTTCGCCGCCAGGCCGGGCCTCTCCGCGCTTGACCAGGATGTCGTGTGGTCGCCCTCATGCGATAGCGCCGTTCTTCTGCTGACGCGCCGACCGGAGTTTCTGCCTCCCGCCTCCGTGCTATCTCCAGACCTGTTCGCCAAAGGGCGTGACGCCCCCGAAGGGGCCTATGCGTCCTTCTCAGAACACGACATCCGCGTTCTTTTCCTTTCCGGCACCGTTCCAGACGACCAGCTCGCGGCGCTGGTTTCGTTCGATGCCGACATCTTCGACCGCATCGACGCCCTGACGCGAATGGCGCGCATCTGGGTCGGCCGCCCGCCGCAGCGCGATACGCGCATGACCACCGAGCAACGGCGGCGTTTCCGGCTCAAGCTGCGCGCCGCCGACGGCCATATGAACGGCGCGACCTATCGCGAGATCGCCATCGCGATCTACGGCGCGGCGCGCGTCGACACCGAGCCCTGGAGGACATCGCCGCTGCGCGATGCCGTCATCGCCTTCGTCGAAGGCGGACTTTTCCTCATTGATGGCGGCTATCTGCAACTCCTTCGCCACCGCCGCCGCCTCTAGTCGTCGCGCCTCCATGGCATCCGGGGTGGAGATTTTAGCCACCTCAAGTTCCCCATCCACCTCGCCGACGGTTCTCCGCCACCGTGGTCGCTGTCAGCCGCTGATCGCCAGCGGCCCCCAGCAACCCCACGGAGGCCCGCCCCATGCGACCCGATACCGCCGCGCTCCCGCTACGCTACCTGCGGACCAAGGAAGCCGCTGAATTTCTCAGCCTGTCCGCCCGCACCCTCGAAAAACACCGGACCTACGGCACCGGCCCGGCCTACCGCAAACTCGGCGGGCGCGTCGTCTATGCCGTCGACGATCTCGAAACCTGGGCCGAACGCGGCGCCGTCACCTCGACCTCCGATCCGCGCGGCTCCGTCCTTCCCGCAAAGCGCCAGACGCTGCCGACCGGCCAGAGCGCCGGCCGATACGCACGCTGATCGTGGCCGGTCCCTTTCATGGTGGTGCGGCGTCGTGACCCTTCGGAGCGTGGGCAGCTCGATCTGTTTCGCGCGCTCCCCGGCGACTTCGCGCCACGAGATGCGCAGGATCTCATGGCCTATCCTTTCTTCTCCCTCTCCAAATCCCATCGCGTCGCCCCGATAGATTTTGCGGCCGGCGACATCACGATCCGCGTCGAGGCCGTTCCCGATCATGGCATGGCCACGATCTGGGACGCCGACATCCTGATCTGGGCCGCCAGCCAGATCGTCGAAGCCCGCGACAACGGCCTTCGCACATCCAGGCTGATGGCCGCGACGCCCTATGAAATCCTCACCTATGTCGGACGCGGCACGTCGCAGCGTGACTACCAGCGCCTCAAAGCGGCGCTGGACCGGCTGCAATCGACCACCATCTCGACGTCGATCCGTCAGCCAGCCGAAGGCCGCCGCCACCGTTTCTCATGGATCAACGAATGGCAGGAACGCACCGATCGGCATGGGCGCCCGGACGGCATCGAACTGATCGTCCCCGACTGGTTCTACAAAGCCGTCCTTGATGACGCGCTCATCCTCACCATCGACCCGGCCTATTTCCATCTCACCGGGGGCCTCGACCGCTGGCTCTACCGCATCGTGCGCAAGCATGGCGGCCGCCAGCGCGACGGCTGGCGTTTCGATCTGCGCCACCTCCACATCAAGTCCGGCAGTCTGTCGCCGTTCAAACGCTTTGCGTTCGAGCTGCGCGACATCGTGCGGCGCCAGTCGCTGCCCGGCTACCTCCTGTCGCTGGAGGTGGAGATCGGCGGGCGCACGCTTCTCGCTTTCGAGCCGCTCCCGGCCTATGGAAAACCTGTGGACGGCCTCGTGCTATCGGGAACCCGGACTATCGTGCCATCGGGAACCCGAGGCTCGTGCTATCAGGAACCCAAACCGGCCTTAACGTCCGGGAATCGCAAGCGGATTCGCGCCCTTAACTTAGAGTCTAACCAAGAGTCTAACCTTGAAGAGCGCGCGCGCGATGTGGAAAACCTCATCCGCGACGCCGCCAGAAGCCTCAGCGTAGCGGCGAGAAAGAGCGCCCCGACCGCACAGGCCGGCCCCCGAAGGGCTTCCGGCCACATCCTCTCGTCCCAGGTCGACGATCCCGAACCGCCCCGGCTTCCCCTCGATCCACCGGGGGAACGCCGATGATCGTCGCGCTCCTCAATCAGAAAGGCGGGGTCGGGAAGACGACGCTCGCGCTCCATCTCGCCGGTGAACTCGCCGGGCGCGGCAGCCGTGTCACGCTGATCGATGCGGACCCGCAGGGCTCGGCGCTCGACTGGTCCGAGCAGCGC
>JAGRLJ010000052.1:6230-10820 GCA_020441805.1 Rhizobiaceae bacterium
TGCTCGCCGCCGACCTCGTGCTGATCCCGGTGCAGCCATCGCCGCTCGACGGCTGGGCCTCGGCCGAGATGCTTTCGCTCCTGTCGGAAGCGCGCATCTACCGGCCGCAGCTCGTCGCCCGCTTCGTTCTCAATCGCTGCGCCGCACGCACCGTCATCGCTCGCGAGACGGCCGAGACGCTGGCCGATCACGATCCGCCGGTGCTCGCCGCGACCATCGGCCAGCGCATCGTCTTCGCCGACGCCGCGCAATCCGGGCGGCTGGCCTCGGAAATCGACAGTAGCTCCCCCGCAGCTCGCGAAATCGCTGCGGTCGCATCCGAGATCAGGCGGCTGCGCATCGGGAGGGACGGTTCATGATCGTCCTTGCCGGCGACTGTCGCGAACTCATGCCGCCGCGCGGCCCGTTCGACATGATCCTCGCCGATCCGCCCTATGGCGACACCTCGCTCGCCTGGGATCGGCGCGTCGAGGGCTGGCTGGCGCTGGCGCGCGCCGCCCTCAAGCCCACCGGCTCGATCTGGGTCTTCGGCTCGCTGCGCAGCTTCATGGCGACCGCCGACCGTTTCGCGGCCGCGCGCTTGCGGATCGCCCAGGAGATCGTCTGGGAAAAGCAGAACGGCTCCAGCTTTCATGCCGATCGCTTCAAGCGCGTGCATGAGCTGGCCGTCCAGTTCTACCCGGCCGACACGGCTTGGCGCGACATCTACAACGACGTCCAGACCACGCCCGATGCGACGGCGCGGACAGTCCGCCGCAAGCAGCGTCCTCCCCATACCGGCCAGATCGACGCCGGCCACTACGTCAGCCAGGACGGCGGGCCGCGCATCATGCGTTCGGTCATCACCCTGCGCAATTGCCACGGCCGCGCGATCCATCCGACCGAAAAGCCATCCGCGCTGCTCGAAATCCTGATCCGCACGAGCTGCCCGGAAGGCGGGTTGCTCGGCGACTGGTTCGCAGGGTCCGGCGCGGCCGGCGAAGCCTGCCGGCTGTCCGGCCGCCGCTATATCGGCTGCGAGATCGATTCCGATATGGCCGAGCGCGCCCGTTCACGGCTCGCCTCGCTTTTGCCCTTCGACGACGGAGGCGCATCATGACGGCCCGCGTCGAAAAGCGCGGTTTCGCCAAGCGCCCCGCCGATCCCGAGCAATGGATCAAGGCGGCCGAGAGCCCGCCGCGCGCAACCGAGGCGACCGCTTACCCGGCGCGGCTCACCATCGACGTGACGGCCGAGCTGCGCGGCCGGATCAAGATCGCGGCCTTCCGGCGCGGCGTCACCGTCGCCGACATGCTGCGCGAGCTGCTCGCCCGCGAATTTCCCCCGACACCAGGAAACCCCACATGACCGGCACCGCGGCCCCCGGCGCGCGCGGCGGCCCGATGCCGTCCGCGCTTTCCCATGATCGCATGACCCGCGTCGAACTGACGTGGATCGAGAAGAAGATCGAATACTGGATCAGGTTCGGCCAGCCGGCGAACGAACAGATCATCGACCGCCGACAGCGCATTCTCTCTTTCCGGCCGAACACCGTCTTCGCCTTCGTGCGATGGGCGGCGAACGACTTCGGCACGATCATCTCGCGCATCGACATCGTGCGCGCGGTCGAACTGGGCGAGCCATACCAGACGCTGCCCTTCGTGCGGCCGGGCGGCGAAATCCTCCTGAAGTTCGAGGGCTGGCCGAAGGTCGAGGACGTGCTGCGCCACGTCGATGCGATCGAGGCGATCGGCATCGATGCGGACGCGGTTTCGCCAGACCACTGGCGGCACGTCCACAACCGGATGGCGGCCGCTCATCAGCCGCGCGCCTATACACTCGAACAGCATCGCGCCTTCCTCCTGCGCAGGAAGGTCCAGCCATGACGCGCGCCGGCCTCGTCCTCGTCATGGCGCTCGCCACGATGGGCGTCGGCTATCCGGCGCTCACGCCGATGCCGATCAAGCTCATGTGGAACGCCTCTGCGAGCGCGCCCGTCGGCCTCTACACGATCGACTTCGACGGGCCGTTCGACGTCACCGATCTTGTCGCGGTCGACGCACCCGAACCGCTCGCCGCTTTCATGGCCGAGCGCGGCTATCTGCCCAGGGGCGTGCCGCTGCTCAAGCGCGTTCTCGGCGTTTCCGGGCAGACCGTCTGCCGCACCGGCCGCACGATCACCGTGGACGGGATCGAGATGGGCGCGGCGCTGGAGCGCGACCGCATCGGACGCGATCTGCCGATCTGGCGGGGCTGCCGCCGCATCCAGACCGGCGAAGTCTTCCTCATGAACTGGCAGGTCCGCGACAGCCTCGACGGTCGCTACTTCGGCCTGACCTCCACCGACCGGATCATCGGCCACGCGGTCCCGCTGTGGACCGACGAAGACGGCACCGGCCGCTTTGAATGGCGTGCTCCGACCCGGTGAACGCCCGGCCATCGGCGGGAGCGGTGCCCGCCGACGGCTTTCCCAACGCCACCGCAAAGGAAGCAATCATGCCTCAGATTGGTACATTCACACGCGAAGAGACCGGCTTCATCGGCAATCTTCTGACGCTGCTGCTCGTTCAGGACATCATCATCGTCCCGGCCGAGCCGTCAGACGCCGAAAACGCGCCCGATTATCGCGTTCACGTCTTCGATGCCATGAGCAACGAGACCACCGCCGAGATCGGCGCGGGGTGGAAGCGCACCGGCGAGAAGGCCGGCGAATATGTCGCCCTGTTGATCGACGATCCCACATTCCCGCAGCCGATCCGCGCCAACCTGTTCCGCGACGACGATGCCGGAAAAGACTGGTCGCTGCAGTGGTCGCGTCCGCGCGACCGCGCCGAGAAGGACTGACCGATGCCCGCTCGCCGTCCATCGACGAGCCATCGGAGTGCGCACGGGCGGCATCACGCCGCCCGGCGCATGGCTCTCTTTCTCCTTTCCGGCCTGATCCTCGCAGCGAGCGCGACCGGCGCCGCTCATGCGCAATCCGCCCCCATCGCCCGTCCGGCCGCCGTCGATCCCTATGCCACCCACATCACCGCGGCGGCGCAGCGGTTCGGCATCCCCGAACACTGGATTCGTGCGGTGCTGCGCGCCGAGAGCGCGGGCGACGTGCGCGCCATCTCGTCGGCGGGCGCATTGGGACTGATGCAGGTCATGCCTGACACATGGGCCGGCTTGCGCGTCCGCTACCGTCTCGGCCGCGACCCTTATGATCCGCGCGCCAACATCATGGCGGGCGCGGCCTATCTGCGCGAAATGTGGGATCGCTATGGCGATGTCGGTGCGATGCTCGCGGCCTACAACGCCGGTCCCGGCCGCTATGACGACCATCGCTCGACCGGCCGCGCGTTGCCGCCCGAAACACGGGCCTATGTCGCCGCGCTCGTGCCGGTTCTCGGCGGCGCGGCGGCGCCCGAAACGTCAGTCCGGCGAGCCGATCCGCCGCCCGACTGGCGCGAGGCGGCGATCTTCGTCGCGCGTTCCGCCGACGCTCGCTCCGCAGCGCCGCAGTCAGGCAGCGAGCGTTCGGGTGACGGCCGATCCTCCGTCACGGCGAGCCCATCCGATCCCGCCGCGACATCGCGCTCCCCCCTTGTCGTCGCACGTTCCGCCCCAGGAGATCGCCCATGAGCGCGCGGGCCGCCATTCGCGCGCTATCGTGCCCCGGCGTGTCATCGAGGGGGCAAGGGGCAGAGGCAGACACAACAACCGGACGATGGCGAGATAAAAAGGCGCACGGTGCGCTTCGGTCGGTCGGTTGTTTTTGCTTGGGTTTTCGGCGCGTTCCGCACCGTGTCGCGCTTTCGCGCACCGTGCGCTTATCGCCCACGTTCCTGATTTTCCTGCGCCTTTTGCACCGTGCGGGGCTCCGCCATGGCCGATGACAGCGACATTCGCGTCCGGCCTGGGCGCATCCGCTCGACTCGCGCACAGCAGGCTCGGCCTTTCATTGCGCAGGCGCTCGCCGCCGCGCAGAAGGCCGGGGGCCGCGTCTCGCGTTCCGGCAAGATCACAACAGGCAACCGCTCGCGCTTCGGGCGCGGCCAGCGCGCCAGCATCCAGGCCAATCGCTTGCTGACCGGCCGCTCGCGCATCGTCGTCATCAAGACCCGTGTGGTGCGCCATAGTGCGCGCGCAGCGCCGCTGGCTGCGCATCTGACCTATCTGCGCCGCGACGGCGTGACCCGAGACGGGGAGAAGGCGCGGCTGTTCGGCCCCGAAACCGACAACGTGGATGCCCGCGACTTCGCGGCGCGCTGCGAGGGCGACAGGCATCATTTTCGCTTCATCGTCTCGCCCGAGGACGCCGTGGATATGGCCGACCTCAAGGACCACGCCCGCGAGCTGATGGGGCAGATGGAAAAGGATCTCGGCACGAAGCTCGATTGGGTCGGCGTCGATCACTGGAACACCGACAACCCCCACATCCATATCATCCTGCGCGGACGCACCGACGACGGCCAGGACCTCGTGATCTCCCGCGACTACATCAAGGAGGGAATGCGCGCCCGCGCCCAGGATCTCGTCACCCAGGAGCTTGGCCAGCGCACCGATCTGGAGATCAACCGCAATCTGGAGCGGCAGGTCGAGGCCGAACGCTGGACGCAGCTCGAC
>JAGRLJ010000052.1:10908-11054 GCA_020441805.1 Rhizobiaceae bacterium
GCGCTGAAGGTCGGCAGGCTGCGCACCCTCGAAATCCGGGGGCTGGCCGGACAGGTCGGACACCAGCAATGGTTCATCAAGGCGGAGGCCGAATCCACGCTTCGCGAACTCGGCGAGCGCGGCGACATCATCAAGCGGATGCACCG
>JAGRLJ010000052.1:11151-11893 GCA_020441805.1 Rhizobiaceae bacterium
CTGAAGGGAACGGCCTACGCCGTGGTCGACGGCGTGGACGGCCGCACCCATCACATCAGGCTGCCGCATCTCGACGCCACCGGCGACAGCCCGCCGGGATCGATCGTCGAGCTGCGCGCCTACGAGGACGCGAAAGGCGATCGCCGTGTCGCGCTCGCCGTCCGCTCCGACCTCGATCTCCAGCATCAGGTGAGCGCCACCGGCGCGACCTGGCTCGACCGGCAATCCATCGCCCGCGAACCCGTCGCCATGTCGGACGGCGGTTTCGGCGCCGAAGTGCGGGACGCGATGCGGCAACGCGCGGAGCATCTGGTTGGCGAAGGTCTCGCCGAACAGCAGGGCCGCCGCGTCATCTTCAACCGCAACCTGATCGACACGCTCCGCCGCCGCGAAGTCGATGCCGTGGCGGGCCAGCTCGCGAAGGAGACCGGCCAGCCGTTCAAACCGGCCGAGAGCGGGGAATATGTCGCCGGCACCTATCGCCAGCGTCTGACGCTCGCCTCCGGCCGCTTCGCCATGATCGACGACGGCCTCGGCTTCCAGCTCGTGCCCTGGTCGCCATCCCTCGACAAGCAGCTCGGCCGCCACGTCTCCGGTGTCGCCCGCGACGGCGGCGGCGTCGATTGGGATTTCGGCCGCAAGCGCGGGCTCGGCCTCTAACCTCAACAGACAAGGAACATAGCTATGTCCGCGACCAAAATCCTTTGGGGACAGATCCTGATCGTCTTCCTCATCGTCCTCT
>JAGRLJ010000386.1 GCA_020441805.1 Rhizobiaceae bacterium
CCTTCCTCGCCAAGGCCGACGACCGTGAGCTTTCGATCCGCGCGCGCCTCCTGAAGCGCCAGATCGCCAAGAAGCTCGCCGCCTGATCCAGGCCGTCCGGTTTCGATGAAGGCTTGACGGGAGACCGGTCAGGCCTTTTGTCGTTTATCGAGAGCCGGCATGCGGCCGGCTCCTTCCCATCCCGTCAACTGGTGGCATCACCCAGGATAAAAAAATGCTGACCCAACGCTATACGCCCGTCTATGTGATCCTGATGACGCTGGTCGTCGTCGCCTCGAATTTCCTCGTCCAGTTCCCGGTGCAGGCCATGCTCGGCGCGATCGATCTCGCCGACCTGCTCACCTGGGGCGCCTTCACCTATCCCTTCGCCTTCCTGGTGACCGATCTCACCAACCGGCAATACGGCCCGCGCCATGCGCGGCTGGTCGTGGCCGCCGGCTTCGTCGTCGGCGTCGCACTTTCCTGGTACCTGTCGCAGCCGCGCATCGCGATCGCGTCCGGCTCGGCCTTCCTGCTCGGCCAGCTCCTCGACATATCGGCATTCAACCGCCTGCGCCGGCAGAGCTGGTGGCACGCGCCGCTCGCGGGATCGATGCTCGGCTCGATCCTCGATACCGTGCTGTTCTTCTCCTTTGCCTTCGCACCGGCCTTCTCGGTCTTCGGCCCGAACGACGATTTCGCGACCGCCACCGCGCCGATCCTCGGCGTGATCGCCTATGAAGCGCCGCGCTGGATCTCCTGGGCGCTCGGCGACCTGTCGGTGAAGATGCTGTTCGCACTCATCCTGCTCATGCCCTATGGCGCATTGATGAGCGTGCTGAAGCCGATGCCGGACGCGACCAAGGCTTGAGACATTTCAACCGGTTTCTTCTCCCCCACGCAAGGGAAGGGACGGCCTGCGGCGCGCATGCCGTTCCCGGAAGAACGCCGGGAACGACGATGGGGCTGCCATGAGGCCCGGTAACCAAACCCCCTCCCCTTGCGGGGCGGGGTCTTCGCCATGCCAAGCGATTTGAAAATGCCTTACCGCTTCGTCGGCACCATATTCTCCAGGTACCGGAACGCCACCACCATGATCCCCGTGAGGATCATGTAGATCAGCGCCAGCAGCAGCAGCGGCTCGTAGGTCAGATAGGTCGCCTGCCGCACCTTCGAGATCACGCCATAGGCATCGACCACGGTGATCGTCGCCACCAGCGGTGTCGATTTCAACTGTAGCACGGCGTCGCCCGTCAGCGTCGGCAGCGCGCGATGGACGGCGCGAGGCAGCCAGATGCGGCGGAACATGGTCCAGCGGCCCATGCCGTAAGCCTTGGCGGCTTCGAGTTCGCCGCGCGGCACGCCCTTGAACGCGCCGCGCATCACCTCGCCCTCATAGGCGGCGAAGGAGAGGGTAAGCGCGAGGAAGCCATAGGGCCATGCCTGCCGGACATAGTAGAAGATTTCCGGATATTCCTTGCGGAACTGCGGATTGGCGGCGAGGATCGAGCCCAGCCCGTAATAGAGCAGCCACAGTTGCAGCAGCAGCGGCGTGCCGCGGATGATGCCGCAGAAGCCGGCGGCGAGCCAGCCGAGCGGCTTCGGGCCTGTGACCTGCGCCACGCCCAGCAGCACCGCGAAGACGAAGCCGACGAGGACGCTCGAGAAGAGCAAGAGCAGCGTGCGCCCGATGCCGGCGACGAGCATGCCGGAATATTGCGGCACCCAGTCCCAGCGCATCAGTGTCGCCACCATCACGACGATGATTGCGAAGATCGCCATCAAGGCGATGCGGTGCGGCAGGAACCAGCTGGCCTTCTTCTCGGACGAGCCGGTTTTCGGCGGATTCGATGTCGTCGTGTCGCTCATCAGGCGTGCCCCACCATGCCGCGGCGATAACGCTGCTCGATCAGCTTGATGATGATGCCGGAAACGATCGAGAGTGCGAGATAGATCACGCCGGCGGCAAGGAAGAAGGTCATGTAATGCTTGGTGGAACCGGCCGCCTGGCGCGTGGCGAGCGTGAGCTCGGTGAAGCCCACGACCGCGAGAAGCGCCGTGTCCTTGGTGGTGGTCAGCCAGTAATTGCCCAGCCCCGGCAGCGCATGCGGCAGCATGGCCGGGAAAATGATGCGGCGGAAGATCTTGAAAGGATCCATGCCGTAGGCGCGTCCCGCCTCGACCTCGCCCGGCGGTACGGCCTTGATCGCGCCTCGGATGACCTCGGTGAGATAGGCGCCGAGCACGAAGCCGAGCACGACGATGCCGGCCACGAGGCCGTTAATGTCGATGGGGCCGTAACCGCCCAGCGCCAGCAGCCGGTTGATGCCGTCGGTGCCGGCATAATAGAGGATCAGGATCAGGACCAGTTCGGGCACGGCGCGCACGATGGTCGTATAGACTTCGAGCAGGTCGCGGGTGACGAGGCCGCCATAGAGCTTGCCGCAGGCGCCGCCTATGCCGATGATCATGCCGAGCACATAAGCGCCGACGGCGATATAGACCGAATTGATGAAGCCCGCCAGAAGCACCGCCCCCCAACCCGGAGGCTCGAAGGTCAGGACATCCAGACCAAGAGAGATCAGCAGTGCATCCATCTTGTCGTCCGCTCAGAAGGTGGTCGGGAGCGGCGCGCGACGACGGCCGCGCGCCGGACGGTCGGCGCGATCAGTCGCCGTAGATGTCGAAATCGAAATATTTCTTCGAGAAGGTGTCGTAGGTGCCGTTGGCGCGGATCGCCTTGATGGCGGCGTTCAGCTTTTCCTTGAGCGCGCCGTCTTCCTTGCGGACGCCGATGCCAACACCGAGGCCGAGAATCGCCGGGTCGTCCTCGACATTGCCCTTGTGCTCGCAGCAGGCGCCGGCCTCGGACTTGAGGAACGCGTCAAGCGCGATCGCGTCGGCCTGGATGGCGTCGATGCGGCCGGCGGCGAGGTCCTGGTTGGCTTCGTCCTGTGTCTGGTATTCCTTGATTTCAGCCGCTTCGGTGAAATGCTTCTTGGCGTAATCGGCATGGACCGTGGAGACCTGCACGCCGATGATCTTGCCGGCGAGGCTGGCCGGGGTCGCGTCGAACTTCTCGTCCTTCTGTCCGATGATGCCGGTCGGCGTATTGTAATATTTGTCGGAGAAATCGATGGTCTTGAGGCGCTCCTCGGTGATCGACATCGAGCCGACGATCATATCGATCTTCTTGGAGGTCAGCGCGGGGATGATGCCGTCCCAGGAGACGGGCGTGATCACGCAATCGAGCTTGGCTTCCTTGCAGACGGCGTCGGCGAACTCGACTTCCCAGCCGACCCACTTGCCGGAGGAATCGAGCGAGGTGAAAGGCGGATAGGGCTCGGCGGCAAAGCCGACCTTCACCTGTTCGGCCATCGCCGAGGCTGCGCCGGTAAGACCGATCGCCAGAGCGAGGGCCGCGACTTTCAAACCGTTTTTCATTCTGTCTGTTCTCCCAGTTTTGCTTTGCTTTTGGTCCGCGGTCAGTGGATCGAGCTGATGAACCGCTTGAGATGCTCGGACTGCGGGTTGTCGAACAGTTGCTCGGGCGGCCCCTGTTCCTCGACGACGCCCTGCCGGAGATAGACGACATGGCTCGCCACGTTACGGGCGAATTTCATCTCGTGGGTGACGAGAACCATGGTCCGCTGCTCCTTGGCGAGATCGCCGATGACGGCAAGCACCTCACCCACCAGCTCGGGATCGAGCGCCGAGGTCGGCTCGTCGAACAGCATGGCGAGCGGATCGACAGCCAAGGCCCTGGCAATGGCCGCGCGCTGCTGCTGGCCGCCGGACATGAAGCCCGGATAGACATCGCGCTTCTCATAGAGCCCGACGCGCTTGAGGAT
Organism: Rhizobiaceae bacterium; assembly: GCA_020441805.1. Classification (GTDB taxonomy): domain Bacteria; phylum Pseudomonadota; class Alphaproteobacteria; order Rhizobiales; family Rhizobiaceae; genus Rhizobium_E. Next base: position 3,831 of record JAGRLJ010000386.1, read on the forward strand.
GGTCTCGGCGCGCGCCACCGCTTCGTCCTTCGCCACGCCGAGGACATGAATCGGCGCCTCGATGACGTTCTGGAGCACCGTCATATGCTGCCAGAGATTGAAGCTCTGGAACACCATCGCGAGCTGCGAGCGGATGCGTTGCACCTGCTTGCGGTTGGCCGGCATCAACCCGCCATGGCCGTCCGCCTTCATCGCGATCGTCTCGCCATGGATGGTGATGCTGCCGGCGCTCGGCAGTTCCAGCATGTTGATGCAGCGCAGGAAGGTGGACTTGCCCGAGCCGGATCCGCCGATAATGGCAATGACATCGCCCTGCCGCGCGGTGAGCGAAACGCCCTTCAGAACCTCGAGTGGACCGAATTTCTTATGCAGGTCAACGACTTGAATCGCTTCTGCCGACTCATTCATATATACCGCCAATGCCGGACCCTACGAGCGTCCGCGTTTCGTGTTCCCCAGTCTCTTATTGTTATGACGGAAGTTGCTGGCTCTCTTCCGCCTGTTGAAAAGCAGTAAATCACTTGTTCTTAAATTATTCAAGTGTATAATCAGGCAATCTCATAATTCCGGCATGCCGCGCCTCCGCGGTCCGGTGAAATCCATGGAGTTGACGGATGACTGCTTACGGATCTCAGGCGATGTGCGCCCGGCTCGCCCGCGTGATGATGCGGCGGCCCGGTCCGAGCCTTCTCGCCGCGGATCCCGCCACCTGGCACTACGGCCCGACCTTCGACGCCGGCAAGGCCGTGGAGCAATATGCGGCCCTCGCCACGCTGGTCGAGGAATCGGGCGCGGAGATCCTCTGGATGGAGGATACGGGCGACGGCCTGGCCGACGCCATGTTCACCCAGGATCCCTCCTTCGTCACCGATCGGGGCGCGGTGATCCTGCGCATGGGCAAGACGCTCCGCCTCGGCGAGGGCGACCTGCACGAGGCGGCCTATCGCCGCGCCGGCATTCCCGTTCTCGGCCGGCTCCAGGCTCCCGGCACCGTCGAGAGCGGCGATTGCGTCTGGCTCGATGCGAAGACGCTCGTCATCGGCCGCGGCATCCGTTCCAACCAGGCCGGCATCGACCAGGTGCAGGAGATCCTCCGCCCGCTCGGCGTCACCGTCATCGGTTTCGACCTGCCGCTCTGGGACGGCGAGGCGGCCTGCCTCCACCTGATGAGCGTGATCTCGCCGCTCGCCGACGACCTCGCGCTCGTTCATGCGCCGCTCCTGCCCGCGAGCTTCTACCTCCTGCTCAAGGAACGCGGCATCCGCATGATCGTCGCGCCGCCGGAGGAATTCGCCGCCTCGAACGGACTCAACCTCAACGTGCTGCCGACATCGCCGAAGAAGGTCATCATGATCGCCGGCTTCCCGAAGACGAAGGCGGCGATGGAGGCCGAGGGCTGCGAGGTGAGGACCTTCGAGGCCGATGCGCTCTGCATCGCCTGCGAAGGCGGGCCGACCTGCCTCACCCGGCCGGTGCTTCGGGTGGCCTGACCATGGCGCGGCGGTCCTTCCACCACGAAAGCGAGGAGACCCGTCGCAACGATCTGATCGCCGCGACGCTCGACGCGATCGCCGAATCGGGCCTCAAGGGCGCGACGGTGCGCGAGATCGCCGAGCGCGCCGGGGTGACGCCGGGCCTGATCCGGCACTATTTCACTTCCAAGGAACTGATGTTCCAGGCGGCCTACCGCTCCGTGGTGACGACCATGTTCGAGACCGCCGACGAGGCCGCCGCGGCGGCGGGCAGCGATGCGGTCGGCCGGCTCAGGGTCTTCGTGCTCTCCAATTTCAAGCCGCCGATCGTCAATCCGCGCAACCTGTCGCTGTGGGCCATCTTCATCTCGCAGATCCCGGTCGATCCGGCGCTGGCCGCGATCCACCGCGAGGGCTATCTCTCCTTCCGCGACCGGCTGGGAGGGCATATCGAAGCGGCGCTCGCGGAGAACGGCCGCAACCTCGCGCCGGGCGAACTGCGCTATCTCGCCATCGCCATCAACGGGCTGATGGACGGATTGTGGCTCGAAGGATCGATCGCCGCCGACATGTTCGGCGAGGGCGAGCTTGCCCATATCGCGCTGTCCTCGGTCGAGCGGCTGCTCGGCATCACCCTGGCAGAGAAATAACCCGGAAAGGAACCGCCATGCGCTACGCTTCCATCACCGACAGACTGGCCGGCCTCGGTTCCGGCAAATGGGCACTTCATCTTCAGGCGCGGGCGATGATCGCGGCCGGCGTGCCGGTGATCGAACTGACGATCGGCGAGCCGGACATGCCGCCGGACCGGGCGCTGCTCGACGAGGCGGCCCGCGCCATGTATGCCGGGCGCACCAAATATTCCGACGGCCGCGGCGAACCGGCCGTGGTCGCGGCGCTGGTCGAGAAATACCGGAAGCGCCGGGCCGACGTGACCGAGGAGAACATCCTCTGCTTTCCCGGCACCCAGACCGCTCTCTTCGCCGTGCTGCTCGGCCTCGCGGAGGCTGGCGACGAGGTGCTGGTGGGCGATCCGCTTTACGCCACCTATGAGGGCGTCATCGCCTCGTCGGGCGCCGCGATCAGGACGGTGCCGCTTCGCGCCGAGAACCGCTTCCACATGAAGGCCGAGGATGTGGAGGCGGCGATCACGCCGAAAAGCCGCGTCCTGCTGCTCAACAATCCGCACAATCCGTCAGGCGCGGTGCTGACCCGCGACGAGGTCTTCGCCATCGGCGAGGTCTGCCGCAGGCATGACCTCTGGATCATGAGCGACGAGGTCTACGAGGAACTGACCTTCGGCGCGGCGTTCTTCTCGCCGTTCGATTTCCCCGAATTCGCCGAGCGCACCGTCGCCGTCTCCTCGATCTCGAAATCGCATGCCGCGCCGGGCTTCCGCTCCGGCTGGGCGGCCGGCCCGGCGGAATTCTGCGAGCGGCTGCTGCCGATCTCCGAGACCATGCTGTTCGGCGGCCAGCCCTTTATCGCCGACATGACGGCGATGGCGGTGTCGCAGCCCTTCGACACGGCGCGGCGCATGCGCGAGAGCTACAGCCGCCGCGCCAATATCGCCGCCGAGACGCTTGCCGGATCGAACACCATCCGGCCGCTGATGCCGGAAGGCGGCATGTTCATCCTGCTCGATGTCGGCGCCACCGGCCTCGAAAGCGAGGATTTCGCACGCAAGCTGCTGGGCGAGAAGCATGTCGCCGTCATGCCCGGCGCCTCCTTCGGCGAGGAAGCACGGAATTTCATCCGGCTGTCGCTGACGGTGCCCGACGACACGCTGCGCGAGGCCGTCAGCCGCATCGCCGATCTCGGCCAGGAACTGACGGGGGCGGCCGCCCGGCAGGCATGATCCGGCGGATGGGCATCAGGCTCGGGAAGCGCGGTCGGACATCGGCGTTGACAATCCTCGCCAGCGGCCTGCTCCTGGCCGGCTGCGCGACCCGGACGGTCGAGCCCGCCCGGTCCGCGCCGCGGGACATGCCGATCAATTCGCTCGCGCTCGAACAGTGCCTGGGGGTAAACGGTCCGGAGGCATGCGGCTGAGGCGACCGCGCCGCGCGCCATCCCGCAGGCGGCAGCGCACGGTCGAAACGGCCCATCCTCCCCGCCGGCGCGCAAAATCGGGGCACCCCTTGCCGGCGGCACCGTGTCGGCGGTAACAATATCCATGCCGGGCCAGGGGAGATCCAGCGCATATGTTCGTGCCGCTCTATGACGTGAATGCGCTGAAGCATATCCGGCTCCAATATGTCACGCTGTCGCTGATCGCGCTCAATGTCGCGGTCTGGCTGATCACCGGATTTGCGGCGACGGACGATTTCTCCGGCCGCGCGGCGATGGGGCTGGGCTATATCCCGGCGCTGATCTTCGACGGCCGGGTGCTCGACCCGTCGCTCTATATCGTTCCCGAGGACTGGACCTACATCACCTATGCCTTCCTGCATGGCGATTTCTGGCACCTCGCGGGCAACATGCTGTTTCTCTGGGTCTTCGGCGACAATGTCGAGGATGCGATGGGCCATGTCAGGTTCCTGATCTTCTATCTCGCCTGCGCTATCGCGGCGGCCTGGCTCCACGGCTTTCTCGATCCGCATTCGACCGGCCCGCTGATCGGCGCCTCGGGCGCCATATCGGGCGTCGTCGCCTCCTATTTCCTGCTCCATCCCAGGGTCCGGATCTGGGTTCTCCTGCTCTGGAAGATCCCGGTTCCCGTGCCCGCCTTCGTGCCGCTGATCCTGTGGATCCTGCAACAGTTCGTCATGCTGGCTGTCGACGGCGAGGGAAAGATCTCCTGGGCGGCGCATGCCGGCGGTATCGTGGCGGGGCTCGTGCTGACCCCGATCCTCAAGCGCCGGGGCGTGCCGCTCTTCGACCGCACCATCGTTTCGCCCCGCGCCGTCGAGCACCAGGCGACACCCCCGCCCGCCGGAGAGGAACCACAAAAAACGACGCCCCATTGGGGTCGTTAAAATCGATTGAAGCCGTGGCGGGCAATGTTGACCTTGCCGGATGCGCTCTATATTCCGGTTGCGACGCCGCCAAAGGCCGGAAAATCACCCGCCGATGGCGAAATTGGCGCATGCGCATGCCGCCAACAGACAATCAGGAAAAGGCGTGCTTGTCGCATTTTCCCGGCAGACTCTTTTAGGGAAGGACCTCGATGAAAATCCTCGTAACCGTCAAGCGAGTTGTCGACTACAATGTGAAGATCCGTGTGAAGTCGGATGGTTCGGGGGTCGAGCTTCAGAATGTGAAGATGTCGATGAACCCGTTCGACGAGATCGCCGCCGAAGAGGCGATCCGGCTGAAGGAAGCGGGCAAGGCGGACGAGGTGGTCCTGGTCTCGATCGGCGTCAAGCAGGCCAAGGAGAGGACCCGCAACGGCCTCCCAATGGG
>JAGRLJ010000387.1 GCA_020441805.1 Rhizobiaceae bacterium
TATGAAGCGGAACTTGCCGTGATCATCGGCCGCGGCGGTCGGAATATCCAGCCGGCGGATGCGATGGCGCATGTCTGGGGCTATACGATCGTCAACGACGTGACCGCGCGCGACCTCCAGGGACGATACAGCCAGTGGCTGATCGGCAAGTCGCAGGATACGTTCTGTCCGATGGGACCGTTCGCGGTGACGGCCGACGACATCGATCTCGGCGATACGGCGGTGCGATGCTTCGTCAATGGCGAGCTTCGCCAGGACGCCAATACCCGTGACCTGATCTTCGACGTGCCGACGATCATCGCCACCCTTTCCGCCGGCATCACCCTCATGCCGGGCGATGTCATCGCCACCGGCACGCCCGCCGGTGTCGGTATCGGTTTCTCCCCGCCGAAATATCTGCGCGGCGGCGATCTCGTGCGGGTCGAGATCGGCGGCATCGGCGCGCTGGAGAACCGGCTCGTGGAGCGTCGGCCATGACCACGACCGTCACGGCCGGCATGGCGATCGAGCAGCAGGGCGAGGGGCCGGCCATCATCCTGATCCATGGCCTCGGCGCGACATCGAATTCGTTCGAGCCGCTGGTCGGGGCGCTCGGCGGCCGGCGCATCGTCCGTCCCGACCTGCCCGGCGCCGGGCGGTCCCCGACGCCGCATGGCAGGATCGACGTGCGGATGCTGGCGGAGGCGGTGATCCGGGCAAGCGCGGAGCTCGGCATCGAAAGTGCCGATCTCGTCGGCCATTCCTTCGGTTCGCTCATCGCCCAGCATGTCGCGCAGGCCCGGCCGCAATTGGCTCGGACGCTGACATTGTTCGGGCCGATCATCGAACCGGCGGATACCGCGCGCGAGCGACTCCGGGCGCGCGCGATGCTGGCGCGGGAGCGGGGCATGGATGTCGTGGCCAACCAGGTGTCCCGGGCGGGGCTGGCGGCGGGCGCGACCGATGCCGATCCAGCGGCGGTCGCCTTCGTGCGCGAGAGCCATATGCGGCAGGACGCGGAAGGTTTCGCCCGGTCCTGCGAGGCGCTGGCCGACGCCCGCCGCGCCGATGCCGCCGCGCTCAGGATGCCTGTTCTGGTGGTGACCGGCGAGGAGGACGGCGTGGGTCCGCCGACCGTCGCATACCAGCTTGCGGGCGAGGTGCCGAAGGGCAGGGCGGTCGTCCTGCCGCGCTGCGGTCACTGGACCCCGATCGAAAAGCCGGCGGAATGCCGCCGGCTGGTTTCCGAATTCATCGGCGGATGACGAGCAACTGAAGAATTCTTGCGCCGTGCCCGGGAGGGCGCTGGCGGTCACGGGAGGAAAAGATGGCCGATTACGACAGCGGGTGGAACGGCAACGGCTCCGTTCTCTTCACCAATGTCCGCATTCTCGATGCAACCGGCGAAATGCCCTATTCGGGCGAGGTCCTCGTCCAGGGAAATCGCATCAAGCAGATCACGCGCGGCGCGGCGCGCTTTTCGGCGCCGATGACGTCCTCGGGCGCGACCGTGATCGACGGCATGGGCGCGACGCTGATGCCGGGCATGATCGACGCCCATCTGCATCTTTCCTGGAACAATGCGCCGGGTATCGAGCCCATCCAGTTGATGGAGCCCGAGGAGCACATGCTCGTCACCATGGAAATGGCCAAGCTCGTGCTCGATGCGGGTTTCACCGCCGGCCGCGGCGCCGCGGCCGCCAAGCCGCGCCTCGACGTGGTGGCCAAGCGCTTCATCAACGAAGGCCGCTATCCCGGCCCGCGCTATCTCGCGGCGGGGCCGGAGATCACCACCGTGGGCGGGCTCGGCGATTCCGCGCCGTCGCACATTCCGCATGAAGGGCTCAATCTCGGCATCGTCGTCTCGGGGCCGGAAGAGGTTCGCCGCGTCGTGCGCACGCTGATCAAATATGGCGTGGACTCGATCAAGCTCAACCTTTCGGGCGAGGAGATCACCGGCATGGGCGCCGAGGAAACGCCGATGTCGGAAGAGGAAGTCGCGATGGCCGCGAAGGAGGCCAGATGCCGCAACAAGGTGCTTTCCGCCCATGCCCGCTCGGCCAATTCGGTCAAGCAGTGCGTGAGGCACGGCATCCGCAACATCTATCACGCCTCCTTCTGCGACGAGGAAGCGCTGGACCTCCTGGAAGCCAACAAGGACAAGCATTTCGTGGCGCCGGGCATCGCCTGGCTGATCAACACCGCCCGCGAGGCGGAAGCCTATGGCATCAAGCCCGGCTCGTCGCTCGCCATGCTCTATGAGCGCGAGCTCGAAATGTGTGTCGATACGATGAAGAAGATGCATCGCCGGGGCATCCGCATCCTGATCGGCGGCGACTACGGTTTCGCCTGGACGCCGCAGGGCACCAATGCCCGCGACATCCAGACCTTCGTGGAGATGCTGGGCTTCTCGCCCATGGAGGCGATCCAGGCGGCGACGAAATATGGTGGCCAGATCATGGATATGGGCGACGAACTCGGCATGATCAAGGAGGGCTGGCTGGCCGACCTGCTGCTGGTCGACGGCGACCCGCTGTCGGATGTCCGCATTCTCCAGAAGAAGGAGCGTATCCTCGCCATCATGAAGGACGGCAAGTTCCACCGGGCGCCGCGGGTCAACGATGCCCGCCGCCGGCTGATCGCCTGATCGCGCCATGGCGGGGGGAGCGGAAAACAAGCGGGTGCTGCCATCGGGCGGCGGCATGTCGAAGCGGATGGCATGGTCGCTGTTCGCGCTCGTCGTGGCCGCGATATTCCTGTGGATGGTCTTCGCGCAATGGCCGGACTGGTTGAACGCGATTCTCGTCTCCAAGAAGGCCTTCCTCAGCGCCATCCTCAACGGCCTGACCCTGGCCGGGCTCTATTTCCTGGTGGCGAGCGGCTTTACGCTGGTCTTCGGCCTGATGCGCAACGTCAATCTCGCCCATGGCTCGCTCTATCTCCTGGGCGCCTATATCGGATATGAGGTCGCGACCCGCACCGGCTACTGGCTTCTCGGCGTGGCGGCCGGCTTCCTCGTGCTCGCGGTCGTGGGCCTGCTCATGCAGATCCTCGTCTTTCGGCGGCTCGAGGGCGACGACCTGCGCCAGACGCTGGTGACGATCGGTATTTCCGTCGTGGCGGCGGATCTCATGCTGGCGACCTGGGGCGGCACCACCTACCAGATCATCACGCCCGACTGGCTGAGCGGCGCCGTCAAGCTGCCAGTGGTCACGGCGATCCGGGGCAATGGCGCGGCGGTCTATCTCGTCTATCCGCTCTATCGCATCGTCGTGCTGCTGTCGGCGGTGGCGATCGGCGTCGGGCTCTGGTTCCTCATCAACCGCACGAAGATCGGCGCGATGATTCGCGCCGGCGTCGACGACCGCGACATGCTGTCGGCCTCGGGGGTCAATGTCCATGCCGTGTTCGCCGTCGTCTTCGCGCTCGGCGCGGGGCTCGCCGGGCTCGCGGGCGTGGTCGGCGGATCGGCGCTGTCGGTCGCTCCGGGCGAGGACGTGCGCTACCTGCTCGCCTCGCTCGTCGTCGTCATCGTCGGCGGCATGGGCTCGATCACGGGTGCTGCGCTCGGCGCGCTGATCATCGGTCTCGCCGAGCAGATCGGCCTCGTCTATTTCCCCACCTATGGCGTCGTGCTCACCTTCGTCATCATGGTGGTGACGCTTGCCGTTCGTCCGCAGGGCCTGATGGGGAGATCGTCATGACCGGGACGAGCCTCGGCGCAGCATTGACCGCGAACAGGCCCGCCAACTGGCTCGAGCGGATCGGCATCGGCCATGTCCTGCTGGCGATCTTCCTTCTCGTCTATCCGGCTTTCGCATCGGATTTCTTCCTGACCCAGATCGGCGGCTATTCCATGACGCTCGGGCTGGTCGCGCTCTCGCTGATGCTGCTGGCGGGCTATGGCGGCATGGTCTCGCTGGCGCAGATCACGGTCGCCGGTGTCGCCGGCTATGCGGTGGCGATCCTCGGCGTCAACAATTCGGGCGTCCACGGTTTCGGCTGGCCCTGGTGGCTCCATGTCCCGGTCGCCATCCTCGTCGCCTCGATCGTGTCGGCGCTGATCGGCTGGATCTCGGTACGGACCGCCGGCATCTATACGATCATGATCACGCTGGCGATCGCCACGGCCTGCTTCTACTTCGCCCAGCAGAACTACACGCTGTTCAACGGCTTTCCCGGCTATAACGGCCTCAAGCCGCCGGAGGTCTTCGGCGTCTACTGGCGAAATCCCGTGCCGTTCTACTATCTGTGCCTCGCCAATGCCGTCGTCGCCTATGCCGCCGTGCTTTACGGCCGGCGCTCGACCTTCGGGCTGTCGCTTCAGGCGATCCGCGACAATCCGCGCCGGATGCGGGCGATCGGCTTCGACGTGACCGCCCACAAGGTCTTCGCCTGGTGGATCGCCGGCATCATCGCTGGCGCCGGCGGCGTCCTGCTCGTCTGGTTCAACGGCCGCATCTCGCCGGGCACCATCGGTGTCGGCCCGGCGATCAATATCCTTGTCATCGCCATTATCGGCGGGCTGAGGCATCCGATCGGCCCGTTCCTGGGCGCCCTGATCGTGGTGCTGATGCAGACCTTCGCGATCGACATCGTCGGCGCGGAACGGTTCAACACGCTGATCGGTCTCGTTTTCCTGGCGATCGTGTTTGCGTCGCCGGATGGAATTCTCGGTCTCTGGGAGCGGTTCGGACCGCGGGGCGACCGGGATGGCTGGGGGGCTCCGAAAGGCGGAGAGCCCGGCAAAATCGTTCAACAAAGGGAGGATTAAATGAGCATCCACAGACGGACCCTGCTGGCCCTGGCGCTGGCCACCGGCCTGACCGCCCCCGCATTCGCGGTGGCCCATGCCGAAACTCTCAAGGTCGGCCTTCTGGCGACATTCGAGGGCGCCTTCACCGTCCTGGGCGAGGATTCCGAGCGCGGCGCGATGACCGCCGTCAGCGAATTCAACGCCAAGGCCGGCGGAAAGGATATCGAGATCATCAAGGGCTCCTCGGACGCCTCGCCCGACAGCGCCGTGCGCGCCGCCCGCAAGCTGGTGGAGCAGGACGGCGTGAAGATCCTGATCGGCCCGCTTTCGGGCGACGAGGGCATCGCGGTCAAGGAATATGCCAAGACCCAGCCGGGCGTGACCTTCCTCAACGGCGCTTCGGCCGCGCAGGACACCACGCTGCGCGATCCGGCTCCGAACTTCTTCCGCTTCTCGACCGACGGCGCCCAGTGGATGACGGGCCTCGGCAACTATGTCTTCAACGACAAGGGCTACAAGTCCGTCGCCGTCGTGGCGGAAGACTATTCCTTCCCCTATACGCAGGTCTTCGGCTTCATGGCCGAGTTCTGCAAGGCCGGCGGCAAGGTGCCGTCCAAGTCGTGGGTGCCGATCGGCAACAAGGACTATTCGTCGGTGATCGCCGCCATTCCCGACGATGTCGATGCCATCTATGTCGCGCTCGGCGGCGCGGACGCGGTCAACTTCCTGTCGCAGTACAACGATGCCGGCGGCCAGGCGCCGCTGATCGGCGGCTCGATCACCGTCGACCAGACGGTGCTGACCGCCAAGGGCAAGATGCGTGACGTGCTGGTCGGCACGCCGGCGGCGGGCCCGACGGCCGACACCTATGACGGCGCCGCCTGGCTCGCCTTCGTCGATGCCTACAAGAAGCAGCCCGGCGCCTTCCCGTCGCCCTCGCTCTTCGCGCATGCTTATTACATCAACATGAAGGCGGCGCTGCTCGCCCTCGACGAAGTCGGCGGCGATCTCTCCGACGATGGCGCGAAATATCGCGAGGCGCTTGCCAAGCTCTCCTTCGAGACGCCGACCGGCAAGGTCTCGCTCGACGAGAACCGCCAGGCCATCGCCGACATCTTCCTCACGGAAGTGGCTGAGGCCGATGACGGCACGCTCGTCAACAAGCTGATCAAGGTCGTGCCGCAGGTCAACCAGACCCTGGGTATTCCGAAGGACGAATTCGTGAAGCTGGGCGCGGTCAGCCGCGAAAATCCGAGCTGCCCCTGAGGCGACGGAAGGGAGGGACGGTCAATGTCGGTCAATGTCGCGGCCAGGCTTCAGGGAACCGGCGCCTATGCGCTGGAGCTCAGCGATGTCGGCCGGCAGTTCGGCGCGCTGACCGCCCTTTCCGACATCTCGATGAGGATCGCGGCCGGCGAGCGGCGCGCGGT
>JAGRLJ010000053.1:0-2111 GCA_020441805.1 Rhizobiaceae bacterium
GCTGAATGGCTCAGCTCTGGTAGAACGCGCGGAAGCTTCGTTGCGGGAAGCGTGCCCGATCACGTTTCGTGGCGCGTTCTATCATATTTCCCCCGCTGATCAAGGGGGAAATGGAGGTTTTTGCGCGGAGGCCGGCTCTGGCGGCGCCGTGGTTCCGGCAAAAAGAGTTTGGCGATTTGGCGGCAAGCTGTTACAGTCCGGGCAACGTCAAAACAAGCAGGCGCCTGCTGCGGCCGGAAGGTCTTCGCGCGGCGCGAATGGATAAAAAGTGAGCGACCTCGATTCCGGCCAGAGGCCGTATGAAGGGGGTGCGCCGGATACGGGACAAAAGCAGGGGCCGGGTCGGTCCCGGCGGAGCAAGCGGAGGCGCAAGAAGGGCGCGCGTCCGCCGGCCCCCGTGGCAGCGGAAGCGCCTGCGGCGCGGTCCGTTCCGGAACATCCTGCATCTCCGCAGGCCCCGCGTGCAAACCAGCCGCGCAAGCGCAGGCGGCGATCGCGTCGTCCGGGCGTGATCCAGCAAACCGACAAGCAGGAACGCGGGCGCTCCGGCCATGACCAGGGTCATCGGCGTCTTCAGGCGCGGCCCCTGCCACAGGATCCCGAGCCGACGCATGAAATCCGGGTTCCGGCCGTCGAGCCGGCGCGTCCTCCGGCGGCGAGTGAAAGGCCGGTCAACGGCAAGCCGCATCACCGGAATTTCCATCCCGAGCAGGATAGCCTCTACGCCGCGCTCGACCTTGGCACCAACAATTGCCGGCTGCTGGTCGCCCAGCCGACGCGACCGGGCCAGTTCCGGGTCGTCGATGCCTTTTCGCGCATCGTCCGGCTCGGCGAGGGGCTGGGCGCGAGCGGCCGGCTGTCGGATGGCGCCATGCAGCGCTCGGTCGAGGCGCTGAGGGTTTGCGCCGCCAAGATCGCGGCTCGGAATATCCGCCGCATGCGGCTGATCGCGACCGAGGCCTGCCGCGCCGCCGTCAATGGCGAGGATTTCCTCGGCCGGGTCACGGCCGAGACCGGGCTCGAACTCGAAATCATCAATCGCGAGACCGAGGCGCGGCTTGCGGTTTCGGGCTGCGCCTCGCTGATCGGTCGCGAGGCGCGCTCGGCGGTCCTTTTCGATATCGGCGGTGGATCCTCGGAAATCGCCGTGCTCCGCATCGAGGGCCAACGCTCGCCGCGCCTTGCCAACCATATCACCCACTGGACCTCGCTGCCGGTCGGCGTCGTGACGCTTTCGGAGCGGCATGGCGGCCGGCATGTGACGCCGGAAATCTTCGAGGACATGGTGCGGGAGGTCGGCGGCATGCTGGCGGACTTCGAGGCGCCGCCCGCCGAGGACCTGAACGGCGTCGATTCGGGCTTTCACATGATCGGCACGTCGGGAACGGTCACGACGCTTGCCGGCGTCTATCTCAACCTGCCGCGCTATGACCGGCGGCAGGTCGACGGGCTCTGGATGAGCGCCGAGGAGGTGACCGCCATGCAGGACCGGCTCGTCGCGCTCGATTTCGAAGCCCGCGCGGCCAATCCCTGCATCGGTCCGGATCGCGCCGACCTCGTGCTTGCCGGCTGCGCGATTCTCGAAGCGATCCGCCGGCGCTTCCCCGCCAGCCGCATGCGGGTTGCCGACCGGGGCCTGCGCGAAGGCCTGCTCACCGAAATGATGGCCGCCGACGGCGTCTGGCGTCGGTCGCGTCCGCGGCCTCCGTTCCAGAGGAGCAAGTGACGATGGCCAAGCCCCCCGAACAGGGCCGCGGCGCCGGCCGCAAGGGCCTCACCCAGCAGGTCCGGAAGAAGAAGCTCAAGGAAAGCTCGCGCCGCTGGCTACAGCGCCATATCAACGATCCCTATGTCCAGCGCTCGCGCGCCGAAGGCTACCGCTCTCGCGCCGCCTACAAACTGCTGGAGATCGATGAAAAGCATCACATTCTCAAGGGCGCGCGCCGGATCATCGATCTCGGTGCGGCGCCGGGCGGCTGGTCGCAGATCGCCGCCCGCGTCACCAACTCCACCAACGATGCCATCCGGGTCGCCGCGATCGACTTCCTCGAAATGGATGCCGTACCCGGCGTGCATTTCATCCAGATGGATTTTCTCGACGATACGGCGCC
>JAGRLJ010000053.1:2236-16266 GCA_020441805.1 Rhizobiaceae bacterium
CGCATTTTGCGATTGATGTTCTTGCCGAAGGCGGGCATTTTCTTGCCAAGACCTTCCAGGGAGGCACCGAGCGGGCGCTTTTGAACCTGCTCAAGCAGAATTTCCGGCAGGTCGTGCATGTAAAACCCGCCGCCTCGCGCGCCGAGTCGGTGGAGATGTTCATCCTCGCCAAGGGGTTCAAGGGGCGCAAGCCAGGCGGGACGGACGAGGAGGCCGAGGCGGAGCGGGCGTGATCGCCCGCCGCCGGGGAGCGGAGCCGGGGATCGATGCTGCTCTATGTGACGGTGGGCACCAACAATCTCGAGCGGGCGATCGAGTTCTACGATCCCGTGCTCAAGACGCTCGGCTACCGTCGCCTGATCCGCAAGCACGACGAGGCCGGCTATGCGGCGCCCGACGATGTCCGGTGCCGTTTCTGGGTGGTCTATCCGTTCGACAAGCAGGAAGCGACGATCGGAAACGGCTGCATGACCGCTTTCCTCGCCGAGCGCCGGAAGGCGGTCGACGCGTTCCATGCGGCCGCCATGCTCTATGGCGGAATCGACGAGGGCCCGCCCGGAATTCGCCCGTTCCATGAGAATTTCTACGGCGCCTATGTGCGCGATCCCGACGGCAACAAGCTCTCGGCCGTCTGCGAGCAGGCGGAATCGTCCTAAGCCTTGCCCGACAGGTCTTGCATGGCCGTGACGCGATGGCCCGAAACCGCGCTGCCGGCGCCTGCCGGCAGACGCCAGATGGGGATGGCGGCGAGCAGGTTCAGCACCGCAACGCAGATGAAGGCCATGTGGAAGCCGGCCAGCGCCAGGCCCTGCCCGGTGACGAGGGCATGGAGTTCGAGGACGATGCCGGCGAAGGCCACGCCGAGCGCGCCGGTGATCTGCTGGATCGTGGCGTTGAGCGCGGTCGCCTGACCCGTCTGGTGCCGCTCGATATCGGCGAAGCCCAGTACATTGATGCCGGTGAAGAAGAAGGAGCGGACGAAGCCGGTCATGAACAGGATGGCGATCATGACGATATGCGGCGTCTCGGGATAGAAGAAGGCGTTGGCGGCACTGCCGGCCGCCGAAAGCGAGGCGGCGGCGAGCAGCGTTCGCCGGAAACCGAAGCGGGCGAAGACATGGCGGGCGACCGCCTTGGTGAACAGCGCGCCGGCGGCGGCGATGAAGGTGATCGTGCCCGACTGGAAGGCCGTCAGTCCGAAGCCGAGCTGAAGCATCAACGGCAGCAGGAAAGGAATGGCGCCCATGGCGATGCGGAAGACAGTGCCCGAGGTGACGCAACTCCGGAATGTCTCGATGCCGAACAGCCGCAGTTCCAGCACCGGATGCGGATGGCGGCGGGCATGGCGGATGAAGAGCGTGAGCGCGATCGCGCCGGTCGCCGCCGCCACGGCGCCGATTTGCGGCGGCAGCGCGGGCAGGCTGATCACCGAAAGGCCGAAGACCAGGCCGGCGGCGCCGATCCCGCTCAGCACGAAGCCCCAGGCATCGACGGGGGGAGGAGGGTCGCTCTCGATATGCGGCAGGAAGATCGCGGACAGAACGATGCCGGCGACGCCGATCGGCAGGTTGATGAGGAAGATCCACTCCCAGCGGAAATAGGTGGTGATGAAACCGCCGACCGGCGGCCCGACCAGCGGGCCGATCACGCCGGGAATGGTGAACATCGCCATGGCCGAGACGAGCTCGGATTTCTGCGTCGAGCGAAGCAGGATCGCCCGCCCGACAGGCACCGTCATCGAGCCGCCCATGCCCTGGAGGAAGCGCGCCAGCACGAAGGTCGGCACGCTGTCGGCGATCGCGCAGAAGAGCGAACCCGCCATGAAGACGACGATCGCGCAGATGAACACCCGCTTGGCGCCGAACCTGTCGGCTGCCCAGCCCGAAAGCGGAATGAAGATGCCGAGCGCCACGAGATAGGATGTCATGGCCAGCTTCAGCGTGATCGGCCCGACATCGAGATCGGCGGCGATGGCCGGCAGCGACGTGGCGATCACGGTCGAATCCATCTGCTCCATGAAGAGCGCGATCGCGAGGATGAGGGGCGCGTATCGATGCACGACGACACTTGGACGGGCGTTTAAACTAGCGTTGCCGGTATAGTCCTCTTTTCGGCAATGTCATCCGGAAAGCGGTGCTGCGCGGACTAATTTTCCGTGAGCCCGAAGGGAGGAAGCCCTCCCCGGGGCCTGTGAAGTGACTCCGCGGCTTTCGGAAGAGGGTTGCCGTCAGCCGGCGCGGCGGAACCGGGCGATGGCGCTTCGCTCGATGGCGGCGGCCGTCAGCTTGTCCAGTTCCAGCCGCGCGCGCAGCATCTGGAGGAAGCGGATCTCGGTCGCGTCGAGATGCAGGTCGGCGGTGGCGATTTCCACGGCAAGCGAATAGGCGGTGTCGTAGAGGCGATGCGGCAGCGTGTCCTTGACGATCTCGAGTGCGATGTCCATGCCCTCCGGGCCGGACAGGATACCCTGGATGTCGCGCGCGATCTCGATGATCCGTTCCGGATCGAAGCCTTCGAAAACCGGCAGGAAACTGGCGAGCCGCCCGATGCGCTTGAGCTCGATCTCCGGCATCTTGCCGTCGGCGGCCGCCACCATCACCATCACATAGATCAGCGCCTCGTGCACCGTCACCTGTCTTGCCATCGTCCTGCCCGCGTCCTTCCGAAAGATTCGAGGTCTAGAATCCTGGCGTGCGGAAATCAAGGAGGCGGGTGCCGCAGCCGTCGGCATCAGGAAAAATCATATGATGTCAAAAATTACTTGTTTGATTTCCGGATGCATTCCCGGGGAAATCGGTTTTCGGCGCAGTCACGACGGCATCGTCGCAGGGTGCCGCCTTGTGGAGCCTGCCATGCGCGGAAACTGGACGACCAATGCCGAGGCGATCGGCTGGGTGCTGCTGTCGACGGGAATATTCTCCCTGATCTTCGCCTCCGGCAAGTTCGCGGGCGAGACGGCGGCCGTGGTCCAGATCAATTTCCTCCGCATGATCGGCGGGCTGGCGGCGCTCCTTGTCGTCATCCTCTGGCGGGGAGTGCCGATTTCCCGGTACCGGAGCCGCCGGCCCTGGACGCATTTCCTGCGCGCCGCGCTCGGCACGGCCGGTTCCGTCTTCGCCATCCAGTCCCAGGCGGATATGCCGATCGTGGACGCCACGGCGCTCAGCCTGCTCTATGTTGTCTTCGTGCTGATCCTCGGCATGGCCTTCTTCCATGAGCGCATCGGCCGCCGCCAATGGTGGGGTATCCTGTTCTGCGCCGCCGGCGCGGTGGTCATATTGGGTTCGCGCGGCGCTTTCCGGCAGTTCGACATGGCCTATCTCCTGCCCGCGTCCTTCGCCGTTTCGGCCGCGCTGCTCTTTGCCTTCGAGGGCACGCTGATCAAGCATCTCGCCGGCCATGACCGTCCCATGGTCCTGCTCGTCCATGTCAGTCTTTTCGGTATCCTGCTGCTGGCCGTTCCCGCCTGGATGGCGTGGAAGCCGCTGCCCGTCGCCGATATCCTCATCTATCTCGCGCTCGGGCCTGTCGGCGTCTTCGCGCAATATTGCACCATCCGCGGCTATGGCATGGCGGATATCTCGATCGTCGGCCCCGTCGATTACAGCTGGCTGATCTTCGCCTCGCTGATCGGCTTCTTCTTCTTCGGCGAGGTGCCGACCTGGGCGGTGGCCGGAGGTGCCGCGCTGATCGCGGCGGGCGGCATCGTGCTCGCCACCGTCAAGCCGGCGCGGGAAAAGCAGCCGGTGCTGGAACTGCAATGACTACTGGCTCGCCCAGATGATACGGGCGATCCAGTCGAGCTCGGCCATGTCGAGGGTCCGGCCGGCATGGTCGGGATTGAGCGAGGAAAGCTCGATCGTGCGCGCGGTCTGGCGGGCCAGCAGCTTGGCCATCACCTCGCCGTCGCGGGTCTTGACCACCACGCGGTCGCCGCGGCGCACCTGGGCGCCCGGCTCGACGATCAGGACGTCGCCGTCGCGATAGAGCGGCAGCATGCTGTCGCCCTGCACCTCGAGCGCGTAGCATCCCGCCTTCTGCGCCGGCGAAACCGGGAAGTCGACGACGTCCCAGCCCTGCCCGGCGGGGAAGCCGCCGTCGTCGAAAAAGCCGCCGGCGCCGGCCTGGGCGAAGCCGAGCAGCGGGATGCTGGATGCCTGGGGCGGAAAATTGCCGTCCGGCAGGGCATTGCGCCGGCCGCCGAGGAAGCCCGTGAAGTCCTCGATGGTCGAACCCGTCGCCTCCAGGATCTTGTATATCGACTCGGTCGATGGCCAGCGCAGCCGCCCATCCGCCGAATTGCGCTTGGACTTGTTGAAGGAGGTCGGATCGAGCCCCGCCTTGCGCGCCAGCCCCGACGGCGTCAGGTCGTGATGCCTCGCGAGCTGATCGATCGCGTCCCATATTTTGTCATGCGAGAACATGGCAGGTCCGTCGGCAAATACGGTCATCGGCCCCCCGGGGAGCCGTTCCAGATCAAGCCGGAATATTATCCCTTCCGCAAACTGCCGTAAAGTGTTTCAGGAATAAAATCCTTGTTGCGCCGCGCCGTCACGCCGCGCCCGGCGCGGTGCCGATCTTGCCGAGCTGAATGACCGCCTGCGTGCGGCTGTCGACATTGAGCTTGAGCAGGATCGCGGAGACATGCGCCTTGATCGTCGCCTCGGAGACACCGAGCTCGTAGGCGATCTGCTTGTTGAGCAATCCCTCGCCGATCATGCCCAGGACGCGTGTCTGCTGTGGCGTCAGCGTCTTGAGCCGCGCGATCAGATTCTCGATCTCCGGGTCGTTCTCGCGTTCGGCGTCGAAATCCGGCGGCGTCCAGAAACCGCCGGCCAGCACCGTATCGATGGCCTCGCGGATCTCGTCTATGCCGCTCGATTTCGAAATGAAGGCCGAGGCGCCCAGTTCGAGCGCGCGGCGGATCGTCGGTGTGTCGTCGGTGGCGGAGATGACGGCGACCGGGATATTCTGGTGCTCGGCGCGCATCATCATGAGGCCCGTGAGGCCCGACGTGCCGGGCATGGAAAGGTCGAGCAGCATGAGGTCGGCATCGGCATTTTCGGATGCCGCCCGGCGCGCCTCGTCGAAATCGGCGGCTTCGACGATGCGCGTCGCCTTGTCCTGGCTCGCGATCGCCTGCCTCAGCGCACCGCGAAACAACGGATGGTCGTCCGCGATGATGATGGTCGTGTCAGACGTCATTTCCTCCCCCGGTCCGCCCCAGGCTCCTCCCTGCGGCGCCCTTCTTTTCCACTCAGCGTTTACGAAAAGAAAGGTCGTTGCAAGGGAAAAATCCAGCGGTGGGGCATTGCCTGCGGTACGGGGGGCGCCATGACAATTTCCCTTGTCGATCGGCGTCCAAACGCGTTAGGACGCCGATTGACGAGAGGATCGCCCATGACGGATATCATCTACAAGATCGTTCCCGCCGAACTGTGGCGGCAGGCGGAGGAAACCGGCGTCTTCGGCGGGGCGCCGATCGACCTGGCGGACGGCTATATCCATTTTTCGACAGGCATGCAGGCAAGGCGCACGGCCGAACTCTATTTCAAGGGGCAGGACGATCTGCTTCTGGTGGCGGTGGACGGCGGCAGGCTGGGCGGGGCCCTGAAATACGAGCCCTCGCGCGGCGGCGATCTCTTTCCCCATCTCTACGCGCGGCTCGCGCTCGATGCCGTCATCTGGAAAAAGCCGCTTCCGATGCGCGCCGACGGTTATCACGATTTCCCGGAGGGCATCGCCTGATGGATGCGCTCTGGCCGCTGGTCCGGGCCGGTCTCTTCCGTCTCGATCCGGAGGCGGCGCATGGTCTTTCGATCGGGGCGTTGAAGGCGGGCCTCGCGCCGCGCGCCCGTCTCGCGCCGGATCCGCGTCTGGCCGTCGATGTCGCCGGCCTCCATGTCCCCAATCCGCTCGGTCTGGCTGCCGGCTACGACAAGAATGCCGAGGTTCCCGATGCGCTCCTCGGCCTGGGCTTCGGCTTCGTCGAGATCGGGACGGTGACGCCGCGGCCCCAGCCGGGCAATCCCCGGCCGCGTCTTTTCCGGCTGGCGGCGGACGAGGCCGTTGTCAATCGCTTCGGCTTTAACAGCGAGGGCCATGCGTCAGCGCTTCGGCGGCTGACGGCGCGGCATGGCCGGCGAGGAATCGTCGGCGTCAATATCGGAGCCAACAAGGATGCCGCCGACCGCATTGCCGACTATGTCGCCGGCATCCGGGCCTTTTCCGGCATCGCCGGCTATTTTACCGCCAACATATCCTCGCCCAACACGCCGGGCCTGCGCGATCTCCAGGCGCGCGACAGCCTGAGAGCGCTGCTCGCAGCCGTGCTTGCCGCCCGGGACGAGGAGGCGATCCGTATCGGCCGCAAGGCGCCGGTCTTCCTCAAGATCGCGCCGGACCTGACGGAGGAGGGGCTCGACGATGTCGCGGATGAAATCCGCGCCTCGACCCTCGACGGCCTCATCGTCTCCAATACCACGCTTTCCCGGGCCGGATTGACCGATGGGGAGCAGGCGAAGGAGGCGGGCGGCATGTCCGGCAAGCCGCTTTTTGAGCGGGCGACGATCGTGCTCGCCAAGATGCGCAGGCGGCTCGGCGGCAACCTGCCGATCATCGGCGTCGGCGGCGTGCATTCGCCGGAGACGGCGGCGGAGAAGATCCGTGCCGGGGCCGATCTCGTCCAGCTCTATTCGTCCATGGTCTATGAGGGGCCGGGCCTTCCCGCCCGCATCCTGCGCGGGCTGTCGGCCGTCTGCGATGCCGAGAAGCTTGGATCGATCCGCGACCTGCGCGGCAGCCGGCTCGACCACTGGGCGTCGAAGCCGCTGGATTGATCCCCGTCCGCTCTCGCGGGACGGGGCGCTTGCATTCGGGACGGTTTAGGCATGGCCGGCCGCTTCGTCGGCCGGCTTGTCGGGCAGCACATGGTGCCCGTGTTCCGGCCGCTTCGTCCTGAGCGCCCAGAGCACGAAGACGAAGAAGGCGGGCACGAAGAACACGGCGAGCACCGTCGCCGAGATCATGCCGCCCAGCACGCCCGTGCCGATCGCGTTCTGGCTTGCCGCGCTCGGGCCGGTCGCGATGGCGAGCGGTACGACGCCGAGCGTGAAGGCGAGCGACGTCATGATGATCGGCCGGAAGCGGACGCGCGCCGCCTCGGTCGCCGCCTCGGACAGCGACTTGCCCTCGGCGAAATAGTCCTTGGCGAATTCCACGATCAGGATCGCGTTCTTGGCCGAGAGGCCGATGATCGCGATCATCCCGACCTTGAAATAGAGGTCGTTGGACATGTCGCGCAGCAGGACCGCCAGCACGGCGCCGATCACGCCCAGCGGCACGACGAGCATCACCGAGAGGGGGATGGACCAGCTTTCGTAAAGGCCCGCCAGCAGCAGGAAGATGAACAGGATCGACAGGCCGTAGAGGATCGGCGCCTGGTTGCCGGAGGTGATCTCCTCGAGCGTCTGGCCGGTCCATTCGTAGCCGAAGCCCGTGGGCAGTTCGGCGGCGAGCCGCTCCATCTCCGCGATCGCCTCGCCGGTCGTCGCGCCCGGCGCGGCGCTGCCGGTGATGCGGATCGACGGATAGCCGTTATAGCCGACCACCTGCGCCGCGCCCTTGGTCCACTCCACCTTGGCGAAGGAGGAGAAGGGCACCATGCTGCCCGAGGCGTTGCGCACGTTGAGCTTCAGCAGGTCCTCCGCCTGGAGACGGCTCCGATCCTGCGCTTGCAGGATCACCCGCTGCATGCGGCCGGCATTGGGGAAGTCGTTGACATAGGCCGAGCCGAGATTGGTCGTGATCGCCGCGTTGATGTCGGCGAAGGTGATGCCGAAGGCATTGGCCTTCTCGCGGTCGATGGTCAGCTGCACCTGCGCCGCATCCGGCAGGCCCTCGATGCGCAGGCCGGCCAGGACCTTGCTCTGCGCCGCCTTGGCGAGGAGCTCGTTGCCGGCGGCCGTGAGTGCGTCCTGCCCCAGTCCGCTGCGGTCCTGGAGGCGGAAGTTGAAGCCATCCGACAGGCCGAAACCATCGATGGGCGGCGGCGACACCGCGAAGCCGAAGGCGTCCTTGAGCCCGAACAGCTGCATGTTGACCCGGTTGGCGATGTCCTGGACCGTATTGCCCGGCCCGCGCTCCTCCCAGTCCTTGAGCGTCACGAAGGCGATGGCCGAGTTCGGACCGGCGCCGGAGAAACCGAATCCGAGGACCGCGACCATGTGCTCGACCGCGGACTCCGTCTTGAAGATCGACTCGACCTTGTTGATGGTCTCGCTCGTGCGCTTGCTGGAGGACTCGGGCGTGCCCTGGATGCCGACGATCAGGAAGCCCTGGTCCTCGTTGGGCACGAAGCCGGACGGCAGCCGGACGAAGAGATAGCCCAGTCCCGCCGCGATGATGAGATAGAGGATCATGATCCGGCCGGCGCGGCGGGCGATGCCGCCCACGGTCCATGCATAACCGTTGGTCAGCTTGCCGAAGCCGCGGTTGAAGAGCCCCGAAAGGCCGCGCTTCTCATGATGGCTGGCGGGAATGGGCTTCAGGAAGCTGGCGCAGAGCGCCGGCGTGAGCGACAGCGCCAGGAAGGCGGAGAACAGGATCGCCACGACCATGGTCAGCGAGAACTGGCGGTAGATGACGCCGGTGCCGCCCGGGAAGAAGGCCATGGGGATGAACACGCAGGCGAGAACGAGCGTGATGCCGAGGATGGCGCCGGTGATCTGCCGCATCGCCTTGCGGGTCGCTTCCTTCGGCGGAAGGCCTTCTTCGGCCATGATCCGCTCGACATTCTCGACCACCACGATCGCATCGTCCACCAGGATGCCGATCGCCAGCACCATGGCGAACATGGTGAGCACATTGATCGAGAAGCCTGTCACCAGCATCACCGCTACCGTTCCGAGCAGCGCGACCGGCACCACGAGCAGCGGAATGATCGTATACCGGAACGATTGCAGGAAGATCAGCATGACGATGAAGACCAGCACGACGGCTTCGAGCAGCGTCTCGAACACCTTCTGGATCGAGGCGTTGACGAAGGGGCTGGTATCGTAGGGCACGCTATATTCGATGCCGGCCGGGAAGAACTTCGCCAGTTCCTCCATCTTGGCCTTGACCGCGCTCGAGGTCGCCACCGCATTGCCGGTCGAGGACAACTGAACGGCGGCCGCCGCGCTCGGCTTGCCGTCGAGGCGGGTCGAGAAATTGTAGCTTTCCGAACCGATCTCGACGCGGGCCACGTCCTTGAGCCGCACCAGCGAGCCGTCGGGATTGGCGCGCAGCACGATATTGCGGAATTCCGCCGGATCGGCCAGTTGTCCCTTCACCAGCACCGTCGCGGTCAGGTCCTGCCCGATCGGATTGGGCTCGGCGCCGATCTGGCCGGCGGAAACCTGCGCGTTCTGGGCGGCGATCGCCGCGCTCACGTCGCCCACCGTCATGTTGAAGCCCTGCATCTTGGCCGGGTCGAGCCAGATGCGCATGGCGCGCTGCGAGGCGAAGAGCTGAACGCGGCCGACGCCCTCGATGCGGCGGAGTTCGCCGAGAATGTTGCGGTTGAGATAGTCGCCGAGGCCGACATCGTCGAGCCGTCCGTCCGTCGAGGTCAGCGAGACGATCATCAGGAAGCCGGCGCCGGCCTGCTGGACGTTGATGCCCTGCGACTTCACGCTTTGCGGCAGGCGCGGTTCGACCCGCGCGATCGCATCCTGCACGTCGATCGTCGCCTGGCTGAGATCGGTGCCGGAGGCGAAGGTCACCGTGATCGACACGAGGCCGGACGTGTCCGACGTCGATTCGAAATATTTCAGATTGTCGACCCCGTTGAGCTCATCTTCGATCTGCCGGGTCACGCCCTGATAGATCTCCTGCGGCGAAGCGCCGGGATAGCTCGTATGGATCGTCAGCTGCGGCGGGGCGACCTTGGGATATTGCGCCACCGGCATGAAGGGCAGCGCGATGGCGCCCGCGATGGAGATGAAGATCGCGATGACCCAGGCGAGGATGGGCCGGTTGATGAAGAACTGCGCCATGATGTCTTACTTCGCGGGTTGCGTTGCGGCGGCGTCGGTCGCGGCGGCCGGTTTCCATTCCTCGGGCGCGACCTCCATTCCCGGCTGAAGCTTCTGGCCGCCTTCGACCACTGCCTTGTCGCCGTCCTTGAGCCCGTCGATCACGAGCCAGTCGCCTTCGAGCGCGGGGCCGAGGGTGACCGCCCGCGCCTCGGCCTTGTTGCCCGCGCCGACGACGAAGACGGTCGCGGCCCCCGTGGCGTCGCGCAGCACGGCGCGCTGCGGCACGGTCAGCGCGTTCTTGCGGATCGCCTGTTCGATGCGGATCCGCACATAGAGCCCGGGCAGCAGGTCGCGGTTGGGATTGGGAAATTCGGCTCGCAGCGTGACCTGTCCGGTGGTGGAATCCACCGTCGCGCTGGAGAAGAGCAGGGTGCCCGGCTTTTCGTGGACGGAGCCGTCGTCGAAGACGAGTTTCACGCTGCCGCCCGATGGCGGCGCGGCCAGCCGCCCGGCGGCGATGTCGCGCCGGATGGAGAGCAGATCGCCCGCGGGCTGGGTGAAGTCGGCATAGACGGGATCGATCTGCTGGATCGTGGCGAGCGGATTGCCGCTGTCGGCATTGACCAGCGCGCCTTCCGTGACCAGCGCGCCGCCGATGACGCCGGAAATCGGGGCCTTGACCTCGGTATAGCCGAGATTGATCTCGGCTTCGTCGAGCGCCGCCTGCGCCAGCGCGACATCCGCCTGGGTCTGGGCGAGCGTGGCGGCCGCGCTTTCATACTCGACGTCGCTCGATGCGTTTCGCTGGCGCAGCACCTTCTGGCGTTCGAATTGCTGGCTGGCATTGAGCTCCGTCGCCTGGGCGCGCTGCAACGAGGCGCGCGCGCTCGCCACCCGCACCCGGAACAGGTTGGGATCGATCTTGTAGAGCACGTCGCCGGCCTTGACGAGACTGCCCTGCTCGAACACCCGGTTCTGGATGATGCCGGTCACCCGCGAGCGGACCTCGGCGATCCGCACCGGCGCGATGCGCCCCGGAAGATCGCTGACCAGCGGAATGTCGCGGGCCTTGAGCGTGACGAAGCTCACCCCGGTGGGCGGCATCTGGCCGGGCGCCTGCGCCCCGGCCGGCGCGGCGAGAAGCTGCGCGGCGAGCGCGAAGGCGAGAATGCGGAACGGTCTGGTCAGGAAGGTCATGTCATCGGCCTTTTGATTGCATTCGATAGGGCGGGGCGACCCGTTTCCGGCAGCATCCCGCATTGCGGGTTTCCTATGCGTCCTCACGTCCGCCGGCGGCGGACGCGGCATGGGAGAGTTTCAGGATCTCCGCGAGAATCTCGCCCCGTTCGCCGTCGGACCAGCGATGGATGTCGAGATATTCCAGCGACATCATGCCGTGCAGCGCGAGATAGGCGACGACCGCCAGCGGCGCGCACCGGGCGCGCGATGTCACCGCCTCGATATCCTTGCTGACGACATCGCGGATCATCGCCTGCATCGGCTCCTCGCTCGACATCGCCGCGCAAAGGGTGAGCGCGATCGCCCGGTCGTCGTCGTCGGGCATATCCTTGGCGGCCGCGATCCGGCCGCAGAGCTCCGGATTGGGCGAATCGCCCTCCGCCGACACGGCGGCGGCGACCCTGCCTGCCTCGAGCCTGAGGCGGCGCTCGACCAGCGCCTGAAGCAATCCGCTCTTGGACTTGTAGTCGTAGATCACCCGCGACTTGCTGATCTTCGCCTCGCGCGCCACCGCGTCGATGGTCAGCCCGACCGCGCCGTCGCGAATCGCCACCCGCTCGGCGGCGTCGAGCAGGGCATCGCTGTCTATGGTGCGGAGTCGGGCCATGCGCTTTGTCAATTTGAATTCGAACGATTGTTCTTTAATTGCCTTTTCCGCACTGCGTCAAGCCGGTTTTCCCACGGCGCGGCCCGTCTTTCCGGCCTTCGGGGGCTTCCCGGCCCGCACCGGCGCCGAACCGTCGGCCTTATAAGGAAACGTGCCGGTTCCGGATTTGCTTCATTTCTGGCAAGGCTATGTTTTTAAATAGTTATCCTTGTATCCGTCCTCCCAGGCCGGTAAAATTATCGCCACCCGGACAAGATATTCTTAACCTTCATTTCCTATCGATGGGGGGGTGAATTTCTCCTTCTTGCGTGCAGGTTCCATGCGTATCCCCAGAACGAATTTTCCGCCTGCTTCCTTCCACGATCATGACGAGGCTGATGGTCCGGACGACCATCGGGCGCGGGAGGGCGTCGCCTTGCGCCGCATGCGCCTCCTGTCCGAGACGGCCGCCGCCGACCAACCCTCCTGGGAGCGGCATTTCTTTCTCGCGCCCAATGTCCGCTTCACGCGCACGCCGGACCGCGATCTGCATCCGGAACAGGCGGCCCATATGGAAGCCGTCGACCTGCCGGCCGATTCCGCCCCCTCGGTCGCCGAACTGCGCGAGATGCTCTCCACCATGATGATCCTGCAAGGCGGAGGCAGCGTCCCCGTTTCCGCCGTCCCGCCGGCCGATGAGCCGGTGAACGACAATGCGGCCGGTGAGCCGGTTGCATCCGCCGGTCCCGTTGCCGCCATGCCGGCCGATGCGCCGCCATCTCCGATGCGGGCCGCGACGGTTTTCGCCGAATTGTCGGATTTTGCCTTCTGGGAAGCGCTCGATTGCATTCCCGTCGCGGAGATGCCGCGAGCCGAGCCGGAGAGCGCGCCGCCGCAGGCCGAACCCGTCGCCGTTGCGATCCGGCGGGAAAATCCCGTCCCGGCGCCGGTCACCGATCTCTACCGTTCGGTCGCGATCCGCGCGCCGCATGCCGTATCGCCCGTCGAGGTTCGCCAGCCCATGCCGCCCGCGCCCGTCATGGCCCCCGCGCCGCTCGTTGCGCCTCCATCCCCGGTTATGCCGGCCGAAGCCGGCTGGCCCTGGAGCCGGGGAGCAAGGACAGCGGCGGCGGCGACCCCGGCGGCTGTCGAAATCCCCCCGGTGGCAGCCGCGTCCATGCCCTCGGCCCTCGCCGCGGTGGCGGAACCGGTGCCGGAACAGCAGCCCGCCGCCGCGCCCGCGCCAAGAGCCGCTGTCGCCGTCTCCCAGCCGTTCCGCATCGAGCCGGTCGCAAGGGCGCGTGCCGGCGACGGCGCCTATGAGTTCCCGCCGCGCGAATTGCTACAGGACCCTCCGGCTTCGACCGGCTTCGTGATGACGCAGGAACAGCTCGAACGGAATGCCGGCCTGCTCGAAAGCGTGCTCGAGGATTTCGGCATTCGCGGCGAGATCATCCATGTCCGTCCCGGGCCGGTCGTCACGCTCTACGAATTCGAGCCCGCGCCCGGTGTGAAGTCCTCCCGCGTCATCGGTCTCGCCGACGATATCGCCCGCTCGATGTCGGCGCTCTCGGCCCGCGTCGCCGTGGTGCCCGGCCGCAACGTCATCGGCATCGAACTGCCGAACGCCACCCGCGAGACGGTCTATTTCGGCGAGCTGATCGACACCCAGGATTTCTCCAAGACCGGCTACAAGCTGCCGCTCTGCCTCGGCAAGACGATCGGCGGCGAGCCGGTCATCGCCGAACTCGCCAAGATGCCGCACCTGCTCGTCGCCGGTACGACCGGCTCGGGCAAGTCGGTGGCGATCAACACCATGATCCTGTCGCTGCTCTACCGGCTGACGCCAGAGGAATGCCGGCTGATCATGGTCGATCCCAAGATGCTCGAACTCTCCGTCTATGACGGTATCCCGCATCTTCTGACCCCGGTCGTCACCGATCCCAAGAAGGCGGTGCTGGCGCTCAAATGGGCGGTCCGCGAGATGGAGGACCGCTATCACAAGATGTCGCGGCTCGGCGTCCGCAATATCGACGGCTACAACGCCCGCGCCGCCGAGGCCCGCGAGCGCGGCGAGACGGTCACCCATGTCGTCCAGACCGGTTTCGAGAAGGGCACCGGCGAGCCGATTCACGAGAACCAGGCGCTCGACCTCGCGCCCATGCCCTATATCGTCGTCATCGTCG
>JAGRLJ010000388.1 GCA_020441805.1 Rhizobiaceae bacterium
TCGGCCGTCACCCAGCCCTTGCCGGTATTGCGCAGCCAGGCCGGCGGCTTTTCCTCGACGCTGGCCGTGCACAGGACATGGGTATCGCCGAAGCGCACGAGACAGGAGCCCTCGGCATGCTTGGAGAAGCCCCGCTCGAAGCTCACCTTGCGCATCTGATCTGTCTTCCGCCCGGATGGCCGCATGCTCTCTGCTCCTTGTGAATATGTGAGCGTCATAAGCGGGCGGGTTGCGATTTGCAAAGGAAAAGGCGCGATTTTCCTTTTGCGAAGGCCGGCCAAATCCCTATATTCCACCCTATGGATCGATGGGTGCCGAGTATGAAAGGTCTTGACGAAAGGGCTGGCGAAATATTCCGGCGGATCGTCGACAGCTATCTGGCGAGCGGCGAACCGCTGGGATCGCGCTCGCTCTCGCGCCTGCTTCCCATGTCGCTGTCGCCCGCCTCCGTCCGCAACGTGATGAGCGACCTCGAGGAACTCGGCCTCATCTATTCGCCGCATACCTCGGCCGGCCGCCTGCCAACCCAGCTCGGGCTCCGCTTCTTCGTCGACGCCTTCATGCAGGTCGGCGACCTTTCGCGCGAGGAACGGCTGGAGATCGAGCGGCAGCTCCGTCCGCGCAACCGCGACCTGCCGGTGGAAAATGCGCTCAACGAGGCCAGCCAGATGCTGTCCTCGGCCTCGCGCGGCGCGGGCCTCGTCATCACAGCCAAGAACGACACGCTCGTCAAGCATGTCGAATTCATCCGCCTGTCGCCGGAAAAGGCCCTTGCCGTTCTGGTCGGCGACCAGGACGAGATCGAGAACCGCATCATTTCGCTGCCGGCCGGCGTCACCTCCTCGCAGCTCACCGCCGCGGCCAATTTCATGAACGCGCATCTTTCCGGCCTGTCGCTCGCCGAGGCGCGCGCCCGTATCGACAGGCTTACCCAAACCATCCGCGCCGAACTGGACCAGCTTTCGAGCGACCTCGTCGAGCGCGGGCTGGCCATGTGGTCGGGCGAGACGGGGGAAGGGCGCTCCGCCCAGCTCATCGTGCGCGGCCGGTCGAACCTGCTCGAAGGGGTCGAGGGCGCCGAGGATATCGAGCGGCTTCGCATGCTCTTCGACGATCTGGAAAAGAAGGAATCGCTTTCCGACATCCTCAACCTCGCCGAGGGCGGGCAGGGCGTGCGCATCTTCATCGGCTCGGAAAACACACTGTTTTCCATGTCCGGCTCGTCGCTGATCGTGGCGCCCTATCGCAACAGCGAGAACCGCATCATCGGCGCCGTCGGCGTGATCGGCCCGACCCGGCTCAATTATTCCCGCGTCGTGCCCATGGTTGATTACACCGCCCAGCTCATGTCCAGGCTCTCGGGTTGACGCGTGGATATGCGACCGGTGCGGCGGACCGCGCGAATCTTCGCGGCAAGCCTTGATTTTTCCGTGCCGAACCTCGATATCCGCTGGAAATTCAGATGAGACTTGGAGTTGCGGAGACCGTGATGACGGACGACAACAAGAACGCTTACGAGACGGAAGCAAAGGACGCCGAGGCTGCATTCGGAACTGCCGCCGAAACGCCGGCTGCCGCCCCAGAGGCGGAAGCGCCGGCCGCACCCGATCCCCTTGAGCAGATCAAGGCCGAGCATGCCGACCTGAAGGACAGATATCTGCGGCTCGCCGCCGAGATGGACAATCTGCGCCGTCGCACCGAACGCGAGATCAAGGACGCCAAGACCTATGCCGCCGCGGCCTTCGCGCGCGACATGCTGTCGGTCTCGGACAATCTTCGCCGCGCGCTCGATGCGATCCCGGCCGAGGCGCGGGCCGCCGCGGAAAGCGGCCTTGTGGCGCTGGTCGAGGGCGTCGAGATGACCGAGCGCGCGATGCTGTCGGCGCTCGAGCGCCACGGCGTCAAGAAGATCGAGCCGGCCGGCCAGCGGTTCGATCCGCACTTCCATCAGGCGATGTTCGAGGTGCCCAATGCCGATATTCCGAGCAACACCGTGATCCAGGTGGTCCAGGACGGCTATGTGATCGGCGATCGCGTGCTCCGGCCCGCCATGGTCGGCGTCTCGAAGGGAGGCCCCAAGACCGACGCGCCGAGCAGCGCCGAAAGCGCCGGCTGATCAGGCGACGATTGCCGCGGTGATCGCCTTTGCCGCGGCCACCGCGTCGGCTGGCGCGAGCCGGACCTGGAGGCCGCGTTGCCCGCCATTCATATAGACGCGCGCATGCGCCATGGCTTCGACCTCGAAGACCGTCGGCACGGATTTTCTCTGGCCGAAAGGCGAGATGCCGCCCACCACATAGCCGGTCATCTTCTCGGCCATGGCGGGTTTCATCATGCTGGCGGACTTGCCCTTGAAGGCCGCCGCGAGCTTCTTCATGCTGGCCTCGCGATTCGAGGGCAGCACGACGCAGACCGGCTTGCCGTCGACTTCCGCCATCAGCGTCTTGAGGACGAGGGACGGCGACACGCCGATCGCTTCCGCCGCCTGCATGCCGATGCGGTCGGCGTCGGGATCGTAGTCATAGGCCACGACCTCGAAGGCCGCGCCGGCGGCGGCCAGCGCAAGGGTCGCGCGCGTGGACCTGGACATTGCCGAACTAGCCTCGCGCGAAGATGTCTTCGTAGATGGCCGGCTTGAAGCCGTTCGTCACCCTGTCGCCGACGACCAGCACCGGCCGCTTGATCATGGTCGGCTCGCGGACCATGAGCGCGATCGCCTTTTCCGCGTCGAGATCGGCCTTGTCGTCCGCCGGCAGTTGCCGGAAAGTGGCGCTGGCCTTGTTGAGCACCGTCTCCCAGCCGAGCGTTCCGCACCAGGCGCGCACCGACGCGGCGTCGATTCCCTCGGCGCGATAGTCGTGGAACCGATAGGCGATGTCATGCGCCTTTAGCCAGTCGAAGGCTTTCTTCATCGTGTCGCAGTTCTTGATGCCGTAGATCGTCGCCGTCATGTCCATCCTCGTGGTTTCGTCTGTCCATAGCACAATCGGCTCGCTCGAAAACCATCCGCGACGGTTCAACGATTGTTAAGGCCACGCGGCTAGGGTGTTCCGGAAACCGCGACCTTCCGGGGCTGCATGGGATACGAGATGGCTTCGACAACGGCACTCGCGCTGGTTCTGCCCGCGGCAATGGCGATATTCGCCTGCGCCCTTATGGTTCTGTCGCGCTTCAATCTGCCGGCGGCCTTCGCATGGGGCGCCGGACTGGGTCTCTGCGCGACGGGTTTTGTGACATCCGTCATGCCCTATCCCGCCCTCGCCGCGCTTATCAGCGATTTCTTCTTCATCGCGGGCTTCTTCTTCTATTCGGAAGCGTTCCTCGTCCATTTCGGTATGCCGCTTCACAGGCGTGAGCGCCTCGCCTTTGCGGCCATCTATCTCGTCATGAACGTCTACGTGGTG
>JAGRLJ010000054.1:0-14471 GCA_020441805.1 Rhizobiaceae bacterium
AATCGCGGCGCCGCCGATATCGGCGACATGGGCGGAAAGATCGCGGATCGTGCCGTCGGCGGCCAGGATCGCAGGCTTCTCGGCGCCGGGTGCGCCCACTCGCATGAGTTTCATGTCTTTTCCCCGATCGTATCGTCAATAAGTGGTGCGGCCGCCGGACAGGTCGAATGTCGAGGCGGTGGTGAAACTGTTTTCCCTCGAGACGAGCCAGGCGACCATCGACGCGGCTTCATCGACTTCGAGGAATCGGCCACGCGGAATGCGTGAACGCATATATTCGATGAATTCCGGCTTCAGCTGTTCGAGGATGCGGGTCTGGGCGGTCGCCGGCGTGATGCAGTTGACCGCGATGTCGTAGCCGGCGAGTTCCTTGCCGAGCGACTTGGTGAAGCCCATCACTGCCGCCTTGGAGGCGGAATAGGCGGCGGCATTGGGATTGCCTTCCTTGCCCGCCACGGATGCAATATTGACTATGCGGCCGTAATTGCGGTCCTTCATGCCCGGTACCAGCGCCCGGTTGACATAGAAGGTACCGTTGACATTGATGTCGATGATCTTCTTCCACATCGCGATGTCGTAGGTTTCCACCGGTCCGTTGGCGCCGGCGATGCCGGCGGAGTTCACGAGGATCGACGCCGGCGCGGCGATTTCCTCGGTTTTCGCGCGCGCGGCATCCACCTGGTCCCAATCGGAAATGTCGACGACGATGGTGGTCGCGGCCGAACCGAGCGCATCCCTGGCCTCCGCGAGCTGGGCGGCGTCCATGTCCCAGAGCGTCACGGTCGCGCCGGAGGCGACGAAGCGTCTCGCCATGGCGAGGCCGAGCCCCTGCGCGCCGCCTGTCACCACGGCGTGCTGGCCGTCAAGATCAATTCTGTTCATGTCCATTCTCCTGCGATTTGTCCGGGCCGGCTTCAGGCTGCGAGTTCGACGGGAACTTCCCGCAGCAGCGAACGGTCGGCGATTTCCATCCCGAAGCCGGGTGCGCTCGATATCCGGAGCTTGCCGTTCTCCGGCAGCGCTTCGCCTGTGAACAGGTTGCCGAACACCGGCAGGATCGACCGTCCGTCCGGGCTGGCGGCAACATATTCGCAGAACGGCGAATGTGGCTGCGAGGCGATGAAGTGATAGGAATAGGGGCCGCTGCCATGCGGAATGACAGGCAGGTCGTAGGCCGAGGCATGCGCCGAGATCTTCAGTAGCTCCGTCAGGCCGCCGACCCACATCACATCGGGTTGCAGGATGTCGATGAACCTGTTCTCGATCAACCGGCGGAAACCGTATCGGGTATATTCGTGTTCGCCCGTCGTCCATTTCAATTTGGGATGCGCCTGTTTCAATTGCGCGAAACCCTCGACGTCGTCGGGATGGAGCACCTCTTCCCACCAATATATATCGAGATCCGTGCATTTTTCGGCGAGCCGGATAGCGTAGGACACGTTCAGGGACATGTAGCAATCGACCATCAGCGGAAAGTCCGGTCCGATCGCGGCCCGATGCGCCTTGAGAAATTCGTAATTCTTATGGAGGCCTTCCTCACCGTCATAGGGTCCGTAGGGCAGCGGCACCTTGCCGCCCCAGAAGCCAAGCGCCTTCACGGCCTCGGGCCGGGGGCCCGTGCAATAGAAATCGATCTCCTCCCGGCAGAGACCGCCGATCAGATTGTAGACCGGCTCACCGCGCACCTTGCCGACGAGATCCCAGAGCGCCAGATCGACGACGGAGATCGCCGCGATGGGCATGCCCTTGCGGCCGTAATACATGGAAGCCCGGAACATCTGGTCCCAGAGCATGTTGACGTTGCGTGCGTCCGCGCCGACGAGGAAGCGGCTGAAATGCTGATTGATCAGCCAGGCGGCGGGCGGGCCGCCAAAGCCCGTGGCGACGCCCGTATATCCGCTTTCGGTCTCTATCTCGACAATGATCGAACCGAGCACCGAAACGCCCCAGGACGCACGGCTCGCCTGGTACTGCCGGTATCCGGACATCGGATTGGCGATCACCGTATCGATCAGCCAGTGCCCTTGCTTCTGACGGAAATAATCGCCGCCGCCGCTTTCGCTCGACATCGTATAGACGCTGACGCGCCTGATCTTCATGTCCTTCTCAGATATGGGCATGGCAGCTTCCCTAGATCCTGTAAATGCGTTCGGCATTGGCCGAGAACATCGCCTGTTTTTCTGTATCGGAGAGATCGGACACGATGGCGGCGAAGGCCCGCCAGGTGGCCGTGTATGTTCCAAAAAGCTTGTCGACCGGAAAGTTGGACGCGAACATCACGCGGCCGCAGCCGAACGCATCCAGCGTTTCCAGCACGTAAGGACGAATGCTTTCGAGCGACCAGCCGGTATCCAGCATGCCGAGTCCGCTGATTTTCACGGCGACATCGGGCGATGATGCCAGCGCGCGCATGCCGTCGCGCCATTGCCGCCAACCGGACAATGTCCGGTCGGCGAACATGCCGGCATGGTTGACGATCACGGCGATGCCGGGATGGGCTCGGACGAGATCGACGGCCTGCCGCATCTGATGCGGATAGAGTTGCAGGTCGAAGGACAGGCCATGTCTGCCGAGCAGCGCGAAGTTCCGCATCCAGACCGGGTCCGCCATGTAGTCCCTGGCCACATAGGCATAGAGGGGATCCGGATGCATGTTCAGCACCTGGCGGATGCCCCGGACATTGGCGAACGAAGCCTGCCGCTCCAGCATCGCCTCCGCATCCGGCCGCGAGAGGTCCGCGCCGGCAACGATGCCCTGGGGATAGCCGGTCCTGTCGGCAAGGGATTGGAGATAAGCGGTCTCGGCGACCGAGTCCGTGGGGAATGCCTCGACATTGACGATCTTGACGATCTCGATCTCATCGCCGCCTTCCGACAACAATTCGTCCAGCATGTAGCTCCGCGCGATCGGCTCATTGCTGCCGATGAAACCGGTCGAGGGCTTCTCCAGGCCGGGATAGAGCCCCGTCGAGAGATCCCAGAGGTGAATGTGGGGATCGACGACCTTCATCCCCTCACTCCAGATGAAACACGTTGACGAGCGGCACCTGCACCGGCGTGTTGTCCGATTCGACCGCCATGATGTCGGCCATGTAGTCCCACCATTTGCGGACCACCGTTTCCGACGGCAGGCGATCCATCGTGTGATCCTCGGGGCGCTTGAGGATCGCGAAGAGGTGATGCGTCTCCTCGTCCAGCCAGATGGAATAGTCGGACGCGCCGGCCGATTTCAGCAAGCGCGCCAGTTCCGGCCATATGGCGTCGTGGCGGCGCTTGTATTCCGCCGCCTGGCCGGGATTGAGGATCATCCTGAATGCAACTGTTTCCATGTGCGGTTTCCTACTGAAGATTGACGAACATGCCGCCATCGACCAGAAGCGACGCCCCGGTCACATAGCGCGCCATGTCGGAGGCCAGGAAAACGACGCAGTCGGCCACGTCGGCCGGCTCGCCGTAGCGGCCGATCGGAATGCGCTTGTTGAAATAGTCGCGTTTTTCCGGCTGGTTGAGATCCTCGCTGTTGAGGTCGGTCAGGATCGCGCCCGGCATGACGGAATTGCACCGGATGCCGAACGGACCGAGTGCGATCGCGCAGGACTGCATCAGCGAGTGCAGGCCGGCCTTGGTCGGCGTGTAGTGGGTCTGCATGCCGCCGCCGACCAGGGCGCTGATCGAACTCGTGGCGACGATGGCGCCGCCCGTGCCTTGCGCCTTCATCTGGTTGGCGACGGCCTGGGTTACGAAGAACGCTCCTTCCAGATTGACCGCCACCGTCGCCTTCAGCATATCGGGCGACATGTCGAGAAAGGCATGGAACGGGCAGATGCCGGCGTTCGAGGCGAGGACATCCACCTTGCCGAAATGCTGGACGGCGGCGGCGACCAGTGCCTGTCCGGTTCGCGGATCGGCGACATTGCCCTCAAGCGCGACGGCCTTGCGGCCATAGCCTTCGATCTCGCGGACGACAGCGGCGATGGCGCTGCGCTTTCCGTATTGCGCGTCATTGTCGCCATAGTAGTTGATCACGATATCCGCACCGTGCCTGGCGCAGGCCATGGCGATGCCGGCGCCGATGCCGCGCGAACCGCCGGTGACGATGACGGTCTTGTCCTTGAGCAACATCATTTGATCTCTTTCAGGTTGACGACGCTGGCGCCGCGCGTCGTCCTGTCGTCCTTGAGCGACAGCATCGCGTCATATGTCGTTCGGGAAATGCTCTGGAGATGGGAGCGCATCGCGGCCGCGGCGAGCTCTGGATCTCGCTGCGATACGGCGTTGAAGATGTCCTCGTGCTCCGCCGCGGACCTGGCGATCACACCCGGCGTTTCGGAGGCGACCCGTCGGTATTCCATGCCGAGATCGTAGAGGGACAGGGCGACGCGTTCCAGGAACGGATTGTTCGCCAACGACATCAGTGTCTGGTGGAATTCGAGGTCGAGCACCCGAAAGCCGACAGGATCGCTCGTCAGCGCGTAACCGGCGGTTACCATTTCCTGCAACCGCGCGATCTGGCTGTCTTCCACCCGCTGCACGCCGAGCTTGAGCAATTCGCCCTCGACCGACACCCGCGCCTCGTAAAGCGCGTCGACATTGGATTCATCGATCGCGATGACCATCTGCAATGGCGCGACCAGCCGCGACGGCTTCAGGTCGGTGATGTAACAGCGTCCGCCTTGCCGGCTCTCGACGATGCCAAGGATCGAAAGTCCGCGAAGCGCCTCGCGCACCACCGGCCTCGAAACCTGAAGTGCCGCGGCCAGCTGGTTTTCGGTCGGCAGCATGTCACCGGCATTGAGATTGCCGGTTCGAATCAGGTCGAGCAGCTTCATCGCCACCCGCTCGGAAACCGGCAAGCGCTTTACGGGTTCGATTGCGTCGAAGATCAGCGTGTTGTTCACCGTCTGCATCCTTCCGATTTCCAGAGGCTGCCCGGCGGTTCGCCGGAAAGCCTGCTTCCCATTGTCGGACATCCGATCGACATCCCGTCGCATGTCGCCGGCCGGGGCGCCTCCCCGGGGCCGTTGCCTCCGATGCGAAAGACCGTTTCGTGCCGATGGTGATACAGCCGAAAAATTGCCATGTCAATTTAGCTTACAAATTTACATGTAGCCTAATTGACAAGTTTTCTGATTGGTGCGACGTTCCATCGTCGGCTGAGAAGCACGGGAGCGTTTGCCCTGCTGTCCGAAAGATTTACGGAGGAGTTATCATGCTTAGAGGAATGCGAGCCGCGGCCACTGCGGTGATGTCGCTGGCGGCGGTCGTGTCGCTGGCGACCAGCCCGGCATTTGCGGACAATGAGGAAATCACGGTCGGTGCGATCTATCTTGACGCGCAGGGCTTTTACGCCGGTGTCCGCAAGGGCGTGCAGGATGGCGGCGCCAAACTCGGAAAGAATGTCCAGATTATCGAGACCAATGCCGGCGGCGACGTCACCAAGGAAGGTTCCTTCATCGATAGGCTGATTTCCGCCGGCGTTCAGGCGATCATCCTTTCCGCCGTCTCGCCGGATGGATCGGTCCGCGCCATCAAGCGCGCCAACGAGGCGGGTATTCCGGTGGTCTGCTACAATACATGCATCAACGACGCCGACATGAAGAAGTATGTCTATGCCTATGCCGTCGGCGATCCCTTCGAGTTCGGTTACAAGATTGGACAGGTCGCGGCCGATGATTTCATCAAGGCCGGCAAGACGGAGCCGAAGATCGGCATCCTCAACTGCGAATTCGTCGATGTCTGCGTCCAGCGCCGGAAGGGCTTCGAAAAGGCCCTGAGTGAAAAGGTGCCGGGCTACAAGATCGTTTCCAATCAGGAAGCCACCATTCTCGACAAGGCTATTTCGATCGGCGAGAAGATCATCACCGCCAATCCGGATATCGATGCTCTCTGGGGCGAGTCCGGCGGCGCGGCCCTGGGTGCCGCCAAGGCGATCCGCAATTCCAACAAGGCTGGGTCCATCGTGGCCTACGGCTCGGATATGACCACGGAAATCGCCCAGGAAATCATCGCCGGCGACATCATGCGCGGCACGGTGGATGTTTCGGGCCAGGCGCTTGGCGCGCTTGCACTGCAACAGGCGGTGGATGCGATCGAGAAAAAGCCGCAGGGCGATATGATCGTGCCGAATCCGATCGATCTCTATACGACCGCCGAGCAGGCCAAGCAGTGGCTGGCCGCCCATCCCGACGGTCTGCCGTGATGCGCGGGGCGCGTCGCCGCAGGCGTGCTTCCCAAGCCTGACCGAAATCGGGGCGCTGCCTGTGACCCAACGGCGCCCCGATGTCCTTTCAAGCATAGATCAGGCCGGATCTCTCCGGTTATCGCGAGTTACCCTCCATGTCCCTCGATCAAGGTGCGGCCGACCGGCCCGAAATCGCCAGGGTTGTCGGCGCCGTCAAGCGCTATGCCGGCGTTCTCGCCCTGGACGCCGTGGATTTTTCGATCCGGGCGGGCGAAGTCCGCGCATTGCTGGGCAAGAATGGCGCCGGAAAATCGACGCTCATTCGCTTGCTGACCGGCGCCGAAACTCCGGATGAGGGAACGGTGGCGATCTCGGGCCGCGAATTGACGGAGCGTGGCAATATGCGCACGCGTGCGACCGGCGCGCTCGGTGTCCGGCCGGTCTATCAGGAGCTCAGCCTCGTTCCCGATATGAGCATTGCCGAAAACATCTTCCTGGGGCGCTGGCCGCGACGGCTGGGCGTGCTCGATCACAGGCAGATGGAAGAGCGTGCCCGCGAGGCGCTGCACAATCTCGGAATCGATCTCAATCCCTCGCACACGATTGCCATGCTGAGCCCGGCCGAACGCCAGCTCGTCGAAATCACCCGCGCCACCATGGGCGAACCACGTCTTGTCATTCTCGACGAGCCGACGAGCTCGCTCGCCGCGGCGGAGGTGGAACTGGTGTTTGGCGCCGTCCGCCGCATGCAGGAGAAGGGGGCGGCCGTCATCTATGTCAGCCATCGAATGAAGGAAATCCGCGAAATCGCCGACTCCGCCACCATCATGCGGGACGGCAAGGCGATTTCGACCGTCGATATCGGCTCCGTCGATACCCGTGAGATCGTTCGCATGATGCTGGGCAGCGACGAGAAGCACGGCACCACCATCGCCAGGCGCGTGCTGGGAGACGTGGTTCTCTCCGTGCGCGACGTCGTGGCGCCGCCCCGGCTCTCCGGCGTGACCTTCGACCTCCGAAAAGGCGAGGTGCTGGGCGTTGCCGGCCTTCTGGGGGCGGGGCGCACGGAGCTCCTGCGCATCATCGCCGGCCTGGACCGCCAGCAGTCGGGACATGTCGTGATCCATGGCAGGAATGTCGACGGTCTCAATTGGCACGACCGGATCGGGCTCGGTCTGGGCTTCACGCCCGAGAGCCGCAAGGACGACGGCATCGTGCCCCTGCTGGGGATAGATGAAAACACCGTCATCACCAATCCCGCGGGCGTCTCGCGTCATGGCGTCCTGTCGTCGCGGCTGGTCGCCCGGGCGACGCGCGGCATCATCGAGAGCATGAGCGTCAAGGCGACGGACACGACGACGCCGATTGCGACGCTCTCCGGCGGCAATCAGCAGAAGATCGTCATCGGCCGCTGGGTCTATGCGAATTCCGGGATATTGCTTCTGGACGAGCCGACGCGCGGCGTCGATGTCGAGGCCAAGAACCAGATTTACGCGATCATCCGCCGGCTGGCGGAAGAGGGCAAGAGCATCCTCTTCATTTCGAGCGAGGTCGAGGAGCTGCCGCAGGTCTGCGACACCGTCGTGATCCTGAAGGACGGCGGCATCGGCGGCAAATACACCGCTCCCGATCTCGACGCGGACGAATTGCTCACCGCCTGCATGGCGAGCGCGCATTGAACTTTGACCACCGGTTCCGCAGGCTGGTGCGCCGGGCAGGGGCCAATATCGAGGATATCCAAATGGCAATTGCGACCGAAAGACAAAAGCCGCGACGCCGCTGGAACTACCAGCAGATAAATGAAATCGGCCTGCTTGCCATCATCGCGCTGCTCTATCTCGGCTTCTGGCTTTACGCGCACAATTTCATGACCTTCAACAATCAGGTCACGATCCTGCGCGACGCCGCCTTCATCGGCATCGCCGCGTGGGGCGCCACCCTGATCATCATATCCGGGGACATCGACATCAGCGTCGGCCCGACGGTGGCGTTCATCTCGGTGATGCTGGCCTATATGCTGAAGTCCGAGGTCATTCCCCTCCCGCTGTGCTTCATTTTCGCGATCTTGCTGGGGGGAGCCCTGGTTGGGATCGCCGGCATATTGCGCGCCTATTTCGAGGTTCCGTCCTTCATCGGCACGCTGGGCCTGTGGAGCGCGCTCGGCGGCCTCGCCCTCTATATGACCCAGGCGATCCCGGTCAGCTATCCGGGCAACGCGTTTCTCGACCTGCTCGATGGACGAATCCTGGGCATTCCCACGGCCGCCGTCATCATGCTCCTGCTCTGCGCGCTGTTCGTCTTCGTCAGCCGCAAGACGGCGTTCGGGCGCGCCGTCTACGCGATCGGAGGAAACCCCACCGCCGCGCATCTCTCCGGGATCAAGGTGGCGCAGATCCGCGTCATGCTGTTCGTCATCGCCGGCATGCTCGCGGCGGTCACCGCCATCCTGATCACGGCCCGCAACGGCATCGGCGATGCCGGCCTTTCGCGGAGCGGCCTGGAATTCGACGTTATCGCCGCCGTCGTCATCGGCGGGACCTCGCTTTCGGGCGGACGCGGTTCGGTCATCGGCACGCTGCTCGGCATCTTCATCATTTCGCTGATCGGCAACGGCCTCGTGCTCCTGGGCATCGACTCGTTCCTGCAACCCGTCGTGCGGGGCGTGATCATCGTTGCCGCCGTCCTCCTCAACATTCTTGCCGGGCGCTACAATGCCCGCAGCAATCTGAAGGCATGAAGGAGATCCGATGTCTTCGAAAATCGATTGTGACGTTCTGATCGTCGGCTCCGGCCCGTCCGGTGCGGTCTTCGCCAAGCGCGCCCACGACGCCGGCCTATCGGTTGTCTGTCTCGAACAGGGTGATTGGGTCGATTACGGAAAGGCGGTTTCCGACAAGCCGGAATTCGAGCTGACCGCGTCGCGGGACTGGAATTACGTCTCGTCGCGCCGCAACAATCCGGGCGATTTTCCCATAGATGTCGATCAGTCCGATATCATCCCGCTTTACTGGAACGGGGTCGGGGGCTCCTCGATTTCCTGGGCCGCCAACTGGATGCGCAACCTTCCAAGCGATTTCAGGGTAAGGACGCTGGATGGCGTGGCCGACGACTGGCCGATCAGCTATGACGACCTGATGCCGCATTATGCCAGCACGGAGCGCGAGTTCGCGGTTTCCGGCGTCGGTGGCGATCCGATGTATCCCGGTCAGGACGCGCTGCTGCCACCGGTCGACCTCACCAAGGGCGGCAGGCTGGCGGCGGCCGCGCACAACCGCCTTGGCTGGCACTGGTGGCCGGGGACCAACGCCATCGCGACCGTTGCGCGCAACGGACTTCAGCCCTGCCAGCAGCGAACCGCCTGCATGTGGGGCTGTATCGAAAGCGCCAAGGCATCGACCGACAGAACGCATTGGCCGAGGCTGATCGAAAACGGGGCGCGCCTCGTGACCGGTGCGCGGGTCATCCGCCTCGAAATGAATGCCGCCCGCCAGATTTCGGGCGTGATCTATGTCGACAGGGAGACAGGCGCCGAGCATCGGGCCAGCGCAAGCGTCGTCGTGCTTGCCGGCAACGCGATCGGCACGGCGCGGCTTCTCCTGGCGAGCGCTGATCGGAACTGCCTCGACGGCCTTGCCAATGAATCCGGGCTGGTCGGCAAGCGCCTGATGCTGCATCCCACGGCGGCCGTGGCGGGTCTGTTCGATGCTCCCCTGGAAACCTATCGAGGCGCCTGGGGTCAGGTGGCCTATTGCCTGCAATTCTACGAGACGCACAAGGATCGAGACTTCGTGCGCGGCTCGAAATGGAGTTTGCAGCCCACCGGCAGCCCCGCGCAGATCGCACGTCGGTGGCCATGGGGCGACGATAACCCGCTGTTCGGCGAGAGCTTTCACGATGAATTCAGCCGCCGGTTCGGACGTTCGCTGTCATGGGGCATCATTTGCGAGGACCTGCCGGACGAAAGCAATCATGTCGCACTCGATTACGACAAGCCCGATGACAGCGGCATGCCCGGCGTCAGGATCGTCTATAAAACCGGTGAGAATTCGAAGCGAATGTTGCGCTTCATGGCCGAGCGGGCGCGCGAATCCCTGACCGAGGCCGGAGCTTACCGGACGGTGATCGCGCCTCAGAGCCGGGAGTCCGGCTGGCACATTCTCGGCACCGCCAAGATGGGCGACAAACCCGCGACCAGTGTCGTCGATCGGTATGGCCGCGCCCACGGCATCGCGAACCTCTTCATTGTCGACGGCAGCGTGTGGCCGACCTCGGCCGGCGTCAATCCGACCGCCACGATCGCCGCCTTCGCATCGTGGAGCGCAACACATCTCATTGCCGATCGAAAGAACAGGGCGTTACCGACATGACCCAGAGCCTCGGGCGCGAACAATCGCGCATGCTTGCCGAACTGGCCGACCAGCTTATCCCGCCGGCGCCCGGTGCGATTTCCGCCTCGGAGGCGGGTATTCCCGGCCCCTTGCTCGACAAGATCGAACAATATGCCCCCGAACGCCTCGACCTTCTGCGTCTCGTCGTCGAGGCGGCCGCGAAAACAGATCCCGCCACGGCTCTTGAAAAACTCAAGGTTGACGACCGTATCACCTATGACAGTTTTTGCGAAACGATCGCGGCGGCCTATTTCATGTCTGCGGAAGTCCGCCGGAAAGTGGGCTTTCCCGGCCGGGAGCCCGTTCCGGCAAAGATAGACGCGGTCGATCTGGAAGAATTGCTTGTGCCGGTGCTGGAAGGCGGTTTCGGGCCGAGACCGGTTTAGCAGCCGGGAGATGCGCCGGAAGGCCGGAGGGCGCGCGGCATTTTTCCGCGCGGGACCTTTCGAGCATCGAACTCGATTTGAGATGCCGAGGTTCCGGCTGGCCCTGCAAGGCGGCGGGCAAAGCCCGCTTCATAGATCTTTCCGCGCTCCGAAAGCGGAAGCGCTGGCTCTTCCCGGACCGTCGGCACAGGCACAATTCGTGCCGGCCGCCTGGACAATCCCGGCTCGATGCGTGGACTGACAGGACTGTCGCGGCGGCGCCGGCTTCAACGCTGAAAACATCTTCTCTTTTCGGGCAGAGTCGCGGACCGGCCACAACTGGCCGGCGAGCGACCATCGTTTCAATCAGGACTGGGAAATACAGAACCGGACAGGTAGGATAGCCTGTCTCAAGCGCATAAATTGAAAAATGGGGGGCGACGACATCGAGTAGTTGAGGAAAATCAAGCAGGGCATGGTTGGACAGGCATCGGCTCCCGGAGCCGGCATGTTCGATCGCACTATCGCGTCGGGCGGCAAAGCAGCGGCAACAGCCTTGATGCTCAGCCGGTTCGATCCGGTGTCGCCGCAATTTGGAGGCAGGTGGCGCGCGGCCTTGGCGCATGTTTCGCAATCAGGAGGATTTCATGACCGATACCGGCATTCCCATTCCCGACGGACCGACAGAACTGATAGATACGGATTACAAGATCGGTCAGGACAATATCATACGTCAGATAGGGCCGTTCGGCCTCGACGTCCATAATCCCGTCTTCCTCATCTCGGGCCTGACCATCGTCGGCTTCGTTCTGTTGACGCTCGCGCTTCAGCAATATGTAGGACCCCTCTTTTCCAGTCTGCGCGACTGGCTGACGGCGACCTTCGACTGGTTCTTCCTGAGCGCCGGCAACATCTTCCTGCTGCTGTGTCTTTTCCTCATCGTTTCGCCCTATGGGAGGGTGCGTATCGGCGGTCGGGATGCCGTGCCGGACTATTCCTATTCCGGATGGTTCGCCATGCTCTTCGCGGCGGGCATGGGCATCGGCCTGATGTTCTACGGAGTGTCCGAGCCGATATCGCATTATTCGTCGTCCGTCGCCACGGATGCCGGTACTCCCGCGAGCTGGGCGCCGCTCGGCGGCGCACCGGGTGATACGGTCACGGCCGAGCATCTCGGCATGGCCGCCACCATCTTCCACTGGGCTCTCCATCCCTGGGCCATCTATGCCGTGGTGGCGCTCGCGCTGGCGATATTCTGCTTCAACAAGGGTCTTCCGCTGACCATGCGCTCGATCTTCTACCCGATCTTCGGAGAGCGCATCTGGGGCTGGCCGGGGCACGTCATCGATGTCCTTGCCGTCTTCGCCACGCTCTTCGGCCTCGCGACCTCGCTGGGCTTCGGCGCAGAACAGGCCAATGCCGGCCTCAACCACCTGTTCGGCGTCCCGGTCAACGATATTTCGAAGATCGTCCTGATCATCGCTATCACGGCCGTGGCGCTGACCTCGGTCGTGGCCGGCCTCGACGCGGGCGTGAAGCGCCTTTCGGAGATCAACATGATACTGGCGGCGTTGCTGCTGTTCTTTGTCGTGATCGTCGGACCGACACTCGCCATCGTCACGGGCTTCTTCACCAACCTTTACGAATACGTGCGTTATCTGCCCGAGCTGTCAAACCCCTTCGGCCGGACCGACGACAATTTCCGGCAGGGCTGGACCGCCTTTTACTGGGCGTGGTGGATTTCCTGGTCGCCGTTCGTCGGCATGTTCATCGCGCGCATATCGCGTGGGCGAACGGTGCGTGAATTCATCATATGCGTGCTGATCATTCCCTCGCTCGTATCGGTCTTCTGGATGACGGCCTTCGGAGGGACGGCGATCAGCCAGATCGTGAATGACGGTTATCAGGCCGTGGTCGACGCACCGCTCGAGCTGAAACTGTTCGCCATGCTGGAGGCGCTGCCCTTGCAGGCGATCACGAGTTTCATCGGCATCGTGCTCGTCATCGTCTTCTTCGTGACGTCATCCGACTCCGGATCGCTGGTCATCGACACGATCACCGCCGGCGGCAAGGTGGACGCGCCGGTTCCGCAGCGGGTGTTCTGGGCGAGCTTCGAGGGGCTTGTCGCGATCGCCCTGTTGCTGGGCGGGGGACTGGGTGCCTTGCAGGCGATGGCGGTCTCGACAGGGTTTCCGTTTACGATCGTGCTCCTGCTGGCCTGTTTCGCGATTCTGAAGGGCCTCGCGAACGAGCCGCGTTAGGTCGTCGCGCAAAGCGTGGAACGCGCCACGCTGACGATACGAAAATCGAAGACCTGGAGCGCAGGACGCGCTTCAGGTCTTCGACCGTCAGGCGAGTGCCGGAAGCGCTGCGCCGTCGGACGCCTTTCCGACCCGCGACCGCAAGCTGTTTCAATAACGAGGCTGCCGGAATTGATGGGATGACAGAACCGGCCCCATGGTGCATCTATTCTTTCGGGAGGACGATGCATGCGAATCCAATTGCTGTTGCCTGTTCTATGCCTGTCCGCGCTCGCCGCGGGGCATACTTTCGCGGCCGATCCCTGGGACGAGCGAACGCCCGAGCTCGGCAAATCCGGCGAGCACGTATCCGGCAAGCTCACCAAGGATCAGCTCGATGCGCTTGTCGGGATCGGAGAGAAGCTCTTCGAGGCCAAGTTCACGACGCTTGACGGAAACGGGCGTCCTTTCGCCACGCAGGCGATCGTGCCGACCAAACGCAAGCACCCGACGGCCGTCGGCGAATTCTCCCGCACGGCAGGCATGGACGCCAATGCCTGTTCGGGCTGCCACAACATGCCTTTCCCCGGGGGAGCCGGCGAATTCGTGACCAATGTCTTCGTCTCGGAGGGCTTCGAGAGCGCGGATTTCGACTCCATCGACCCGCAATTCTCCA
This sequence comes from Rhizobiaceae bacterium, assembly GCA_020441805.1. Lineage (GTDB taxonomy): Bacteria > Pseudomonadota > Alphaproteobacteria > Rhizobiales > Rhizobiaceae > Rhizobium_E. The sequence continues at coordinate 13,850 of JAGRLJ010000054.1, forward strand.
ATGAGCGCGGCACCAATTCCGTCTTCGGCGCGGGACTTGTCGAGCTCCTGGCGCGCGAGATCACCGCCGATCTCAAGGCGCAGCGCGCCGAAGCGCTGAGGAGCGCCGCCGAGCGGAAGGTTCCGGTCCGTGTGAAATTGACCTCGAAGGGCATCGATTATGGCTGGCTCAACGTCTCGCCCGACGGGATGGTGGATATGAAGGAACTCGACGGCGTCGACATGGATCTCGTGATCCGACCCTTCAGCCAGAAGGGTGTCATGACGTCTCTGCGCCAGTTCACCGTCAACGCGCTCAACCAGCATCACGGGATGGAGCCCGCCGAACGCTTCGGCGGCCGCTGGACCGGGACCCGGGATTTCGACGGCGACGGCAAGCCGGATGAGATGAATGACGGCGACGTCTCGGCCATGGTGGCCTGGCAGGCCACGCTGAAGATGCCGACCGTGCATGTGCCGGAGGATCCCCGGTGGAGGGCCTCGGCCGAACTGGGCGCGAAGCAGTTCGATGCCATGGGTTGCGCGAGCTGCCACAGGCCGACGCTGCCGCTCAAGTCGCTGCTCTTCGACGATCCGGGGCCGAACGATGTCGCCGGTACGCTCAACGACCGGCAGGTGGACCA
>JAGRLJ010000054.1:14546-16945 GCA_020441805.1 Rhizobiaceae bacterium
CTGTTCGGCGACCTCAAGCGGCACACCATCACCGACGAAGGCCAGGAAACGCTCGGCAACGAACTGATGGCCCAGCGCTTCGTCGACCGCAACATTTTCATGACGGCGGAACTCTGGGGGCTTGCCTCGACGCCGCCCTATGGTCATCGCAACGACCTGACGACGATCGACGAGGTCATACGCGCCCATGGCGGCGACGCCCGCGATTCCGCGGCAAGATATAAATCCGCTGCCGAGGAAGACCGCTCCGCTCTCATCGCCTACCTCAAGACCCTGGTGATCGAACAATGAGAAAGATCGTTGGATTCGCGACGACGGTATTGGCGTCGCTGGTCGCCGTTTCGGGGCCGCAAGCGGCCGAGGAGAAGCCCGCCGAGTTCCTGATGGACGTGCCGGACTTCCATGAGGAGGCGATCGCCGCCGGGATCAGGCACCAGTATACGGGGCCATGGGAATATTTCGTGGGCGGCGGCGTCGCCAGCTTCGACTGTTCGGGCGACCGCAAGCCGGATGTCTTCCTGGCGGGCGGCACGAGCGTCGCCAGGCTCTATGTCAACCGATCGTCCACCGGCGGCGAACTCAAGTTCGAGGAAGTCCCGACCGGGATCGACGACAAGGACCTGACAAAGGTGCTGGGCGTCTATCCCGTCGATATCGACAACGACCGGATCGTGGACCTCGTCCTCCTGCGCCTCGGCGAGAACATCGTTCTCAGGGGCAGGGGCGGCTGCAAGTTCGAGAAGATAAACAAGCAATTCGCCATCGATGGCGGCCGGGAATGGACGACCGCCTTTGCCGCCACCTGGGAAGAAGGCCGGACATTTCCAACGCTGGCCTTCGGAAATTATGTCGATCGCGCCGCGCCCGGCACGCCCTTCGGCACCTGCTCGCCGAATGTCCTGATGCGCCCGCAGCCCGGCGACAAGCCGGACTACAGCGAGCCGAAGGCGCTCGACCCCAGCTATTGCACCCTCTCCATGCTGTTCACCGACTGGAACAATTCCGGCCAGCGCGACCTCCGGGTGACGAACGACCGCCAATATTATCGCGGCGGCCAGGAGCAGCTCTGGGCCATGCCGCCGAACGGTCCCGCCAAGCTCTTTTCGGCGGGGCAGGGCTGGAAGTTCGTCAAGATCTGGGGAATGGGCATCGCCGAGACCGATCTCGATGGCGACGGCTATCCGGACTATGCCCTGACCTCCATGGGCGATACCAAACTACAGACCCTGGACGATGAGGCGGAAAGCGACCGGCCGACCTACAGGGACATCGCCTTCGAGCGCAACGCGACGGCGCACCGACCCTATGCGGGCCAGGATCTCAAGCCATCCACCGGATGGCACGCGCAATTCGCCGATATCAACAACGATACGAATATCGATCTCTTCATCGCCAAGGGCAATGTCGAGGCCATGCCGGAATTCGCCGCGAACGACCCCAACAACCTGCTGCTCGGCGGCTTCGACAAGGCGTTCCACGAGAAGGGACTCGAGGCCGGCCTGTCGAAGAGCACGAAGAGTCGCGGCGCCGTTATCGAGGACTTCAACAATGACGGCATGCTCGACATGCTCGTCGTCAATCGGAGCGCCGATGCGACCCTGTTCCGAAATCTCGGCGCGAAGACCGACTGGGGCCATCGCCCTCTGGGCAACTGGACGAAGATCGAGCTTCAAAACGGCAAGACCAACCCCTTCGCGATCGGAGCGAAAATCAATATCCGGATCGGCACCCTGACGATCACGCGCACCGTGTCGATCGGCGGCGGTCATGCCTCGGGCCAGATCGGTTTCGTTCATCTCGGCCTGGGCGTCAACGAGCGCGCCGTCATACGCGTGCAATGGCCGGATGGGGAATGGAGCCAGCCGTATCGGATATTCGCCAACAACCATGTGGTTATCGAGCGGGGAGCGACGGCGGCGAAATACTGGTTCCCCGTGGATGAGGCAGCAACCCCGCCAGACCAGGCCAGTTCCGAGTCGCGCTGAGGCGTGTCGCCTTCGGCGTCGCGGCATGCGCGATGGATCGCCGGCTACCACCGCAGCAGGCGCCGTCCCAGGAGCGCGCCGGCGGCGGTGACGACGGCAATGGCGATCGTGTACCAGGTCGCGAGGAAAAGCGGGCTGTCGTCCGGGCAATGCCAGGCGTAGATGGCCGCGGCAACCGCGCCGGCGGCAAGGCCCGCGGCGGCTCCCGCCGTCGTGGGGCTCTGCGGCGCGCCTCTCTTCAGCGCCCAGAACAACGCGGCGAAAGGCGCCAGCGCCAGGACGGGCACGAAGAACAGGCAGAACAGGGCGTTGCGTCCGACAAGGCTGGCCCGCCAGGCTTCCGTCGGCAGCGCCAGGAGCTCGGCCGCGACCGCGACGGCGGACATCAGAGCCGGCACGGCGAGCAGCAGCGCC
>JAGRLJ010000389.1 GCA_020441805.1 Rhizobiaceae bacterium
AGCGGGGAGGGCATCAGCCTGCAATGCGAGACGGCCGCCGGGCTGACTGATCTCGGCATTGTCTTCAAGCCGGTGCATGACGGCAATGGCCTGACTCGTCTCGGATACATGGCATGCTGGAAACCGACCAACACTAATCCGGTCGTGAAGACGTTTATCGATTTCATCGATCCAGGCGCCTGATTCGGTTTCGAGTCGAATTAGCCAGTATTCTTCGATCGGATTTGCTACCGTGTATTTCAAGTATTTTTTCGATAGCCTACGATGAACTACGGCGAACTACGACGCTTCAAATAAATCCTGTTGCTCGCCGGTAAGTTCTGCCTTTCTTGATTGTCCCCGTCGCCACCCGATCGTGATCGCGGATGGCTGAGGCGGGGGCACGATGCCGGGTCATCATCACAGCAACGAGAGATTGTCGCGCGGCGCGCGGATGTTGCGCACGGCGCTCGGGCCGGCCATCGCCCGCTACCTTGAGGACGCCGCCGTTGTCGAGGTGATGTTGAACCCCGACGGCCGGCTGTGGATCGATCGGCTGCGTGAAGGTCTTGTCGCCACCGACGACGTGCTAATCCCGGCGGATGGCGAGCGCATCGTGCGCCTGGTCGCGCATCATGTCGGCGCCGAGGTGCATCCCGGCAACCCGCGGGTCTCGGCCGAACTGCCCGAGACCGGCGAGCGCTTCGAGGGGCTTTTGCCCCCGGTGGTGATGGCGCCGACCTTTGCAATCCGCAAGCCGGCGGTCGCGATGTTCACGCTCGCCGACTACGTCGCAGCCGGCATCATGACGGCGGCGCAGGCCGACGTGCTCAGACTCGCGGTCGAACGGCGCAAGAACATCTTGGTCGCAGGCGGCACCTCGACTGGCAAGACGACCTTGACGAATGCGTTACTGGCGGAAGTGGCGAAAACGTCAGATCGCGTGGTGCTGATCGAGGACACGCGCGAGCTGCANNAATGCGCCGCGCCGAACCTTGTCGCACTTCGGACGAAGGATGGCGTCGCCTCGCTCTCCGATCTGGTGAAGTCCTCGCTGCGGCTGCGGCCTGATCGCATTCCAATTGGAGAGGTGCGCGGCAGCGAAGCGCTCGACCTGCTCAAAGCATGGGGGACAGGGCACCCCGGCGGCATCGGTACCATACACGCCAACACGGCTATCGGAGCGTTGCGCCGGCTTGAGCAACTCGTGCAGGAGGCCGTCGTCACGGTGCCCCGCGCCCTGATTGCCGAGACCATCGACATCGTCGCCGTGCTGTCCGGGCGCGGCACTGAGCGGCGTCTCGCCGAGATCGCCCATGTCGACGGGCTCGATCCAGCGACCGGCGACTATCGCACGCTCAATGCGCTGCTCCCCTCCCAACACCCCTTGCAGGAGATCCCGAATGACCCGACTTGCGTTGTCTCGTGTGCGCCGGCGTCTGACTGACGCGGCCGCGCTTGCCACAATCACGCTGCTGATGGCGGCGCCGGCCTATGCCTCCGGCTCGTCGATGCCGTGGGAAGAACCGCTTCAGAAGATCCTCGAATCCATCGAAGGGCCGGTCGCCAAGATCGTGGCGGTTATCATCATCATCACCACGGGCCTCACGCTCGCCTTCGGCGACACCGCGGGTGGCTTCCGGCGGCTGGTGCAGATTGTCTTCGGCTTGAGCATCGCTTTCGCGGCCTCTTCCTTCTTTCTCAGCTTCTTCAGTTTTGGCGGCGGGGCGCTGGTCTGATGGAAGAGGACGTCCGCGGCTTCTTCGCGCCGGTGCATCGCGCGCTCACCGAACCGATCCTGCTCGGCGGCGCACCGCGCACGGTCGCCATCGCCAATGGCACGCTCGCCGGCGCGGTCGGCCTCGGTCTGCGTCTGTGGATCGCGGGCCTCGTGATCTGGGCGATCGGGCATTTTGCCGCCGTGTGGGCCGCAAAGCGTGATGCGCAATTCGTCGACGTCGGCCGCCGACACCTGCGCTACCCGGCGCACATGGACGTGTGAGGGAAACCGATGCTGAACCTCGCCGAATACCGGAAGAAGAACGCGCATCTGGTGGACTTTCTGCCCTGGGCCGCGTTGGTTGCGCCGGGCGTCGTTCTCAACAAGGACGGCAGCTTTCAGAGGACAGCGCGGTTTCGCGGTCCCGATCTCGACAGCGCCACGCCGGCCGAGTTGGTCAGCACGACCGCGCGCCTCAACAACGCCCTGCGCCGTCTCGGCTCCGGCTGGGCGATCTTCGTCGAGGCGCAGCGCCATCCGGCAACCGACTATCCGGAAAGCCTGTTTCCGGACTCCGCGTCCGCGCTCCTCGACATCGAACGCCGTGAACAGTTCGAGGATTCAGGCGTCCTGTTCGAGTCGAGCCACTTCCTGACCTTTGTCTGGCTGCCGCCGGCCGAGGAAGCCTCGCGCATGGAAGCCTGGCTCTATGAGGGCCGCGAGCACAGCGGCGTCGATCCGTGGGAGCTGCTGAAGAGTTTCGTCGACCGCACCGACCGCGTGCTCAACCTGGTCGAGGGCTTCGTGCCGGAAGCCGACTGGCTCGATGACGCGGAGACGCTGACCTACTTGCATTCGACCATTTCGACCAAGCGCCATCGTGTGCGCGTGCCCGAAACCCCGATGCACCTCGACGCGCTGTTGACCGATCAGCCGCTTGCGGGCGGGCTGGAGCCGCGGCTCGGCGACTTCCATGTCCGCACGCTCACCGTCATCGGGTTCCCGACCGCGACATTTCCCGGAATCCTCGACGATCTCAACCGGCTGGCGTTCATGTATCGCTGGTCGACGCGCGCGATCATGCTCGACAAGCTAGAGGCGACCCGGCTGGTCACGAAAATCCGTCGGCAATGGTTCGCCAAGCGCAAAAGCGTTGCCGCGATCCTGAAGGAAGTGATGACCAACGAGGCGTCGGTGTTGCTGGACACTGATGCCGCCAACAAGGCCGCGGATGCCGACGCGGCGTTGCAGGACCTCGGCTCGGATCAGGTCGGCGAAGTCTATGTCACCGCGACCGTCACCGTATGGAGCGCCGATCGCTCCGTCGCTGACGAAAGGCTGCGGCTGGTCGAGAAGGTCAT
>JAGRLJ010000390.1:0-1672 GCA_020441805.1 Rhizobiaceae bacterium
TGGGGCACCGGCCATCCCGGCGGCGTCGGCACGATCCACGCCGGCACCGGCATCGGCGCGCTACGCCGTCTCGAACAGCTCATTCAAGAGGCCGTCGTCACGGTCCCGCGCGCTCTGATCGCCGAGACGATCGACCTCGTGGCCGTCCTCGCCGGCCGCGGCTCCGCGCGCCGGCTCGCCGAACTCGCCCGCGTCGAAGGGCTCGGCCCGGACGGCGATTACCGCATCACCCCAGCCCACCCGACCACAGGAGAACCCGAATGATCCGCACGCTTCAACGCGGCCGCCGCATCGTGGCGACCGCCATAACCGCCGTCACTGTCAGCATGATGCTGGCGCCGGCCGCCCATGCCTCCGGCTCGTCCATGCCGTGGGAAGCGCCCCTTCAGAAAATCCTCCAATCGATCGAAGGCCCGGTGGCCAAGATCGTCGCGGTCATCATCATCATTGCCACGGGCCTGGCGCTCGCCTTCGGCGACACGTCCGGCGGCTTCCGCAAGCTGATCCAGATCGTGTTCGGCCTGTCGATCGCCTTCGCGGCCAGCTCGTTCTTCCTCAGCTTCTTCAGCTTTGGCGGCGGGGCGCTCGTCTGATGGCGGTCGCCTTCGAGCAATTGGATGTGCCGGGATTCACCGTCCCGGTTCACCGCGCACTGACCGAGCACATCCTGCTCGGCGGTGCGCCGCGCTCTATCGCGATCCTCAACGGGACGCTGGCCGGGGCCGTGGGCCTCGGCCTGCGCCTCTGGCTGGTCGGCATCGCCATCTGGGCCATCGGTCATGTCGCGGCGGTCTGGGCCGCCAGGCGCGATCCCCAATTCGTCGAGGTCGGCCGACGCCATCTGCGCGTCCCGGCTTTTCTCGCGGTCTGAGGGGGCGTCGCCATGATGAATCTCTCCGAATATCGCCGCACCGCTGCCCGCCTTGCCGACTATCTGCCCTGGGCCGCGCTGGTCGGCCCCGGCGTCATCGTGAACAAGGACGGATCGTTCCAGCGCACCGCGCGCTTCCGCGGTCCCGATCTCGATAGCGCCGTCGCGGCCGAGCTGGTCGCCGTCGCCGGTCGCATCAACAACGCCTTCCGCCGTCTCGGCTCGGGTTGGAGCATCTTTGTCGAGGCGCAGCGCAGCGAAGCCGCGACCTATCCCGACAGCACGTTTCCCGATCCGGCCTCCGGCCTGGTGGAAGAGGAACGCAAGGCCGACTTCGAGGAAGCCGGCATCCATTTCGTGTCGGACTATTTCCTGACCATCCTCTATCTGCCGCCGGCCGAGGACGCCGCCCGGGCCGAAACCTGGCTCTACGAGGGCCGCGAGCAATCCGGCGTCGATCCCCATGAGGTGATGCGCGGGTTCATCGACCGCACCGATCGCGTGCTCGCGCTGCTCGACGGCTTCATGCCCGAATGCGGCTGGCTCGATGACACGGAGACGCTGACCTATCTCCATTCGGCGGTTTCAACCAAGCGGCATCGCGTCCGCGTTCCCGAAACGCCGATCTATCTCGATGCGCTGCTCGCCGACCAGCCGCTGACCGGCGGCCTCGAACCGCGCCTTGGCGACCAGCATCTTCGCGTCCTCACCGTCATCGGCTTTCCGACCGCGACGACGCCCGGCCTGCTCGACGATCTCAACCGGCTGGCCTTTCCCTATCGCTGGTCGACCCGCGCGATC
>JAGRLJ010000390.1:1681-2123 GCA_020441805.1 Rhizobiaceae bacterium
CTCGACAAGACCGACGCGACCAAACTGCTGACCAAGATCCGGCGGCAATGGTTCGCCAAGCGCAAGTCGATCGCCGCCATCCTCAAGGAAGTTCTGACCAACGAAGCCTCGGCGCTGGTGGACACCGATGCGTCCAACAAGGCGGCCGACGCCGACATGGCCTTGCAGGAACTGGGTCAGGACGTGGCGGGCATGGCCTATGTCACCGCGACGATCGTGGTGTGGGACGCCGATCCGCGCCTTGCCGACGAGAAGCTGCGCCTCGTCGAGAAGGTCATCCAGGGCCGCGACTTCACGGCCATGGTCGAGACGGTCAACGCGGTGGACGCATGGCTCGGCAGTCTGCCCGGCCACGCCTACGCCAACGTCCGCCAGCCCCCCATCAGCACTTTGAATCTCGCCCACATGATACCGCTGTCGGCGGTGTGGGCGGGGCCGGAAC
>JAGRLJ010000391.1 GCA_020441805.1 Rhizobiaceae bacterium
GCGGCGCCCCAGCGCTTGAGTTTCTCCCGCTTCTCGGCGGTCGCGCTTTCGGTGACGAACACGGTCGCCGGCACGCCCGCCAGCCGCGCCGCCCGCGCCACGGCAAGCCCGTGATTGCCGCCGGAAGCGGTGACGATGCCCTGGGCGAGTTCGTCCCGCGGCAGGGTCAGCAGCTTGTTGGTCGCGCCGCGCGCCTTGAACGAACCGGTCGCCTGCATGCATTCGAGCTTCAGCATCAGCCGCGCATCCGTCACCGGCTCCGACACGGCCGCGACCTCGATGGTCGGCGTGGAGCGGACATGGGGTGCGATGCGGCCGGCGGCGGCGCGGATATCGTCGAGGGAGATCATGCTGTCCTGCTTTCATAAGGCGTGGCGACGACCAGGCAGCAATTGCCGGGCCGGACACGGCCGGGTTGGCGGCGACCATACACGATTCCATCGGCGCGATAGTGAAGATCGACGGGCCGGCGCCCGGGCTGGGTGATGAAATGGATGCGCCCGGCCAGCTCCCCCGCCCGGACCTCCGCGCCGAGGCGGTGGAGCGGTTCGAAAACGCCGTCGTCCTCGACGATCACATGGGCGCGCGCGGTCAGTACGTAGAGGCTCGACGGCTTTTCCACCGGCGTCGCGCCCGCGCCCGGCAGCACGCCGAGATGCGCCAGCACGTTGCGGACGCCTTGGCGGCAAAGCGCAAGCGCGTCGATCGACACGGTTCCGCCGCCGGCCATCTCCGTTCCGATGACGGTCATGCCGGCGACCGCGGCCGAGGCCGTCGCCGTGCGCGGATCGCCGCGATTGTCGATGACGACGGCGATCGGCGCGCCGAAGGCCATTGCCGCCGCGACATTGGCCGCATGCCGCTCCGGCGTCTTGCCGGGCTCGATCACGGCGCTGGGAATGATGTCCAGCGAGGAGCCGCCGGAATGGAGATCGATGAAGGCATCGCCCATCGGGAACAGGACATCGTGGACGAAGGCCGCGATCTGGCGCGTGGTCGTGCCCATCGGATCGCCGGGAAATGTCCGGTTCATGTTGATCCCGTCGATCGGCGAGACGCGGCGCGCGGCGACCGCGGCCGGCTGGTTGATGGCCGGGATGAGGATCAGCCGTCCGGACACCTCGGACGGATCGAGGTCCCGGATCAGTTCGCCGAGCGTGATCGGCCCTTCATATTCGTCGCCGTGATTGCCGCCTTCGAGGATGACGGTCGGCCCCTCGCCATTGCTGATGACGGCGACCGGGACCGGGACCACGCCCCAGGCATCGTCATGCGACGAAAGCGGCACGTGAAACGCGCCGATCTGTTTTCCCGGTTTGTCGAAATCGACGGTGACGGGGATAAGCTGTTCGGTCATGATGCGGTTCATTGGCTACTCTCGGTGCTGGATGCGAAAGGGGAACTCGGCGGATGTCGCGTTTCGGCGCGGAATTATTTTATATGTGAAATTCCAGTTTTTCATGCGATAGTCGCACCCGATTCGAGCCGATGGAATCCCATGCCGAAAAAGACGACCACCCCGGCCGACGGCCCGGCGGCAAGGACCGGACACGGGGCCGATGCCCGCCAGGCCTATGGCGCGCCCGCCCTCGAAAAGGGACTCGATGTGCTCGAACTGCTGGCGGGCATGTCCCGGGGCGTCACCCAGAGCGAGATCGCCCAGCTGCTCGGCCGGTCTCTTCAGGAAGTCTATCGCGTGGTGATGGTGCTCGAACGGCGCGGCTATATCCAGCGCCGGCCCGGCGACGACGGGCTTTTCCTGTCCAGTCGCCTGCACGACCTTTCCAACCGCTATCCACCGCTGCGGCGCATGCTGGACATCGCGCTGCCGATCATGAACACGGCGTCGGTGGACGCCTACCAGGCGATGCATGTCGCGGTGCTCGACCATCTCGACATCCGCGTCGTCGCCCAGGTGGACAGCCCCGCGCCGCTCGGCTTCCGGCTGCGCGTCGGCACGCAGAATCCGGCGGCCGCCACCGCCTCCGGCCGCGTGCTCATCGCCTTCCAGCGGCCCGCCATCAAGGACTGGGCCTTCCGCGAGATCGAGCGGACGACTTCCGAGACGGCGGCCAGGGCGCTGGAACAGCGGATCGAGGCGATCCGCCGCAGGGGCTACGAGATGATCGCCGGCGAGGGCCTGCAAGGCATCACCGATGTCAGCTTCCCGATCCTCGACGCGGAGGGCCATGCGGTCGCCGTCCTGACCATGCCTTACCTGCCCCCGGCCAGGGAGCGCGTGAGCTTCGAACATGCCTGCCGCGCGCTGTTCGAGGCGGCGCGAACCGTCACGCAGGCCTTCGGCGGCGTCCTTCCGGCGCCCAATTTTCCGCTCGCGCCCATCCGCGAGAAACGGCCGCCGGCACGGCCGACCTGACGCCGCGCTCATGACGCTTCCCCCGCCGGCGGAACCCGATGGCGGAAGACCTCCTCGAGCCAGAGCGGCGCGCCGTCCGCATCGGCGATCTCGGCGAAGATGTGGCTCATCGATTCCGTCCAGCGCGTCTGCACCGCGCTGGCGCCTGTCACGGCACTGGCTTGATCGTAGCCGTGCCGCGTGCGCATGCGGGAGACGACGAGGTCGCCATGACGCCAGATCTGGTAGTCGTAAATGCCCG
>JAGRLJ010000392.1 GCA_020441805.1 Rhizobiaceae bacterium
GTCGAATCCTCGGTCTCGCCCGAGCGGTGCGACATGACGGCGGTATAGCCGGCCTTGTGCGCCGTTTCGACGGCGTCCAGCGTTTCGCTCAGCGAGCCGATCTGGTTGACCTTGACGAGGATCGAATTGGCGACGCCCATCTTGATACCGTCCCTGAGCCGGCTGGTATTGGTGACGAAGAGATCGTCGCCGACAAGCTGGCAGGTCTTGCCGCACAGGTCGGTCAGCGCCTTCCAGCCGTCCCAGTCGTCCTCGGCCATGCCGTCCTCGACGGAGACGATCGGGTATCGGGCGACGAGCGAAGCCAGGTATTCGGCCATTTCGCCGGGCTCGCGCACCTTGCCCTCGCCTTCCATATTGTACTTGCCATCCTTGAAGAACTCGGTCGAGGCGCAGTCGAGACCGAGATAAATGTCCTCGCCCGGACGGTAGCCGGCCTTCTCGATCGATTTCATGATGAAATCGAGCGCATCGGGGGCGCTTGCGAGGTTCGGCGCGAAGCCACCCTCGTCACCGACATTGGTATTGTGGCCCTGGGACGAAAGTTCTTTCTTCAGCGTATGGAACACTTCCGAACCCATGCGCACGGCATCGCGCAGGCTCTCGGCGCCGACCGGCAGGATCATGAATTCCTGAAAGTCGATCGGGTTGTCGGCATGTGCGCCGCCATTGATGATGTTCATCATCGGCACGGGCAGCACGCGGGCATTGGGGCCGCCGACATAGCGGTAGAGCGGCAGGCCGCAGGCCGAGGCCGCAGCCTTTGCGACCGCAAGCGAAACGCCGAGAATGGCATTGGCGCCGAGCCGTGCCTTGTTCGGCGTGCCGTCCAGCTCGATCATCACCTGGTCGACATGGATCTGGTCTTCGGCATCCATGCCGCCGATGGCTTCGAAGATCTCGCCATTCACCGCCTCGACCGCCTTCTGGACGCCCTTGCCGAGAAAGCGCGTGCCACCATCGCGCAGTTCGACCGCCTCATGCGCGCCGGTCGAGGCGCCCGACGGAACCGCAGCGCGGCCAAGGCTGCCGTCCTCGAGCAGCACGTCGACCTCGACTGTCGGATTGCCGCGGCTGTCGAGAATTTCCCGGCCCAGAATGTCGATGATTGCGGTCATGAGCGTGTCCTTACCTCTTGGAGTTTGCGGTGGTTCCGCAGGTTTCCTTAGACGAGATTTGCAAAATTACAATGGCGATGACGGCCTATGCCGCCTTCGCGATTGAATCGATTGAAAGAAGCTTTTCCAGCAGCTTCGGCATATCTTCGAGACGAACCATGTTGGGACCGTCGGAGGGCGCGCTGTCCGGGTCCTGATGGGTCTCCATGAAGACGCCCGCGACGCCCACCGCCACCGCCGCGCGCGCCAGCACCGGCACCATGGTCCGGTCGCCGCCCGACGAGCCGCCCTGCCCGCCCGGCTGCTGCACGGAATGGGTGGCGTCGAAAATGACGGGCGCGCCCATCGCCGCCATGATCGGCAGGGAGCGCATGTCGGATACCAGCGTGTTGTAGCCGAATGAGGCGCCGCGCTCGCAGAGCAGGATGTTCGGGTTGCCGCTGTCGTTGAGCTTGGCCAGCACGTTCTTCATGTCCCACGGCGCCAGGAACTGGCCCTTCTTGACGTTGATGACGCGGCCGGTCTTGGCGGCGGCGACCAGCAGGTCGGTCTGCCGCGACAGGAAGGCCGGGATTTGCAGGATATCGACGACCGTGGCCACCTCGGCGCAATGCTCCTCGGTATGGATGTCGGTGAGGACGGGAAAGCCGAATTCCTTCTTGAGGTCGGCGAAGACTTCGAGCGCCTTGTCAATCCCGATGCCTCGCTTGCCGGAAAGCGAGGTGCGATTCGCCTTGTCGAAGGAGGATTTATAGACAAGGCCGATACCGAGCTCGTCGCAGAGCTCGACCAGCTTGCCCGCCATCATGAAGGAATGCTCGCGCGTCTCCATCGCGCATGGACCGGCGATGATGGTCAGCCGGCCGGCATTGGAGAAATGGACCTGCCGCGCGCCTTCGCCGGCTGTGACAGTTGCATTGGTGTTGGACATCACGATCACTCCGAAAATGCAAAAAGGGTGCCCTGCCCGGGCTCACGCGGCACAAGCACCATGCCGCCGGATCTCAGATGCCTGACGTTGTTTTCGGCCAGCAGGCGTTCGGCGGCGGCAAGATCGACGACCTTGAACACCACCGCCTCACCCCGCAGCCCGCGCTCGGACGAGCGCGTCAAGCCAAACTCGGCCTTGAGCGTCACCGGGGCGAGCACGTCGATCACCGCATTCGCGGCCGGCACCGAAAGCCCGCCGGCTTCCGTGACATGGGCCTCGCCCGACGTCATCAGGCGGAGATAATCCGGAAATGCGCCCGGTTCCTGCTCGGAAAGCACCACTCTTGCGACGCCCACGGCGCCATTGGCATGCCGTTCGACGGCTGAGCGGTCGACCGGCGGCATATTGACCCGCTGACAGGTGAAGGCGAAGAAATCGGGCGCGCGCA
>JAGRLJ010000004.1 GCA_020441805.1 Rhizobiaceae bacterium
GCCGGCGCGACCCGCACCGGCAAACTGGTCGGCATCCTGACCAACCGCGACGTCCGCTTCGCCTCCGATCCCGGCCAGAAGGTCTATGAGCTGATGACCCGGGACAACCTGGTCACGGTCAAGGAAAGCATCGACCAGGTCGAGGCCAGGCGGCTGCTGCACAATCGCCGCATCGAGAAGCTGCTGGTGGTCGACGATTCGGGTCATTGCATCGGCCTTATCACCGTCAAGGATATCGAGAAGTCGCAGCTCAATCCCAACGCTTCCAAGGATGCGCAGGGCCGGCTGCGCGTCGCCGCGGCGACCAGCGTCGGCGACGATGGCTTCGAGCGCGCCGAGCGGCTGATCGACGCCGGCATCGACGTCCTGGTGATCGACACGGCGCACGGCCATTCGCAGCGCGTGCTCGACGCCGTGACCCGCGCCAAGAAACTCTCCAACTCCGTGCGGATCATCGCCGGCAATGTCGCCACGCCGGCCGGCACGCAGGCGCTGATCGATGCCGGCGCCGATGCCGTGAAGGTCGGCATCGGACCTGGCTCGATCTGCACGACGCGCATCGTGGCCGGCGTGGGCGTGCCGCAGCTCGCCGCGATCATGGGCGCGGTCGACGCCGCCGCCAAGCGTGACATTCCGGTGATCGCCGATGGCGGCATCAAGTTCTCGGGCGACATGGCCAAGGCGATCGCCGCCGGCGCCTCGGCGGTCATGGTCGGCTCGCTGCTGGCGGGCACCGACGAGAGCCCGGGCGAGACCTATCTCTACCAGGGCCGCTCCTTCAAGGCCTATCGCGGCATGGGCTCGGTGGGCGCGATGGCCCGCGGTTCGGCCGACCGCTATTTCCAGGCCGAGGTGCGCGATACGCTGAAGCTCGTGCCGGAAGGCATCGAGGGCCAGGTGGCCTATAAGGGGCCGGTCTCGGGCGTGCTGCATCAGCTTGCCGGCGGGTTGCGCGCTTCCATGGGCTATGTCGGCGGCAAGGACATCCCCGATTTCCAGGAAAAGGCCACCTTCGTCCGCATTTCCGGCGCGGGCCTGCGGGAAAGCCATACCCACGGCGTCACCATCACCCGCGAAAGCCCCAACTACCAGGGCGGCGCGTGATGACCGGGCTGGGCTGGATGCTGTCGGGCGGATGGATGCCTGCGCTCTGGCTCGCGACGGCGGCCAGCCTCCTGCTGGCCACCTATATGCGCCTCCTCGCCCCGTCCTTCACCGCGCTCCAGGCGCATAGTTTCTTCGGCTACCATGTGCGGCGCATGAAGAAGATGCTGAAGGTGCTGCACGGCGATCGCGAGCGGCTGGCGCGGGTGAACCGCGTCCGGCGGCTCGACCACGTGCTGCCGGCGCTGACGGGCCTGACCCTGATCGGCTGGTCGCTGCATTTCTCCGGCATTCTCGGCGCCGGCCATGTCCTGCCCCGGTTGCTGCTGTCCGCCGCCGTGCTGGCGAGCCTGCTGGCCGTCGCCTTCGACTATGTCGAGAATGCCCGTCTCGGGGCGATGATCGACGCCCTGCCGGCCGAGCCGGGAGATGCCGCCGTGCGCATGGTGTCGCGGCTGACCGCGCTCAAGCTCTGGAGCTATTCGGTCGCGGCGGGCATCGTGCTGGTCGACGCCTGCATGCTGGTCTATCTCCGGAGCGCGGCGGGCTGACCGGCACGCCGCCAACCTTGCGACAAATTAATTTTTGCGGCGCAGCAATCTACCCTATATGACTCTTGTGGCTGGAGCATGCTCCAGGGTTTCATCTGGGCCTCATGAAGGCCGGACCGGGTGCCGTGCATCGGCCGGACGCCCGACGGAGGGTTCGACATGGACCTCGGCAAGGACAGGAAATATCTGGTTCTACAGGGCGGCGGCGCGCTCGGGGCCTATCAGGCCGGCGCCTATGAGGCGCTGCACGAGGCCGGGATCCGGCCGGAATGGATCGCCGGCATCTCCATCGGCGCCATCAATGCCGCCATCATCGCCGGCAGCCCCGAGGAGAAGCGCGTCGGCAATCTGCGGCGGTTCTGGGAAACGGCCACGGCCGGCCCGTCCTCGCTTCCCCTGGAAACCGGCCCGCTCATCCGAAAGTGGCTCAACGAATATTCCTCGGCCATGAGCGCGGTCGCCGGCGTCAACGGCTTCTACGTCCCCCGCACGCTGATGCCCTGGCAATATGCCGCCGAACCGAACGCGGCCATCAGCCTCTACGACACGATGCCGCTGCTCGACACGCTCGACGAACTCGTCGATTTCGACCGCATCAATCACGGCAAGCTGCGGCTCAGCCTCGGCGCGGTGGATGTCGTGACCGGCAATTTCGCCTATTTCGACACCCATCCCTGCCGCCAGCGGCAGAATCCGGCCCGGCTGACCGCCCGGCATGTCGCGGCGTCGGGTGCGCTGCCGCCCGGCTTTCCGCCGGTGGAGATCGACGGCCGGTTCTATTGGGACGGCGGCCTGGTGTCGAATACGCCCTTCCAGTGGATCGTCGACGAGCGCGACACGCGCGAGGATATCTGCGTTTTCCAGGTCGACCTGTTTTCGGCGACCGGGACGATGCCGCGCGACATGTCCGATGTGCTCGCCCGCGAGAAGGAGATCCGCTATTCGAGCCGGACGCGGCTCAACACCGACGAGGCAGCGCGGCACGAGCGCTATGAAAAGGCGCTGCGCCGTCTGCTCGACAAGCTGCCGCCGGAATTCGCCGACGATCGCGACGTGAGATTTCTCCGCGCGCAGGACGGCCGCGGCGCGGTCACGGCCGTGCATCTCATTTATGCGCGAAAACCCTACGAGACCCATTCCATGGACAATGAATTCTCGCGCCTGACCATGGAAGAACACTGGCGCGCGGGCTATGACGACGTGATGAAGACATTCGCGTTGCCGCAATGGAAGAATCGCGTGATCCCGGAAGACGGTTTCGTCTCGATCGACTACCGCAGGGACCACGCCAGACCGCAAGGAGGATTGCATGAATCTGCAAGGTAAGGTCGCGATCGTCACCGGTGCCGCAAGCGGCATCGGCCACGGAATCGCCAAGCGCTATGTCGCAGCCGGCGCCAGGGTCGCCATCGCCGACCTCAAGGCCGAAGCGGCGGAGGCCGCGGCGACTGAATTGACGAAGGCAGGGCCGGGCGAGGCCATCGGCATCGTGATGGACGTGACCAGCGAGGATGCCGTGAACGCGGGTGTCGCGGATGTCGTCTCGAAATGGGGAACGATCGATGTGCTGGTGTCCAATGCCGGCATCCAGATCGTCAACCGCATCGAGGATTTCGCCTTTTCCGACTGGAAGAAGATGCTGGCGATCCATCTCGACGGCGCCTTCCTGACCACCAAGGCGGTGCTGCCGCATATGCAGAAGCAGAAATCGGGCGCGATCCTCTATATGGGCTCCGTCCATTCCAAGGAGGCATCGCCCGCCAAATCGGCCTATATCACGGCCAAGCACGGCCTGCTCGGCCTGGCCCGCTCGGTGGCCAAGGAAAACGGCATCCACGGCATCCGGTCGAACGTGATCTGCCCCGGCTTCGTACGAACGCCGCTGGTGGAGAAGCAGATTCCGGAACAGGCCCGGACGCTCGGCATTTCCGAGGAAGAGGTCGTCAAGAAGGTCATGCTGGGCCAGACCGTGGATGGCGAATTCACCACGATCGAGGACGTCGCCGAGGTGGCGCTCTTCTTCGCGGCCTTCCCGACCAATGCGCTGACCGGCCAGTCGCTGATCGCCAGCCACGGCTGGCATGTCGAATAGGCGCGGCGAACGCCTGCGAGGCGACAAGGTTCCATCACACTATTTTGACCGCATCGGGCGGCGCTTTCGCGTCGCCTCCGGTGGCCTTCGCCTTACTCCGGGCTAGACTGTCCTCTACAGAAAGGGCAACGGGAGTGATGCGATGGAACAGCCGAAGATCACCCAGGCGATGATCGACGCCTATGACGAATATACGCATTTGACGCTCGATCGGCGCGCCTTCATGCGCAAGCTCAAGGCGCTGGCCGGCTCCGGCGCGGCGGCGGCGGCCATTGCGCCGATGCTGGCGGCCAGCAATGCGGCGGCGGAAATCGTCGCGGCCGACGACAGCAGGCTCACAACGGCCGACCTGACCTATCGCGGCGCGCCCGCCGACATCAAGGCCTATGCCGCGATGCCGAAGGATGCCGCCAAGCTGCCGGCGGTGATCGTGATCCACGAAAATCGCGGCCTCAACAACCACATCAGGGATGTGACCCGCCGCATGGCGCTGGAAGGTTTCCTCGCCATGGCGCCCGACATGCTCTCTCCCTCCGGCGGCACGCCGCAGGACGAGGACAAGGCGCGCGACATGATCGGCCAGATCACGCCCGATATCTACGGCACGAACCTCGTCGCCGCCGTGGAATTCCTCAAGACCCATCCGAATTCGACCGGCAATATCGGGGCCGTCGGCTTCTGCTGGGGTGGCGGTCAGGTCAACCGGCTGGCGGCGCTCTCGCCCGATCTCGAGGCCGGCGTCGCCTATTACGGCGCCCAGCCCCCGGCCGAGGACGTGCCGAAGATCCACGCCGCGCTGATGCTGCATTATGCGGGCCTGGACGATCGCATCAACAAGGGCATCGACGCCTACAGGAAAGCGCTTGAGGCCAACGGGAAGGATTTCCAGATCTTTGTCTATGACGGCGTCAACCACGCCTTCAACAACGATACCTCGGCGGCCCGCTACGACAAGGCAGCGGCCGACCTGGCTTGGTCCCGGACGGTCGGGTTCCTCAAGGAGAAACTCGGCTGATCCGGCGGCCGGGACCTGCCCCGTCCCGGCCGCACTTTTTGTTTGGCCGCCGCCTCCACCGGCGGGTATCCGGCCGCCGGCAATCGGCTCACACCGCGCTGACGAAGTTCACGCGCGTTCCCCAGGGGTCGAGCGCCTCGATCGTGTCTCCGCGCTCGTGAAAATCCGCACCGGCGGCGATCAGGCGCCGCCGCAGGCCGTCCATCAGCGGCTCGGAAACCGAGAAGGCGAGATCGTCCAGGCCGTTCATCTTCTCGTCGCGCAGGCCCGCGCCGCGGCTTCGCCAGACATTGGCGCCGATATGGTGATGATAGCCGCCATTGGCGAGGAAGATGGCGCTCGCATCCGGGATCTTCGCCATCATGTCGAGCCCGGCGGTCTTGAGGTAGAAGTCCTCGGCCTTTGCCGTATCGCCCACCCGCAGATGGACATGGCCGATACGGAAGCCCTGCGGCGCCACGTAAGGCAGCCTCGCATCGCCCGGCAGGCCGGCGACGAGGCTGTCGATATCGAGCCTTTCGGTCGACATCGCGACGCGGTCGCCGTTCCAGTGCCAGGTTTCCGGCGCGCGGTCGGCATAGACCTCGATGCCGTTGCCCTCCGGATCGTCGAGATAGAGCGCTTCCGAGACGCTGTGATCGGAGAAGCCGGTAAAGGGAACGCCGTTCTTGACCGCGAAGATCAGCCATTTGCCGAGAGAGGCCCGATCCGGCATCAGGAAGGCGGTATGGAACAGCCCGGCGGAGCGGCCGTTATCCGGCTCGCCGGACGGGCGCGCCTTGAGTGTCAGCAGAACCTGGCCGTCCTTGCCGAGATAGCTTTCGCCCTCGCTGCGCGACAGGATGTCGAGGCCCATGATCTGGTTGTAGAAGGCCGTCATCGTCGCCAGATCGCGGACCTTGAGAGAAACGGAGCGAATATGGATCGGCCTGGTGACGGCGAAGCTTTGCGCGGTTTCCGCCGCCGGGGCGGGCATGGTGAGCGACATGGCGATGGTTCCGGTGGCAATGAGTTTCAGCGCCGCGCGGCGGGAAGGATCGAGTTGACTGGACATCTGCTTCCCTTCTGCTGGCACCCTTGGCCAGAAGATGCGGTCGATGCGTCGGAAAAGCAATATCGCCGCATGGAGATGCAGTGTTCGCTATTCGGTGCGGGGGTAAGTGACGGCGCGACCTTCATGTTTTCCACGAAGCGGATTCTGACTTGCCGGAAGAGAT
Source organism: Rhizobiaceae bacterium (assembly GCA_020441805.1). Lineage (GTDB taxonomy): Bacteria > Pseudomonadota > Alphaproteobacteria > Rhizobiales > Rhizobiaceae > Rhizobium_E. The sequence continues at coordinate 5,980 of JAGRLJ010000004.1, forward strand.
CCGCTGGCAGCAATCCGTAGACATGACGATCAGCATCCGCCGATCGGACCGGCCGAAGATCCGGTCCCGGCCAGTCGAACTGGTTGGCTTCGTTCACGATGATCCATGACGGCAGATCGTCCAGTCCGAGGCGCAGTTTGTGCGATGGGGAATTTCTATTGCCGAGGATGGATCGGATGGAGGCCTATGCGTCACGGGCACGACTATGACACGTTCCCTTGCGCTGGAATAACGCATCACCGATATCACGATCACGCAAGGACGGGTCCTTGACACCCTCCTCTCGACCCTGGAGATGTTCGTTGCGCCAAAGATAGGAGTAGCGAATGACCTGATCCGACAATGCCCTTGCCGCGGCCATCCTTCAGTTCTTCAGTTCGTCGTTAAAGGCCTCGGCCTCGACGGGAATATCGTCCTTCAGAATAGCATCCAGCTCTTCGTCGCGAAGGTCGCCGGGACCGAGAATCCGTTTGTAGGACCCTCGAAGATACCGATATTCTTCCGCCGAGATCAGTACGGTGCCTTCCCTTCCGTTCCGGGTCACGCCGACGGGCTCGCGCAGCGCGATGTCCTGATACTTGTCGATATTGCGTTGAAATTCGGCGGC
>JAGRLJ010000393.1 GCA_020441805.1 Rhizobiaceae bacterium
GCGCCAGCGTAAACGGCGCCGCGGGGGGGGCTGCACGGCCCGCGCAAGGGTTTTTCAGATATCGTGAAACCTGCCAACCCGCCGGATCCTGGCGGACCGATCATCTGGCCTCCGGGTCAGAGCAGGATGTCCGAAGCCCCGAGGCGGGCGATGTCGGTAAGCTCGATCTGGAAATCGGCTCTGCCGTCGCCATTCACATCGCCGGAGAGAATGCCGGAGGCGAACCGCAGCTCGCCGGCATCGCCGGAAAAAGCCGTGGCGCCTCGAAAGACGAACGCCTGGTTGCCGGCCAGATCGGTATCGGCGTCGATCCGCCGCAGGTCGATCCAGTCGTCGCCGCGGGCAAAATCCTCGATCCGGTCGCGTCTCGCGCCGATTCCGGCCTCGCTCAGGCTGCGGTAGACGAACCGGTCCTCGCCTGGGCCGCCGAACAGACGATCGCCATCGGTTCCGCTGTAGAGCCGGTCCGCTCCCGCGCCGCCGACCAGAAGGTCGCGCCCACTACTGCCGGTCATCCGGTCCGCCCCGCCGCCGCCGTACAGCCTGTCGTTGCCCGCGCCGCCGCGCAGATCATTGTTTCCGGAATTGCCCACGAGCGAATTTGCGAGTGCGTTGCCGGAGCCGCCGATGTTGCCTCTGCCCTTGAGCACGAGGTTCTCGACGTTGGCGGGGAGGCTGAAGGTGACGTAGCTGAGGACCGTGTCGTTTCCCTGGCCGGCCAGTTCGCGTACGGAATCGCGGGCTCTGTCGACGACATAGGTATCGTTGCCGGCGCCTCCGGCCATGATGTCGGCGCCGGTGCCGCCATGCAGGATGTCGTTGCCCTCGTCGCCGACAAGCAGGTCGCGGCCGTCGCCGCCGTACAGCCTGTCGTTGCCCGCACCGCCGCGCAGAACATCGTCGCCGCCGAGGCCGGAAATGAAATCGTTGCCGCCCAGCCCATAAAGGGCGTCCGCGAAGGCGGTGCCGGTCAGGGAATCCGAAAAGACGCTACCCAACCTGGTGCCATCGACGATCGTCGCGGTCGCCAGCGTCGTCGACGCCACGCTGCCAACCTGCGAGGGAAACGGCGACAGGAGCCGGAGATGGAAATTTTCCGCGGCCTCGTAGAGGGCATCCGAATTTATCGCGACCCGCACCTCGGCCCGGGTCTGGCCCGGCTCGAAGACGATCGTTCCGGACTTGGCGGTATAATCCCGCCCCGCCTTGGCGGTGCCGTCCGAGGTCGCGTACTGGAAGCTCAGGCGGTCCTGGGACGGCCGGGACAGATCGATCGCGAACACCGCCTCGCTGACCCCGTTCGCCGGGTTTTCCGCCACCAGGGTATCGGTGACGAAGACAGCGCGCTTCTGGTTCAGGCCGTCATCGTCGATGATCCAGCCCGCCTCGCGCAGGGAGGTCGCGCCGCCGGCAAGGGCTGCATTCAGCGGGTTGGAGAGCTGCAGGACGACGCTTTCGTCGAGTTCGACATCCCTGTCGCCATCGATCCAAATGGCGATTGTCCGGAGCGTCTCCCCCGGAGCGAAGACGAGCTGGCCCGAATAAGGGTACCGGTAGGAATCATCAAAATCGTAGTCTTTTGTGGCCGTTCCCGGCTCGAAGGCATAATCCACGGCCACCGTATCGCCGTAGGAAGACGACAGTCTCACGGTATAGACGAGATAATTGTTACCGTATGCTTCCTCGGTGGCGCGTGCGCCTTCAAGGCTGATCGTCGGCCGAAGGCCACCGGAGTCGTCGTCGAGAATCGTCGCCATGCCGACATGTGCGAAGCCGGTGCGCGTGAAGTCCGGGCCGGGAGTGACCACGAGTTCGAACGAGCCCGAGCTTTCGGCCGCGCGGTCGCCGATGACCGGAACCCGCACGGTGGCTTCCGTCTGCCCGGCGAGAATGCGCAGCGTGCCGGTCCTGGACAGATAATCCTCGCCCGCGCTGGCGGTGACGTCCCGGGTCTCGTAATGGAGATCCTGGTCGGTCGAGAGCGCGCGCGACAGGCTGACCGTGAAGACGGCGTCCCGGTTTCCCGCATCACCCTCGATGACGACCGGGTTCGAGACGCCGAGGGCGCGCTTCTGGTTGACCCCGTCGTCATCGAGAATCCATCCCAGCGCCCCGAGGAACCTGGCGCCACCTTCCAGGCCGGCGTTGACGGGGTCGTAGAGCTCGACCGCGATGCTCTCGTCCGCCTCCTCATCGTAGTCGCCATCGACCTCGACGCTGAAAACCTTCTCGGTCTCGCCGGGGGCGAAGATCAGCGTACCGCTCACAGCGTTGTAGTAGTCGATGTACTCGGTCGCCGTGCCGTTGCCGGAGGTCCGGTAGTGGACGGATACCGTTTCGCTCGAGGGCGCCGACAGGCGCACGGTGAAGTTCAGGTCGGGATAACCGTAGTTGGCCTCAAGGACCGATCCGCCTTCGATGGTGAGAATTCCGCTCATCGTGACATCCCCCGTTGCACGCGCAATACGACCGCGTGTGTTGAATATTCAACCCCCGAGAAATTACTCGGGCCCAATGAGAACAGAAGTCACGCCCGAAAGCGGCGAATTCGCTCCCCAACCGGAGTGAGTTAACAAAAGCATTTTCGGAATATCAACCGAAATTTTCTCCTGGGAGTTTCTGTTTCAAATCTGTTTCTTCCCTGGATAGGATGCAGGTGCGACAGCCGCCCCGGCCACGATCGCGCGAGGAAGGGGCTTCCGCCCGGCGGGACGGCTTGTTTCCCGCCCGCCACCTCCGGTATGATGCGCGCCGTGGAGAGGGGCCGTATTAATCCTC
>JAGRLJ010000055.1:0-8444 GCA_020441805.1 Rhizobiaceae bacterium
GCCTCCGGCATCATGACGGCGCTGGGCGGCCTCGGCCATGCCCTGCCCTATCTCATCCCGAATTTCTTCCTGGCGACGGCCATCGCCGTCTTCGTCGTCTTCGTGGAACTGTGGGCCATCGCCTTCATCCAGAACCGGTATATGGAGACACCGTTCTTCCGGGCGACGCTACAGGTCGTGCTCGGCGGCGCGCTGGTGCTGGCCGCCGGCATCCTCATCGGCAATGCATGAGCCGGATCTTCCGTCTATTTGTCGACCGCGCCGACCAGGACGTCGCTGGAATTCTCGATCTTGACCCAGCGGCCGGTATTGTCGCTGGCCTGCCGTTTCATGAACCGGTAGGGCGTTTCCGACCACAGGCGGACGCGCTCGTCGAGATTGTCGAGAATATAATCGCCGTCCATGGTGCGGACGGTCAGCACGGCATGGCCCTCGCCGTCGGGCTTGCGCACGACAGTGATCAGCAGCGTCGAGGGCGCGAAGCCGCGCTTCATCAGCTCGCGGCGCTTCTCGAGGACGAAATCCTCGCAATCGCCGACATCGGTCGGATAGGCCCAGACCTCGTCGCGGCCATAGATATCCTGATCGGTCATCGGCAGGATGCGGCGGTTGACCTCGGCATTGACTTCCTTGATCACGTCCCAGCCGAAAGCGGTGACGCGCGCCGACGCCGTGTTGGTCGAGACGATCGAGCACTCGTCCCGGTGGGACTGACAGAACTCGTAATGACCGATCGGCTGCGACGTGATCGCGCCGGTCACCATGAAACGCGAGCCTGCCTCGGCAAAGCTCCCCGAAGACGCACTCATTGCGAATGCCAATACCGCAAGCACGGTCTTGCCGATCGTTCCCGCCATAAATCCCGATCCCCGAAATCCTTAACAAAGAGTTAAAGTGCTTTCGGGGCCGGGTGTCAATCATCGCCGGACGGCGAATGACGACCATCGAGAACTATGGTTAAGACATGGGGCCGAAATCAGACGCGCGCCAGCATCTCGGCCAGCGCGGCCTCGATCCGCTCGATGTCCTCGGGCCGGGAAAGCCGGTGGTCGCCATCGCGGATCAGGGTGAGGATCGCGTCGTCGCCGACGATTTTCTCCATGATTTTAAGGGCATGAGCATAGGGAACGTCCGGATCGTTCATGCCTTGCAGGATATGGACCGGGCATCCGGTCTCGATCAGTCCGCCCATGACGAGATTGTGGCGGCCGTCCTCCATGAGCGCCCGCGTGTAACGGTTCGGCTCCGGGGAATAGTCCGACGCCTCCTCGAAATAGCCCAGCCGGTCGAGCGACTCGCGTTCTTTTCCGGTCAGGTGCGGCTCGATGAGCACAGAGGTGAAATCCGGCGCCGGCGCGATAAGGACCAGGCCGGCCAGCCGGGCAGCTTCGCGACGGGCGCGGAACGCCTCGACGATGCGCAGCGCGATCCAGCCGCCCATGGACGAGCCGACCAGGATCAGCGGGCCGGGCGCCAGGCGATCGACGACGGCCAGCGCCTCCTCGAGCCAGAGCGAGATCGTGCCGTCGGTATAATGGCCGCTCGACCGGCCGTGGCCGGAATAATCGAACCGTACGAAGCCCACGCCGAGCGCGTTTGCCTTGGCTTCGAGCGCGACCGCCTTGGTCCCGGTCATGTCCGAACGATAGCCGCCGAGCCAGACCACGGTCGGGCCCGATCCCGCGCCGGGGGTTGCAATGGCGGCGATCCGCCTTACATGAGGCGCCTGTCCCACATCGATGAAACACATCCGTCCAGCATCGTCCTGCATACCGTTTCCGTCCCCATGGGCGCCGCCGCAACCGATTTCCGGAGATGATTTCATCGAGAAACCGTGCTAAGAACGCGGGCCTTTCTGCTTCGGCGATTGCAATCGCGTTTCGCTGATGGCAGATAGGGCGCCTGAAGTAAACCATTAGGAGAATACGACCATTCGCAGACCTTATAAGGCGGAAGGCCCCACCAGAGACGGCCCGCGCTCCAACCGCGAAATACGCGTCCCCCGCGTGCAGCTGATCAATGCCGAAGGCACCAATCTCGGCGTCGTGCCGACGGATCAGGCGCTCGCCATGGCGGAAGAGGCTGGACTCGACCTCGTCGAGATTTCCCCCAATACCGAACCGCCCGTTTGCAAGATCCTCGATCTCGGCAAGCTGAAATACCAGACGCAGAAGAAGGCGGCCGAGGCGCGCAAGAAGCAGAAGATCATCGNNCATCGAGATCAAGGAGATCAAGATGCGTCCGAACATCGACACCCATGATTATGAGGTGAAGATGAAGGCGATCCAGCGCTTCTTCGAGGATGGCGACAAGGTCAAGGTCACGCTGAAGTTCCGCGGCCGCGAGATGGCGCATCTCGAACTCGGCATGAAGCTCCTGCATCAGGTGCGCGACGACACGCAGACCATTGCCAAGGTGGAGGCCGAGCCCAAGCTCGAAGGCCGCCAGATGATGATGGTTCTCGCTCCCAGGTAAACCGGGCGCCCCCTCGCGAATCGGCCGTCCGCGAGTCCGCTCCGGGCGGTTTTACGCGTTGCGCCATCGGCCTGGTCTCCGGATCTCGTCAGGGCTCGGGGTGGATCCAGGCATAATCGAGCCGATAGCCGTCCCCCATCCGGCCGAGAAGGTAGGGAACCGTGACGCTCTCCGCCACCGGCGTCCCGCCGCCCGCCGCGACCTGCCGCGCCAGCAGCCGGGCGAGTGCCTCCGGCATCGGGCCTGGCGCTTCCATGCCGCCCCGCCAGACGACCAGCAGCGGATGGGCCGCGTCGAACGCATATCCCCGCGCGAACTGCGCCACGTCGGGCGTGACGACCGGCAGATCGGGCGCCGCGAGCCGGATATTGCCGGCGAGCCGCATATCGGCCGTCATCACGAGGGAGGGTCTGCGCCGGCCCTCGGCGAGGATCTTCCCGATGGCGCGACCGTCGGGAAGATTGGGCTTGCCGTAATCCCCGGTCCAGTGCGGCGCGACGGCGCGCGCGGCCAGCGCGAGCGGAACGGCGGCCATGGTCGCGGCGATGATGAAGCCGTATCGGTTCGGGGCATTGCCGATCGTCTGGTTGAGCGCGTCGAGCTTCAGGCAGAAATAGAGCGGCAGCAGGAAAAAATACGGCGCGAGCCATCGGCTGGGGATCTTCGCGGCACTCCCGAAGACGACAAGTCCGGCGAGCACCAGGACGACGATCACGAAGATCAGGCCCAGCAGGCGGCTCCATCGGCTGGAGGCCGTCCATGACTGGGTGAACCGCCGGCCGAAAGCGATCCAGAAGGCGGCCACACAGACCCCGCCAAAGGCGACGACGGCCGTCGCCAGCGAGAAGAGGCCGGCGATAACCTGGTTCGCGCCCGCGATATCGCCGCCTGGCGCGAGATCGGCCCGGACCCGCCGCATCATGAATTCGGCATGATCGGCGAGCCAGACGCCATGCGGGGCGAGTATCGCGCCCGCGACCAGAATGGCGGCGACGATCCGCCAATCGCCGAGCCGGCCGCGAAAGGCGGGTTCGGCAAGAATGGCGACCAGCGCCGCCCCTAGCGGCAGCGCGAGGCCATAATCCGCCAGCAGCCCGGCGCCGGTCGCAATTCCCAGCAGCAGATAGGCGAACAGGGTGCCGCGCGCGAGCGTGGCGAAGAGCGCATAGATCCAGAAAGACGCGGCGAAGAGGCCCATGGCCAGCGCGCCGAGATCGCGCTCGGCCTCATAGGCGACCTGCGGCAGCGTCAGCATGCCGAGCACCGCGACGATCGCGAGCACGCGATTGCGGATGGTCAGGAACGCGGCTCCGCCGACCAGCAGGCAGGCCGCGAACAGCAGGAGGTTGCCGAGCAGCGCGAGCGCCGGCATGCCGGCGCCCAATAACCGCGCCAGGCCGTGCTGTAACCAGATCGCAAGCGGCGCGCGGCCGTCATATCCCATGGCCGGCCATTGGGCGAGCACGATCTGACGGGCCTCACCCAGTTCCAGCGCCGGCGGAAGGACGAGCCTCAGCAGAACATGGATGGCAAAATAGCAGCCGAGCGCCAGATAAAGCGTGCCGGGGTTCCGCATGAGCCTCGCGAGCATGTCAGGCGCTCCGCATCCCGGTGCCGCAGCCGGTATCGAGGTCGCCCCGCGCGATCCGCGCGGGCCTTTTCGCCACGATGCCCGTCCCGATCGTCCGCATGCCGGCGAGGCAGGGAAATATCAAGCCGCGTACTCCCGTATGACTGGCCCCGGTGGAGCCGCCTGTTATAGCAGGCGGCCGGACCAAGGCAATTCGCGGATGCGAAAGAATCCGGCATCCCCCCGTTGCGCTTTTTCGCACTCGCGGTTATAAGCCGCCGTCCGAACGGTCCGGCAGGGCATGCCGTGGCCGTTCTTATGCTTGAGATGGACTTCGTCGGTCCGCCTCTCAAAAACCAGAACAACGGAGTAGCAAAATGCCCAAGATGAAGACGAAGTCTGCTGCCAAGAAGCGGTTCAAGATCACCGCCACCGGCAAGGTGAAGTCGGCCGCTGCCGGCAAGCGCCACGGCATGATCAAGCGTACCAACAAGTTCATTCGCGACGCGCGCGGCACCATGGTGCTCGCCGAACCCGATGGCAAGAAGGTCATCAAGAACTATCTGCCGAACGGTCTCTGAGACTAGCGGTTATTGTTGATTAAGGAGATCATGACATGGCACGTGTAAAGAGAGGCGTCACCGCCCACGCCAAGCACAAGAAGGTCCTCAAGGCCGCCAAGGGCTTCTACGGCCGCCGCAAGAACACCATCCGCGCCGCCAAGGCCGCCGTCGATCGCTCGATGCAGTATGCGACGCGCGACCGCAAGGTCAAGAAGCGCAGTTTCCGCGCGCTCTGGATCCAGCGCATCAATGCCGCCGTCCGCGAGCATGGCCTGACCTATGGCCGCTTCATCGACGGCCTCAACAAGGCCGGCATCGAAGTCGACCGCAAGATCCTGTCGGAAATGGCGATCAGCCAGTCGGAAGCCTTCGGCGCGCTCGTCGCCGCCTCCAAGAAGGCCCTGTCCTACCTCAAGGACGCCGGCACCCAGAACGAGTTTGAAAGCGCGGTCAAGTAAGCCAGCGCTTCCCACTCTCTTTCACCATTGGGAAACCCGCGCTGGCAGGGCCGGCGCGGGTTTTTCCGTCTTTTTCGCCTCCCGGCCCTTCCAGCATCCTCCTCGCAAATCCACGAGCGACCCATGTCCGATCTCGACCAGTTGAAAATCTCCCTATCCGCGGAAATCGCCGGCGCCGCCGACGAAGCGGCGATCGAAGCCGTCCGCGTCAATGCGCTCGGCAAGAAGGGCTCGATCTCGGAGCTCCTGAAGACGCTCGGCGCCATGAGCCCCGAGGAGCGCCAGACCCGGGGGGCTGCGATCAACCAGCTCAAGAATGCGGTGACCGAGGCGATCGCGGCGCGCAAGACGGCGCTGAAGGACCAGGCGATCAACGCGCGCCTCGCCCGCGAGACCGTCGATGTGACGCTGCCCGTCCGCGCCTCGCCCGCCGAGCGCGGCCGCATCCATCCGATCACCCAGATCATCGACGAAATCACCGCGATCTTCGGCGACATGGGCTTTTCGATCGCCGAGGGTCCGGATATCGAGACCGACTATTACAACTTCACGGCGCTCAATTTCCCGGTCGGCCACCCGGCCCGCGAGATGCATGACACCTTCTTCCTGCCGCCGGACGCGAACGGCGAGCGCAAAGTGCTGCGCACCCATACCTCACCGGTGCAGATCCGCACCATGGAAGGCCAGCAGCCGCCGATCCGCATCATCATTCCCGGCAAGACCTACCGGCAGGATTCGGACGCGACCCATTCACCGATGTTCCATCAGGTCGAGGGGCTGGTGATCGACAAATCGGCCAATGTCGCCAATATGCGCTGGGTGCTCGAGGAATTCTGCAAGGCCTTCTTCGAGGTGCCCTCGGTCAATATGCGCTTCCGTCCGTCCTTCTTCCCCTTCACCGAACCGTCGGTGGAGGTCGATATCCAATGCGACCGCTCCGGCGACGTCATCAGATTCGGCGAGGGCAGCGACTGGATGGAGATCCTCGGCTGCGGCATGGTCCATCCCAACGTGCTGCGCGCCGGCGGACTCGACCCGGACGTCTACCAGGGCTTCGCCTGGGGCATGGGCCTCGACCGCATCGCCATGCTGAAATACGGCATGCCGGACCTGCGCGATTTCTTCAACGCCGATATCCGCTGGATGAACCATTACGGCTTCCGCCCGCTCGACCTTCCGACGCTGTTCGGCGGTTTGAGCGCGTAACGGGCGAAGGAGAGAGAAAATGAAATTCACACTGTCCTGGCTGAAGGATCATCTCGACACCGACGCCACGCTCGACGCGATCTGCGAGCGGCTGACGCTGATCGGCCTCGAAGTCGAAAGCGTCGATGACAAGAAGGGTTTCGCGCCCTTCGTCATCGCCCGCGTGCTGACGGCGGAGAAGCATCCGCAGGCCGACAAGCTCAAGGTGCTGTCGGTCGATACCGGCGCGGGCGCCCCCGTCCAGGTCGTCTGCGGCGCGCCGAATGCGCGGGCGGGCCTCGTCGGCGCGTTCGCCGCCCCCGGCACCTATGTGCCCGGCATCGACGTGACGCTCGGCATCGGCAATATCCGCGGCGTCGAGAGCCGCGGCATGATGTGCTCGGAGAAGGAACTCGAAATCTCCGATGATCACACGGGCATCATCGACCTGCCCGGGGATGCGCCCGTCGGCACGTCCTTCGCGGCATATTACGGCATCGACGATCCGGTCATCGAGATCAACCTGACGCCGAACCGTCCCGACTGCACCGCGATCCACGGCATCGCCCGCGATCTCGCCGCCTCCGGCATGGGCACGCTCAGGATCCGTCCCGAGCCGTCCTTCCCGGTCGAAGGCGAGACGCCGGTCAAGGTGGCGCTCGACTTCGTCGGTCCCGACAAGGCGCTCTGCCCCGGCTTCGCGCTGAGGCTGGTGCGCGGCGTGACGAACGGCCCGAGCCCGGCCTGGATGCAGAAGCGGCTGCGCGCCATCGGGCTCAGGCCCATCAACGCGCTGGTCGACGTCACCAACTACCTGACCTTCGACCAGGGCCGGCCGCTGCATGTCTTCGACGCCGCCAAGGTGAAGGGCAACCTCACCGTCCGCCGCGCGAAGGACGGCGAGACGGTGCTCGCGCTCGATACCCGCGAATACACGCTCAACCGAAACAATATCGTCATCGCCGACGAGAACGGTGTCGAGTCGATCGGCGGCATCATGGGCGGCGAGCATTCCGGCTGCGACGAGAACACGACCGACGTGCTGATCGAATCGGCGCTGTGGAACCCGCTCAACGTCGCCCGCACCGGACGCGAGCACGGTATCATCACCGATGCGCGCTACCGTTTCGAGCGCGGCGTCGACCCGGAATACATGGCGCCGGGCCTCGACCGCGCGACCGAGCTGGTGCTCGAACTCTGCGGCGGCGTGGCCGCGAAGGCCGAGGTCGTCGGCTATGAAGGCCAAAGGCGCAAGGAAGTCTCCTTCCCCTTCGCGGAGGTCAGGCGCCTGACCGGCCTCGATATTCCAAGGGAGGAATCGATCTCGATCCTCACCCGGCTCGGTTTCGGCATAGACGGGCGCGGCGATACCGTTACGGTTTCGGTGCCGTCCTGGCGGCCGGACATCGACGGCAAGGCCGACCTTGTCGAGGAAGTCATGCGCATTCACGGCATCAACGAGATCAAGGCGGCTCCCCTGCCGCGCCTCGGCGACGTGAACGGCAGGATCCTGACCACGCTCCAGATCCGCACACGGCTCGCCAAGCGGGCGCTCGCCGCGCGCGGCATGCTGGAAGCGGTCACCTGGTCCTTCATTCCCGCCGAACATGCGAAGCTGTTCGGCGGCGGGCATCCGTCGCTCAAGCTCGAAAACCCGATCGCCTCCGACATGTCCGACATGCGGCCGTCGTTGCTGCCCGGCCTGCTCGCCGCCGCCCAGCGCAATGCCGACAAGGGCCATGGCGATGTCGCGATCTTCGAGGTCTCCGGCACCTATGAGGACGACACGCCCGAGGGCCAGCGGCGGATCGCCGGCGGCATCCGCCGCGGCAGCGCGACGCTCAACGGCGCCGGACGGCTCTGGTCGAACAGGGAAAAGGCCGTCGACGTCTACGACGCGAAAGCCGACGCGCTCGCGGTGCTCGAAGCCTGCGGCTTCCCGGCTTCCAATCTCCAGATCGAGCAGGGCGCCCCCGCATGGTACCATCCCGGCCGGTCGGGCACGATCAAGATGGGTCCGAAGCTCGTCATCGGCCATTTCGGCGAATTCCATCCGAAGACGCTGGAGGCGCTCGACGTCTCGGGGGCGCTCGCGGGCTTCGAACTCTCGCTCGACAAGCTGCCGGAACCGAAGAAGAAGGCAACCCGCACCAGGCCGGTGCTGGAGCTTTCGCCCTTCCAGACCGTCCGCCG
>JAGRLJ010000055.1:8562-8791 GCA_020441805.1 Rhizobiaceae bacterium
GCCTCGCTCGGCGAGGACAGGAAGTCGATCGCGATCGAAGTCGCGATCCAGCCGGCCGAGCGCACGCTGACCGACGAGGATTTCGAGGCACTGACAAAACGCATTGTCGCCAATGTCGAGAAATCCACGGGCGGCATGCTCAGAGGCTGATCCTCGAAAGGTGGGCGCGGATTTCCCCGCGCCCTATCTGGATCAAGCGTTTCCTTCAGCATGCGCAGGTCGCGGTTGG
>JAGRLJ010000394.1:0-770 GCA_020441805.1 Rhizobiaceae bacterium
TCAACAAGGACGACGCCCGCGCCAAATGGGGCGAGGAGCAGGTGCATATCTGGCGCCGCTCCTACGATATCCCGCCGCCGGGCGGCGAGAGCCTGCGCGACACGGGCGCCCGCGTCTGGCCCTATTACATGACCGATATCCTGCCGCGCGTGCTTTCCGGCCAGACCGTTCTGGTCGCGGCGCATGGCAATTCACTGCGCTCGCTGGTGATGGTTCTCGACCGGCTCTCCAAGGAAGAGATCCTGAAGCTCAACCTCGCGACCGGCGTGCCGATGGTCTACCGGCTGAAGGCGGATTCGACGGTGGCCTCCAAGGAAGTGCTGGGGGATATGTCCGGCGCGCATTGAGCGCGCCGCGACCGCCGGACCGCTCTATGGCCCCGGTCAGAAGATGAAGTCATCCCTGTCGAGATCCGCCCTGTGCAGGTCGATCAGCGTTATTTTGTCGCCGCCGGAGAGCGAAACGACCACGTCGTCGCCGGCTTGATGAATATGTCCGTGGAGGTCGGAAAAGGAATTGATGCCAGCATAGCCGCCGAGATCGATTTGGTCGATACCGGCTTCGAAGCCGACGATCCGGTCGTGGCCGGAATGGCGGCTGAAGAGGAAAACGTCCGCCGCGCCGTCCGCGCCCACTCCCTTCGCGCCGCCTGTCAGGATATCGTCTCCCCCGCCGGCGGCGATACGGTCGGCGCCGGTCCCGCCGAATATCCGGTTGTCTCCCCTGTTGCCAAAGAGATGGTCGTCAAGATCCGTGCCTGTCATGGACAG
>JAGRLJ010000394.1:978-4985 GCA_020441805.1 Rhizobiaceae bacterium
CCCTCCATCGTCCCACGATTGACGACCGTGACGTCGCCCTCTCCGGCGGCGACGAAGCAATATTGCGCGCTTGTGATGAGCCCGTCATTGGCCAGGGAGAAGGTTTCACCGGCTTTCAGGCTGACGCTGACGCATGAGCCATCGCTCGATATGACGCCATGGTTGACCAGGGCGTTTCCATCCCCCTGGAAAGATACGCCTGTCGATCCCGTGATCGCACCCTGATTGACGACCGCGTTCTGCGACCCGATGATATTCACGCCCCAGGTCTCGCCGGCGAGGGCGCCGTCATTGACGATGGATCCTCCGGAACCGTCGAGGTAGATGGCGGCATATTTCGCGCTGACCGAGCCCGTAGCCGCCACATGGATCAGGCTTCCCTCGACCGCGCCGTTGAAAAGCGAAATGCCGTAGCTCGCATCCTCGATAGTCCCGGCGACATCGAGGCTCAACCCCGCAAACGACGCGCCCGATGCACCGAATGCCGTGAAGTTGTGATTGGAGAGCACCGTACCGGCTTCAAGGATGAAATCGTCCTTTGCCTGCGGGGCGTAGCCGATCGTGGATGAGAAAATGATCGTCGTCATGAGGTTTCCGCTTTCTGTATCGGCCGAAGGATCGCCGTGTTCACCGCATTCGAACCTCGGAAACTAGGGGCTGCCGGACAGGCGCCGCGGGGCCCGAAGAGGCCGGGCTTGTCCGGCACCCCCGTGCCGAGATCATTGTCTTTGCGACAGATACGGATAAGATTCGTTTCTTATTCGCGTTTTATTGCTTATATTTGTATATTTTACGGAAAATAAATATATATTCCGCAATAACGCCTCCAGGATATCGTCTCCGCCATCGCTTCCCTGGCGAAGGACATGCCGAGCCGCCCGAATTTCGATTGTCGACGCGGCCCAAATCGCGCTTACATGCAACGACATCGAAGAGGATCGTTCAGGGGAAACTCCATGCCGGAACTCGTGCGGATAGAAAGTCCGGAACTGGTCATCGAGGTCTCTTCGCTGGGCGCGGAAATGCAGTCGATCCGGACCCGCGACCGCCGTTCCTGGCTGTGGAGCGGCGATCCAGCCTTCTGGGGCGGGCGCTCGCCGATCCTGTTTCCCATCGTCGGCAAGGCGCCGGACAACAGGCTGCATATCGACGGCCACGTCTTCGGGATGCAGCAGCACGGCATCGCGCGACGGAGCGAATTCCGGCTCGTTTCGGCCGAGGCCGGGTCCTGCCTGCACGTATTGACGGCATCCGCGGCCAGCCGGGAAGCCTATCCCTTCGATTTCACGCTGACGCTCGGGCATGCCGTCGCCGGAAGCCGGCTGACGGTAACCGCCTCCGTCACCAACACCGATGTCAAGCCGCTTCCTTTCGGCCTCGGCTTCCACCCCGCCTTCGCCTGGCCGCTGCCGGGGGCGGAAGGACGGACGCATTTCGTACAACTCGACAACGGCGCGGAGCCGATGCTCTCGCGTCTCGACGGAGGGCTTCGACGGCCGGGCCTGCTGCCGTCGCCTTTCAGGGCCGGACGGCTGATTCTGGATCACGGCCAGTTCGAGGACGATGCGATGATCTTTCCGGACGGTGCGGGGTCGGCGCTCACCTACGGCGCCGAAGGCGGTCCCGGTCTCCGGTTTTCTTTCGAAAACCTGCCGAATCTGGCGCTCTGGACCAGGCCCGGCGCGCCCTTCCTCTGCATCGAACCCTGGCACGGAACGGCGCCCGAAGCCGGCGCATCGGCGGAGATCGGCGCCCGGCCCTATGCAACCGTCCTTGCGCCGGGCGCGACGGCCGCTTTCGCCTTTTCAGTGGACGTCGCGGAGTAGCCCGTCAGGCATCACGCCCTGGCGGCTTCCCAGCCCAGCATGGCGCGCTTGCGGGTCAATCCCCAATGATAGCCCGTCAGCGCGCCCGATTTGCCGATCGCACGATGACAGGGCACGACGAAGGAGACGGGATTTCGGCCCACCGCCGCCCCCACGGCGCGGGACGCCTTCGGCGCGCCGATCCGGTCGGCGAGGTCGGAATAGGTGCACAGGCGCCCGAGGGGGATTTCGAGAAGCTGCTCCCAGACCCGGATCTGGAAATCCGTGCCGATCAGCACCACGCGCAGCGGCTCGGACGGATTCCAGCGGCCGGGATCGAAGATCCGGCCGGCATAGGATCGGGTTGCCTCCAGGTCCTCGGCGTAGTCGGCGCCGGGCCAGCGCTCGGTCATATCGCGCAGCGCCTCGGGCTCGGCCGCCGCGTCGTCGGCGAAGGCGAGGCCGCAAAGACCACGATCGGTGATCATCAGCAGCGCCCGGCCGAAAGGCGAATCGTGGAAGCCGTAGCGGATCCGCAGGCCCGCGCCCCGGCTCTTCCATTCGCCCGGCGACATGGCCTCATGGGTGACGAAGAGATCGTGCAGCCGCCCCGGCCCCGACAGGCCGACGTCATAGGCGGTATCGAGCACCGTCTCGTGGTCGGCCAGCAGGGCGCGAGCATGGTCGAGCGTGATCGCCTGCACGAATTGCTTCGGCGTCAGGCCGGCCCAGCGGTGGAACAGCTTCTGCGCCTGGGTCGCATTGAGATCCATTTCCGCGGCAATCGTGTCGAGATCGGGATGGTCGCGCCAGTTCTCGGTCAGGAACCGGATCGCCCGGCGCACGCGGGCATAATCGTCGAGGGTTCCGGGACCGGATTCTTCCGCCGCGCTATCGCTACCCGTCATGGCGGAACATGCCGAAAGGCTGGTCATCGTGCCGTCGAACATCATCGCACTGGCTCCATGCTGCGTTCATGCCGAGCCTGTGTACGCCTGGGAAAACGGCAAACCCACCCGATTCCTGCGCGGACGGATCAGTGTGCGGGGATCGTGTTGCGGGCATCGTGAAGCGCCTTCGCCAGCGCCTTGCCGAAGGCTTCGCGCTCGTGCGGCGACAGCCAGTCGCCGACGCGCTCGCTGGTGCCGTGCGACACGACGGACAGGCCGAGCATGCCGAATTCCTCGTCGCGCTCGGCTTCCAGCCGCGCCCAATAGGGGTTCATCTGCACGCGGCGGCGGCGGCCCCTGGTATCGGTGCGCTCGATGCTCAGCGTGTCATGGGTGAGCGAAACGGTCTCGCGGACGCGCGCGGCACGGTAGTTGGCGCGGAAGGCGTACCAGATCAGCGCCACGTCGAGGCCGAAGAAGCCGACGATGGGCCAGGCCCCGATCATCCAGAACACGAGGCCGGACACGAAGCTGACGCCGGCAATCAGCGACATGACGGCGAGGAAGCCGCGCGCGCTCAGCGACCGGTGCGGAGTGATCACCGCCTCGAACAGCGGTTTTGCATCGCTTTCGGATTCAGGCATCTCAGGATTCGGGTTGGCGTTGCTCATGGCCCTAAGTATAGAAAACCCATGCCCATAAACCAGACCCCGAAACCAAAAGCCGCACCCGCGAAGAAAACCGCGCGCCGGGCAAAGCCGACAAAACTCGACGCGGGCACGATTCAGGCGATGTTCGCCGCGCTGAAGGCGGGCAATCCGGAGCCGACGACCGAGCTCGAATACCGCGATCCCTATACGCTCGTCGTTGCCGTCGCCCTGTCGGCACAGGCAACCGATGTCGGCGTCAACAAGGCGACGCGCATCCTGTTCGCCGATGCCGATACGCCGCGGAAAATGGTGGCGCTGGGCGAAGAGGGCATCCGCGAGCGCATCAAGAGCCTCGGGCTGTTCCGCAACAAGGCGAAGAACGTGCTGGCGCTGTCGCGGATGATCCTCGACGATTTCGGCGGCAAGGTGCCGCGCACGCGCGAGGACCTGGAACGCCTGCCCGGCGTCGGCCGCAAGACCGCGAATGTCGTGCTCAACACCGCCTTCGGCGAGCCGACCATTGCCGTCGACACCCATATCTTTCGGGTCGCCAACCGCACCGGCCTTGCGCCGGGCAAGGACGTGCGCGCGGTCGAGGACAATCTGGAGCGCGTCGTGCCGGATGAATACAAGCGCGATGCCCATCACTGGCTGATCCTGCA
>JAGRLJ010000395.1:0-459 GCA_020441805.1 Rhizobiaceae bacterium
AGATGAACGTCTATGACAGCCAGCGGATGACGGATTCGCTGGGCGAGAGCGGCTACCAGCCGACCGACAGCGTCGAGGATGCCGATCTCGTGCTGATCAATACCTGCCATATCCGCGAGAAGGCGGCGGAGAAGGTCTATTCGCAGCTAGGCCGGTTGCAGAAGACCAAACGCGAACGCGCCGCGCTCGGCAAGGAATTCATGGTCGGCGTCGCCGGTTGCGTCGCCCAGGCCGAGGGCGACGAGATTATCCGCCGCGCCCCCGTCGTCGATCTGGTGATCGGCCCCACCACCTATCACCGCCTGCCGGAGGCGCTCGACAGGGCGCGGGCCGGCGCCCGGGTGGTCGAGACGGAATACGCCGTCGAGGACAAGTTCGAATACCTGCCGGCGATCAGCCGCGAGAAGACGATCTCGCGCGGCGTCACCGCCTTCCTCACCGTGCAGGAGGGCTGCGACA
>JAGRLJ010000395.1:465-1958 GCA_020441805.1 Rhizobiaceae bacterium
CCTTCTGCGTCGTGCCCTATACGCGGGGCTCGGAGGTCTCGCGGCCGCTCGCCCAGATCGTCACCGAGGCGAAACGGCTGGTCGATGCCGGGGTCAGGGAGATCACGCTGCTCGGCCAGAACGTCAATGCCTGGCACGGCCATGGCCCGGACGGCGCCGCCTGGGGCCTGGGAGACCTGCTCCACCATCTTTCCGATATCGACGGCATCGCGCGGCTTCGATACACGACCAGCCATCCGCGCGACATGGACGACCGGCTGATCGAGGCGCATCGCGATCTCGAAAAGCTCATGCCCTATCTGCACCTGCCGGTGCAATCGGGCTCGGACCGCATCCTCAGGGCGATGAACCGCCGACATACCGCCGCCGACTATGTCGCGCTGATCGAGCGCATTCGCGCGGTGCGCCCGGATCTGGCGATCTCGGGCGATTTCATCACCGGCTTTCCCGGCGAGACGGACGAGGATTTCGAGGCGACCATGCGGCTTGTCGAAACGGTCGGCTATGCCCAGGCCTTCTCGTTCAAATATTCCCCCCGCCCCGGCACGCCCGGCGCCGACCTGCCCGACCATGTGGCTGAAGCGGTCAAGGCCGAGCGGCTGGAACGGCTCCAGGCCCTGCTCTTCCGCCAGCAGACCGAATTCCAGCAGTCCATGGCGGGCCGCGAATTCGAGGTGCTGGTCGAGAAGCCCGGCCGGTTCGAGCGCCAGATGGTCGGCCGTTCGCCCTGGCTTCTGCCTGTGATCATCGAGATGAAAGCCGATGACAATCTCGAAATTGGTGACATTATAAAGGTGCGAATCACAAAGGCGGGAACCAACAGCCTACACGCCGAGTTGGCATGATGCGCGAGCCCGTCGCCACACAGGAGCAGGACGGTTTGAACAGACAGGAAGCGGTGTCCACCCAAGTGCGCCAGCCCAGCCGGACAGACGCCAGTCACTTTGTTCTGACCTTCGAAAACAACCGTCTCGCCAGTGAGCTTTTCGGCCAGTTCGACCAGAATCTGAAGCTGATTGAGGAGCGGCTCAATATCGATGCGCGGGCGCGCGGCAATACCGTCTCGATCTCCGGCGAGATCAACGCCACCAATCTCGCCCGCCGGACGCTCGATTATCTCTACGACCGGTTGCAGAAAGGCTCGCCGATCGAGGCCTCCGATGTCGAGGGCGCGATCCGCATGGCGCAGGCGGCCGACGACCAGCTGGTCTTCCCGGCGCTGGAGAAGAAGGCCAAGCTCTCCATGGGTCAGATCTCGACCCGCAAGAAGACCATCCATGCCCGCACGCCGACCCAGGACGCCTATATGCGGGCGCTCGAGCGCTCCGAGCTCGTCTTCGGCGTCGGCCCGGCCGGCACCGGNNACCGGCAAGACCTATCTCGCGGTGGCGCATGCCGCCCAGCTTCTCGAGCGCGGGGCGGTGGACCGTATCATCCTCACGCGTCCGGCCGTCGAGGCCGGCGAACGTCTCGGCTTCCTGCCCGGCGACATG
>JAGRLJ010000396.1 GCA_020441805.1 Rhizobiaceae bacterium
TGATGTTGCGGATCGTCGCCTGGCTGAGCACGATGGCGCGCGGCACGCCGGCAAGGTCGCCCGACATCAGCACGACATCGGCGCTCTCGATCGCGATATCCGTGCCCGTGCCGACCGCGATGCCGATATCGGCCTCCGAGAGGGCGGGCGCGTCGTTGATGCCGTCGCCGACGAAGGCCACCTTGCGGCCTCCCGCGCGCAGCCGCCTGATGACGTCGGCCTTGCCGCCCGGCAGCACCTCCGCCACGACCTCGTCTATGCCGAGCTGGCTGCCGACGGCGCGCGCGGTATGGGCATTGTCGCCGGTGATCATCGCCACTTTCAGGCCCAGCGCATGCAGCGCCCGGATCGCCTCCGGCGTCGTCTCCTTGATCGGGTCGGCAACGGCGATCACCGCGGCGAGCCTGCCGTCGATCGCGGCATAGAGCGGCGAGCGGCCCTGCGCGCCGAGCCGTTCCGCTTCCGCGGCGAAAGCCGAGACGTCGATGCCCGAGGACTTCATCGCCCTGTCGGCCCCGACCTGAACCCTGCGGCCCCCGACGGTGCCGCCGACGCCGAAGCCGGGCCGGGCCTCGAAACCGGAGACGTCGGCCGGCGCCAGGCCGCGCGCCGCCGCGCCGGCCACGATCGCCGCGGCGATCGGATGCTCCGAGCGTGTTTCGATGCTCGCGACGAGACGCAGAACCTCGTCTCGGTCGAAGCCGGCGGCAACGTCGAAATCCGTGAGCTCCGGCTTGCCCCGCGTCAGCGTCCCGGTCTTGTCCAGCGCCACGACACCGACATCGCGCAGGCTTTGCAGCGCCTCGCCCTTGCGGAACAGGATGCCCGATTCCGCCGCCCGGCCGGTGCCGACCATGATCGAGGTCGGCGTCGCGAGCCCCATGGCGCAGGGGCAGGCGATGATCAACACCGCCACCGCGTTGACCAGGGCGAAGGTCAGCGCCGGCGACGGCCCGAAGGCAAGCCAGGCAAAGAAGGTCACGACGGCGGCGGCGATGACGGCGGGCACGAACCACCCCGTCACCCGGTCGACCAGCGCCTGGATCGGCAGTTTCGACCCCTGCGCCGCCTCGACCATGCGGATGATCTGGGCGAGCAGCGTATCGCCGCCGATCTTGGTGGCGCGGAAGGTAAAGGAGCCGGTCTGGTTGATGGTGCCGCCGACAACCTCGGCGCCTTGCACTTTTTTCACCGGCACCGGCTCGCCGGTGATCATCGATTCGTCGACATAGGATTCGCCGTCGAGCACGAGGCCATCCACGGGGACCTTCTCGCCGGGCCGGATGCGCACCACATCCTCGCGGCGCACGTCGCTGATCGGCAGCTCGACATAGGTTCCGTCGCGCTCGACGAAGGCGGTCTTGGGCTGGAGGCCGATCAGGTGCCTGATCGCCTGGCTCGTCTTGCCCTTGGCGCGCGCTTCGAGGAACCGGCCGAGCAGGATCAGCGTGACGATGACGGCGGCGGCTTCGTAATAGACATTCTGCGTTCCCGCCGGCAGCAGGCCGGTGAAGAAGGTGGCGACCACGGAATAGCCCCAGGCCGCGGAGGTGCCGAGCACCACCAGCGAATTCATGTCCGGCGACCAGCGCAGCAGGTTGGGCACGCCCTTGCGGAAGAAGCGCAGCCCCGGCCCGAACAGGACCAGCGTGGCGAGGACGAATTGCAGGTAGCGGTTCGCCTCCACGCCGATATTGTCCATGATCCACATATGGACCGCCGGAAAGAAATGCGAACCCATTTCCAGCACGAAAAGCGGCAGCGTCAGGATCGCCGCGAAAGCCAGCGATAGCGCAAGGCTCCGTGC
>JAGRLJ010000056.1:0-23149 GCA_020441805.1 Rhizobiaceae bacterium
CGGCCCGTAAAGGTTCGGCCCAAGCAGCCTGCGGCAGCCATCCAGAACCAGCGCCGGATGGTCCGGTACCGGAATTTCCAGAAGATCCTGCAATGTATCGGAATGCATCATCCTGCGCCCCGTTCAGTCCGCCCCCTCGGGTTCGGCCCGAGCGAGACGTACGCCCCGTTCATCACGGATCAACAGATCCGTCGCCGATACCAGTTCCTCGAATTCGGCGGCAGGCCGCTCCACGCGGGACGGCTTGGCCGTGATGATGGCCTCCCGCTCGGCCTTCTTGAAGTAGATGATCTGCTTCCAGGACCGCGCCAGCTCATCGGCGAAGACGACGAGAAGATCGTCGGGCTGCGCCGTGTTCAGCCCCATATCGACGGCCTCGGCCTCGCTTGCCACCAGCGTGATCCGGTTGGCCTCCACCCCGGCCGCAATCAGGCCGTCGCGGAGCATCTCCGGAACCTCCATCTCTCCGCGTCCCCGGCGATCGTCGTCGGGCTTGACGAAGTAGTGGTCGAAATGCCCCGCCAGCACCCTGGCGGCCTCGCGGATGTCCTCGTCGCGGCGATCGCCTGGCATGGCGCAGACCACGAGCCTGCGGCCCTTCACGTCCAGCCGGTCGGCCAGGCCCGACATGGCGGCGATGGCGGCCGGGTTATGGCCGTAGTCGAGGATGACCTTGAAGGGGTGTTCATCGAACACATTGCTCCGCCCCGGCACCTGGAAGAACGAGGTGTCGAAGGTTCTCAGCCCGTGGCGGATATTGTCGAGGTCGAGCCCGAACGCATAGGCCATCGCGCAGGCGAACATCGCGTTCTGCACGTTGTAAAGCGCCTTGCCCTCCAGCGTCGCCGGGATCAGGTGCGACCACAGGACCGGCATGTGCAGGCCGTTGGCGTAGATCGTGATCATGTCGCCATTCATGGCCTTTTCCAGCACCACGGCGCGGCCCCCGGCCTGGATATGCTCCCTCACAAGGGGGTGGTCGGAATTCGTCGTCACGTAGCAGATATGCTCGGCCTTGCAGAAATCGGCCATGCGCAGGCAGTGGATGTCGTCGGCGTTGAGCACGACCGTATCCGTCGCAGCCTCGACAACGACGCGCTTGATCACGGCAAGTTCCTCGATCGTGTTGATCCCGCCCATCCCCAGATGGTCGGCCGCCACGTTGAGGCAGGCCGAGACGTCGCAGCGCTGATAGCCAAGGCCGGAGCGAACGAGGCCGCCCCGCGCGGTTTCCATCACGGCGAAATCGACCGATGGGTCGCGCAGCACCATCTGCGCCGAGGCCGGCCCGGTCATATCGCCCTTCACGGTCAGCTTGCCGTCGACATAGACCCCGTCGGTCGAGGTCATGCCGACGATCTTGCCGGAGGACTTCATGATATGGGCGAGCATGCGCGAGGTCGTCGTCTTGCCGTTCGTTCCGGTGATGGCGCCGATCGGGATCCGCGCCTCGCGGCCCTTCGGAAACAGCATGTCGATCACCTTGCCCGCCACGTCGCGCGGCTTGCCTTCCGAAGGGGCGACATGCATCCGGAAACCAGGCGCGGCGTTCACCTCGACGATGGCGCCGCCGATATCCTTGTAGCTCTTGGTGATGTCGGGCGTGAGGAAGTCGACCCCGCCCACATCGAGGCCCACCGCCTTGATCGTGCGTTCCGCCATGTCCTTGTTGTCCGGGTGGCAGACATCGGTCATGTCGATCGCCGTGCCGCCGGTCGAGAGGTTCGCGGTCGAGCGCAGGTAGAAGGTCTCGCCCTCCGGCAGGACCGTTTCGGCGGTATGGCCGGCATCCGCCATCAGCCGTTCGGCCTGACTGTCGAGCTCCAGATTCGTCAGCACCTTCTCATGCCCGATGCCCCGTCGCGGATCGGAATTGACGATCTCGATCAGTTCGGCGATCGTATGTCTGCCGTCGCCGACGACATGGCCGGGAACACGCTTGGCCACCGCGACCAGTTCGCCATTCACCACCAGCATGCGATGATCCATGCCGGTGACGAAACTCTCGACGAGAATGCCACGGCTCTTGGAGTGCGCCTTGGCCTCGTGGAATGCGGTTTCCACCTGCGCGTCCTCGGTCAGGTTGATCGAAACCCCGCGCCCGTGATTGCCATCGAGCGGCTTCACGACGACCGGATAACCGATGCGACCTGCCGCTCGGACGGCCTGCGCCGGCGAATAGATCAGACGCTGCTGGGGCACCGGCAGGCCGAGGTCGCTCAGCATGTTGTGGGTGTCTTCCTTGTCGCAGGAAATCTCCACCGCGATATGCTTGGTCTCGCTGGTGATCGTCGCCTGAATGCGCTGCTGGAACTTGCCGTGGCCGAACTGCACCAGCGAGTTGCTGTTGAGCCGGATCCACGGAATGTCGCGATCCTCGGCGGCCTTGACCAGCGAACCGGTCGAGGGGCCGAATTCCTTGCGCTGCGCCATCAGGACGAAGCTCTTCAACTCGTCGGGAAAATCGAATTTGGGGTCGAACTCGTATTCGACCCGCGACTTGAGGTCGTCGGGCAGGAGGTGCATCAGCAGCCGGATCGCCAGTTGCCCGGCCTCGAGCCCGACATCGCGCTGATGGTATTGATAGACGAGGTTGTACTGGCCCGGCACCCCGGTTGACCGGGTGCGGCCAAAGGTGACCTCGGACCCCGCGACGCCCTGTATCTCCAGCGCGACATGTTCGGCGACATGGCCGAGCCATGTGCCCTCGCCCTCTCTCAGACGGCGAATGAAACCGCCCGGCTCGCGGTACGAGCAGCCATGCTCATGCAGCCCAGGAAGGGCCTCGACAAGCGCATTGATCCAATCCTCGCCGATCTTCGCCGATGGCCACTCTTCCAGGACACCCAGGTCAACGACATAGCGGATGACGGGAAATCCCGCCCATACGTTTGGACCGACAAACACGTTCCTCGAAACGATCTTCATTGCGGAGTTCCTCCCTTATAGTGCGGTCAGTTCGTCGTGACCTTTTCGTTTGGCAGCGTACAGAACGCCGCGTGTTCATCCGGCGGATAGGCGTGCCGCCCCACGAGATCGTAGCGACAGCCCTCCCCCATCACATCGATCTTCAGCCCGAGCAGGGTCAGCGCCTCGCCGCGCGAGGCCTCCCACATCGAGGAGTGCGTCAGGCCCGAGGCGTCGACCACGGTCACCGTGCCCGATCCGACGACCTCGAAGACGCCGTCGGGACCGATAAAGGCGGCCGTATCCTCGTCGATGCCGAGACCGATCAGGAACGGATTGTAGGAGGATGCCGTCAAAAGCCGACCCAGCCGGTTCCGCTCGGTGAAATGCTGGTCGATGATCACTGCATTGGTCAGGCCGATGCCCGGTGCCAGGCTTACCGCCCCCTCGGCGGGGGAGGAATTGCTGTCACCGCCCGCGATCATGTGTTCGGACATGATCGACGCGCCCGCCGACGTGCCCGCGACCGCGACGCCGGCCGCGTTGCGACGGCGGATCTTCTGGGCGATGCCGGTACCGCCGAGGATCGTCGACAGGCGCAGTTGGTTGCCGCCGGTCAGGAAGATTCCGGTCGCCCGGTCGAGCATGTCGAGATAGCGGGGGTTGTCGCAATCGGCACGGCGGCTGATCGGCAGGAAATCCACCTCCGCAGCACCGAGATCGCGGAAGATCCGGTTGTAGTCCGGGCCGGTCGTCTTCAGCTCCGATGCCGTCGGGATCACGACGATATCGGCATGCCTGCCACCCGACAGTTCCACGAATCGGCGGTGGATGTGCTGTTCCTTGACGCGGTCCTCTCCGCCTCCGATCGGAATGATGAAACCACGGGCAAGGTCTTGGTTCAAAGGAGCTGGGCACATGCCGCGTCATATTCCTGGAAATGCCGGTAAGGCTGGTTGCGTTTCCCCCCGATGCGGTCAGCCAATGGACCAGCCCCCCAATTCAGGCCAGTCTGTAGAACAAATTCAAAGACTGCAAGCACATGTTCGGTCTGCCCCGCCATGCGGATGGATATTCTCGGTTTCTTTCCGGTATCGGTCGAGCGGAATATCTGACCGGAACCGGCACATGGCTGAGCCAGCCCTCGGCATCTCAAAAGGCTTTCGACCAGCCGCTCAACGCATCAGCATCGGCGACCGGACGGTGGTCGAATGGGGCTATACGGTCTTTCGTTGATTAGAACTCATTGGCCCCTTCTCTGCGTCCGATTGACATGATCCGCCATGGCTGGCTTTCGAGCTCGCGCCAGGCATCGCGGCAATGATCGACGATGTCGTCCTGGTCTGCCCCCTGCAAAGTGATCCTTCATGAAGTATGGCTCTTGAGCCTCAGAAGGACATTGAAATGGCAGCGAGAAGATACAAGGCAGAAGAGATCGTCACGAAGCTCCGTCAGGTTGACGTGTTGAATGCGCAGGGAAAATCGATGGCGGAGGCGACCTGAACCGCCCCGGCTTTGCCGGTCGCGACAGCGAATAGCCGGCGCGCCTCCGTATCCGGAATATCCTGACTGACGGACAATCGGCGATGGGTTTATCCAGCCTGGGCCAGCGCCGCTGGAACCAGCTTTTCCCTCTTCCGATCCGCATCGTCTCCGCCGACCGGCGGATGCGGCGGCCGTGGTCGAGCCGTAAACAGGGGCACCGCATTGCGGCGGACTTGAGAGAGAAGAAGAGACCTGGAGGCCCGATAACAATGTCTGAACGTCCGGACCGCTAGCCAGCCTTTCGGCTTCGTCGCGCATTCCCGACCAAACCCGGAAATCGTCGCAGGTCCCACACGGCGCGGAGTGCCGAGCCATGCTTTCGGAAAACGCCAATGACGACAAATACCACGACCCATGAAGGCCTCCGCCCGTCGACGGCCAGCGTTCGGCAAATGGCGATTCAACCGCCGAAAGATCGCGGGGAACCCGCACTCGCCGATCCGGCGCTCGAAGAGTTCGTCGCGGCCCTGCACCTGCGGCCGCCGGCGCTGACCGGCTGGATAGTCACATCCCTATGGGATGCAGCGTGCCGCCATCTCATCCGCACGCCCGGGATCGGATGATCCGGCAGCGGACAATCCCGGGACAACCCCCAAGCAGCCAGGAGAATCCAATGGCAACCTTCCATATCGACAGGGACGGCTTCTTTACCTACACAATCGTGCCGGCCAACAATACCTATATCCTCGACAGGGATATCAGCCTCGTCACCGAGGGCAGCCCGATGGTCGTTCAGGCCAGCGCAACGAACACCACGCTGAAGCTCAACGGCCAGCTGGTCGCCGGCGGGCTTTCCTCCGCGCTCGTGCTGTCGGCCGACGACTCCACCGCCACCGTTGGGCGGCACGGCGCCCTCATGGGCAATTTCGGCGCCACGATCCAGGGCGACCGTGCGGAGTTTACCAATCATGGCCTTGTCGATGGCTTCAATTACGGCATGCAGCTTCAGGGCCTGACCTCGTCGGTCCTCAACGACGGCACGATCCTGGGCAATGTCTACGGCATCATCATCGGCGAAAACGCGACGAAACAGGCCTTCGAGATCGACAATGACGGCCTGATCGATTCAGGGCACACCGGCATCTATACCAATGCGACGCATGGCGCCTTCCTGCTGGGCGGAGACAGCCGCATCATCGGCGAGACCATCGCCATCCGCGCCGTGAGCTTTGCGGGCGGAACCACCGACGTGATCAATAACGGCTTCATGAAGACGCTGGACACCACGGCCTATGCGGGCGGCGACGGCATCGATACCTTCATCAACAACGGCCTGGTCCGCGGCGACGTCCTGCTCGGTGGCGGCGACGATTTCTACAACGACCGCGGCGGCCGGACGATCGGCCAGGTGCTGGGCGGCGCGGGCAGCGATATCTATGTCGTTTCATCCTACAAGACCCGCATCTTCGAAGACGAGAGCCGGGAAGCGAACAACAACGATATCGTTCGTTCCAGCGTCACTTATCTTCTCGACGGTCACGGGGAGATCGAGACGCTCGTCCTGACGGGCCGGGGGAACATTTCGGGCTTCGGCAATGAATACGACAATGTCATCATCGGCAACCGCGGCAACAACAAGATCGATGGCGGCGACGGATCGGACGACCTGACCGGCGGCGCCGGCCGAGATACCTTCATCTTCAGGCCCGATCTGGCGGAAGATCATATCAGGGACTTCGAGAACGGCGTGGACAGGATTCAGATCGGCGGCTTCGAGGCCCGGCGGTTCGAGGACCTGGAATTGACGCAGGCCGGCCGCGATGTGGAGATACGCCTGTTTTCGGGAGAGATCGGCGAGGTCATCGTCGTTCAGAACGTGAAGCTGACGCAGATCGACGCCGGCGACTTCATTTTCGTCTAAAACATGTCGGGGCCGTCCGCCGGGTGGAGGACGACCCCGACATGCCGCCGTGGACCGGACTTCGCTCGACAATCCGACCGGACGCCGCAAGGGCCGGAACGGGCGCTGCGCCGGGGTCGGGATCGACGGCATGTCCGACGATTTCGCTCTCGGCATCTCTCAGTTCGTCGAGAAATCGCCGATACTGAGATTTTTCCCGTCGAAAGCTTCAAGGATCAGGCGATCGCCATGGCCGAAGTCGATGATCGTATCCGGGCCCCTCTGACGGATATCGAGGCGTTCGAAGTCGCGAACGCCGCCGACGAGATTCGATACGATCAGGTCCTCGCCGCTGGTGAAATCGTTGATCGTATCGACACCGAAGCCCTTGTGAAAGCGAAACTCATCCGCGCCGGCGCCCCCGACCAGAAGGTCCCGGCCGCGACCGCCCGACAGGATGTCGGCGCCATCGAGGCCGTATAGCGTGTTTATCGCCCTGCTGCCATGGAGCATATTGTCTCCTGCATTGCCATAGCCTGCGGTCGCGGTCGCCCCGAGCAGAAAGAGATCGTCGAGACCGCCCGTGAGCTTGAAACTGCTCGTGGACTTCACGACGTCGCCCGTGCTCGATCCATTGTCCTCGATCACGATATACTGGCTTGAAATCAGATAGGTATCGTCGCCTTCGCCCCCACGGATGACGCCTCGAACGGCGCCACCGCGCGTGTCGATCCTGTCGGCAAAGCCGCCAAGCTCGATATCGCCGAAGATCGTGCCGCGATTGACGATCCGGGTCTCGCCGGAAGACGAGATGGAATGGTCGCGGCCGCGCAGGATGCCATGATTTTCGATGGTATTGACTTCTCCGTCGGCCGTTCCGAGATCTACCGCCGACCGCCGGCCCATGATCACGCCATCCGTTCCGTTGAAAACCGAGCCGCCATCAAAGGACATGACAGCTACCCTGGCGGAAATCAGGCCCTCGTTCACGATATCGACCCAGCGTTCGAACATCACGCCGGGCGCTGGATTGCTGGTGCCCTCCGAGACGATGGAGCCGAAATTGACAACCTTTCCGCTCTGGCCCGATATTGCATAATCCGACTGGATCAATCCGCGATTAATGACCGTCATATCGCCGTCTTCGCCGTAAATGCCGGTGCGAAAACCCGCAATCCAGGCATTCGCACCGATATATACGGAAGATTCCTCACCTGCGCGGATGCCGACGGCGGCATCGTCGCCCAGCATGTTTCCGAACACGCGTATCCTGTTGTCGCCAGTCTCGTCGTAAATTCCGTAATCGTTCATCCCGACGCGGATATTGGTGTTTTCCGGCAGGATCCATGTCAGGCCGCTCCTGTCGAGCGTCCATGTTTCCTCACGATCGCTTTTGAGTTTCGGCATGGCCCGTTCCTTTCGTGCTGTTAGGTCGTGGTTTCTTGACGGGAAGCCGGGATTTGTGGTGCAAGGCATCCCCCAATGCCCGGGCGGGCGCGGACCGATGCATCGGTCAGGGCAGCGCCATGAAGCTGTCGAAGCCGAGATCCCGACGATCCAGGTCCTCGATGATCAGCCTGTCGCCATGGCCGAAATCGATGACGACATCGTCGCCCTTCTGCCTGATATCGAGGCGGTCGAAATCGCGGGCGGTCCTGACATGGCTCGAGGTGATGACGTCGAGCCCGTCCTCGAAGCCGATAATGACGTCCCTGCCATCGCCCTTGCGGAAGCGAAACTCGTCCGCGCCCCTGCCGCCGGACAGATAGTCGCTGCCGCGCCCGCCCTCGAGGACGTCGCTGCCATCGCCGCCATATAGCTTGTTGTTTCCGCTGTTGCCGCGCAGGATGTCGTCGTGAATGTTTCCGCTGCCGTCGATATTCTTCCGGCCGAGGAGAACGAGTTCGTCGAGCCCGCCGCTCAGGCCGAAGCTGACGGTGGACTTGACGACGTCGAAAAAGCTGGCGCCGCTATCCTCGATTTTTATGGTGTCGCTGGAAACGAGATAGACGTCGTCGCCCTCGCCGCCGCGGATCACACCCTTGACGACACCGCCACGGGTATCGATCCGGTCGTCATGATCTCCGAGCACGATGTCGCCCACGATCGTGCCGCGATTGACGATATCGATCTGTCCGTCGGCGACGATCGCTTCGAATTTCGCTCGGATGATACCGAAATTCTCGATCGCGCTTTCCTGCGCCGATTCGCCGATGCTGATAGCGACCGTATTGGCGGTGATGTCGCCGTTCCGGTCGTTGCGAAGCATGCAGCCCTTGGCCAGGACGGCGTAGTCGCCGGAAATGGTGCCTTCGTTGCGCAATTCCAGCTGTCCGGTGTAATAGATGCCACTGCCGAGAATCTGCCCGTCCGCAATGATCTCTCCGTGATTTTCGACTGTACCCGACCGTCCGAATATGCCGATATGGGCCTCGATCCGTCCATGATTGACGACGCGGCCGCCATCGTTTCCTGTCTGGACACCCGTGGCGAAACCCGAAATCCAACCGGCTTTTCCGATAAGCACGCTCGATCCGGCGAGATAATCCACGCCGTGGGTACCCGCATTGCCCAGGACATTTCCGAAAATCCGGATCCGGTTGTTGCCGGTGACATCGATGACGCCGTAATCGTCCGCCGTATCGATCGTGATGCCTTCCGGAAGGGTCCAGGTCCGGTTCCCCTCGATCAGCGCCCAGGTGACGGTGCTATCATATTCGAGTTTCGGCATTGCTTTCTCCCGCGCTGGCCAGCCCTGCCGAGGCTGATGGCATGACCGTCGCATGGGCGCATCCGCCGTTCGGCGGAGGCAGGAAATGTCATCGACCGCGTTCGGAAGGCTCTTTCGGGCGGAAGCAACGTTGACGTCGTGGACTGTGTCGCCCCGGAACGAGCGACGATCCGACGGCCCGAACGGTCATGAGCGCTGTCGGCCCGGCCGGGAGCCATTGACGGCCGCCCGGGTTGCGGGCACGTCCCCTTCACTGCATCCTTGTCCTGAAACGCGGGAGAGATTCATGCCGAAGGTTGTTGGAATTGGTGGTCTATTCTTCAGGGCATCGGACCCGGCGGGGCTCGCCGAGTGGTACGAGACCCATCTCGGCGTCAACGACCTGCACACTTCCGTCTGGCAACAGGAGGCCGGCACAACGATTTTTGGACCATTTTCCCAGGATACCGAATATTTCGGACGAGCCGAACAACAGTGGATGATCAACTTCCGTGTCGATGACCTCGACGGCTTCATCGCAAAGCTGACAGCGAGCGGCATCGCCGTGGAGACGCGGGAGGAATGGGACTCCGAAATCGGCCGATTTGCCAGAATTCACGATCCCGAGGGAAATCCAGTCGAACTCTGGGAGCCCAGGCGGGAATGATATCCTGGGAACTATCCCGATCGAAATGCCGAGAAGGCCCCCATGTCGCCGCTCGAACCGAGCCAGACGGCGTCTCCGGGGCCGGTGCCAGAATCAGCACGGCTGACGACCCGTCATCCGGGCAGAGGCGAACACCGCCGGCCCTCGAGATATAGAGGCCGTTCCGGCACCTTATTTCCAACCGCATGCGGGGAGAATGGTTGGTGGAGCTAGGCGGGATCGAACCGCCGGCCTCTACATTGCGAACGTAGCGCTCTCCCAGCTGAGCTATAGCCCCAACCGCGACCCGAACGGATCGACGGCATAGATAGCAGACCCGGACCAAATTTCAATGCCGGCGCACGGGAAATTTCGATGCAGGGGCCATTTACCACAGACGGGCGGAAGGCATTGCGCGGCGGCGGAATTCGGCTAAGCATGGACCTTCGACCCGCGATCATTCGAGGAGATTCCCTTGGCCGCCTTCGGAACGTCGGGCCTGCGCGGACCCGCCACGGACTTCACCCCGTCGCTCTGCACGGCCTATGTGACTGCTTTCCTCGAACGCTGCGCGGCCGGAACGAACGGCCGGACGGCCTATATCGGCGCCGATCTTCGAGAATCGAGCCCGCGCATCGCCAGCCAGTGCCTGGCGGCGGTCAGGGCGGCGGGCTGGACGCCGGTCTGGGCCGGCGCGGTGCCGACGCCGGCGCTCGCGGCCTATGCCATGGCGCGCTCGGCGCCGGCGGTGATGATCACCGGCAGCCACATTCCCGAGAGCTACAATGGCATCAAGTTCTACCGGCCGGACGGCGAATTCCTCAAGGAGGACGAAGCTCCGGTCAGGACGCGCGCCGCCGCGATCGAAGCCGAGGGCCGAGATGTCGCGCCGATCGATCCCGGCGCGCCGCTCGCCGATGTCGCCGAAAGCTATGTCGAGCGCTATGTCGCCGCTTTCGGGCCGGATGCGCTGAAGGGCCTCCGGATCGGCATCGACCTGCACTCGGCCGTCGGCCGCGACCTCACGGTCCGGATATTCCGGGGCCTGGGCGCCGAATGCCATGCCTTCCGCCGGATGGAGACATTCGTCGCGGTCGATACCGAGGCACTGGATCCCGCCGATGTCGAGCGCGCCCGCCGGACGATCGCGACGGAACGGCTCGACGCCGTGGTCTCCACCGACGGCGACGGCGACCGGCCGCTGGTGATCGACGAGACCGGCCGGCAGATCAATGGCGACGTGCTGGGCGTGCTGACCGCCAGGCTGATCGGCGCGCGGACGGTGGTGACGCCGCTGTCCTCCACCAGCGCGGTGGAGCAAACGGACTGGTTCGCCCATGTCGAACGCACCCGGATCGGTTCGCCCTATGTGGTGGCCGGCATGGCTTCGGCGGCCGTGCATCCCGTCGCGGGCTTCGAGGCCAATGGCGGCTTCCTGCTCGGCGACGACGTGGCGATGTCGCGCGGGCTGCTGGCGCGGCTTCCGACCCGCGACGCGATCCTTCCCGCCGTGGCCTGCCTGGTGCTGGCCAAGCGGGAGGGCAAGCCGCTCTCGGCGCTCGCGGCCATGCTGCCGGCCCGCTTCATGAAGGCGGACCGCGTGAAGGACGTGGCCCCGGACAGGAGCAGGACCTTTCTCGACGCGATGGAATCGGCGCGGGATCTCCGCGCCGCCTTCGATCCGCGCCTTGCCGATCCGGTGGAGATTTCGGTGCTGGACGGAGTGCGCATGGCGCTTTCCAACGGCGACACCGTGCATTTCCGCCAGTCCGGAAATGCGCCGGAAATGCGGATCTATGTCGAGACCGGATCGGCGGCGGGCACCGACCGGCTGCTCGCGGAGATGATGGAGAGGCTGTCGGCGCGCTTTTGAGCCGGCGCTGGGCCGAGGAGGACCGATGATCGAAATCCGAGAAGCACAGGCCGGCGACCTCGCCGACTGGATGGCGCTCTGGCAGGGCTATTGCGAATTCTATGGGGCGGATATCGCGCCCGACATCACGCTCTCGACCTGGGCGCGCATCCTCGACCCGATGAATGCGCTGACCGCTCGGATGGCCTTGATCGGCGGCAACATGGTGGGCCTGGCCCATCACCACACCCATCTCTCTACCTGGGACCGGCGGCCGAGCTGTTATCTCGAGGACCTGTTCGTGGCGCCGAATGCGCGCGGCTTCGGCGTGGCCCGGGCGTTGATGGACGACCTCATATCGCTCGGCAAGGCACGAAACTGGGCCTCGATCTACTGGATCACCGCCGAGGACAACGAGACGGCGCGCAAGCTTTACGACAGCTATGCCGGCCGCGACCCGTTCGTGCGCTATTGCGTGAATTTGTGAACATCTCTGCCGTCGTGCCCGTGAAACATCCATGATATAGCTTTTTCCTCTCGTCGGGAGGGGCGGGCATGGGCAAGAAAATCAAGGTAACGGGCGATCTGCCGGATTTTCTGATCGATAAATCCGGCAAGACATGGATCTTCGACAAGCACTGCCATATCGATTCCGCGGGGAACGGGATCCGTGTCCAGGAGGGTGTGGCGCGGACGAAGATCGTGCTCGAAGGGACATCGCAGGCCTCGTTCGACAACACATTCGCCGCCATTCTCGGCACCGGCGACGGATGCTCGATCACGATCGCCAAGGGGGCGAAAGCGCTTGGACCCTTCGGCGTGGTGGCGACCGGCGACGGTAGCCATATCGACAATCTCGGCACCAGCAACGCCATACGGATTTCCGGCGACGGCAGCGTCGCGACCAATTCGGGCCGCATCACGAGCGATTTCTCCGGATTGGTTGCCTGGGAGGCAGATGGCTGCAAGCTGGTCAACGAGAAGGGCGGCCGGATCGACGTTTCCTTCGATGTCAACATCTATGCGTCGGCGATGCGGCTCAACACGCTGGAGGGCCAGTCCGGCACCGCGATCAATCACGGCGTCATCCTTTCCGGCAACGTCTCCGGAGGGCTCGGCGAGGACAGGTTCGTCAACCGGGGCAAGGTCAACAACGACGTCGCGATGCTCGATGGCGATGACAGGATAGACAATCGGGGCGGCGTCATCAAGGGCATCATCGCCGGGGGGCAGGGCGACGACACATTGATCACCGACAGGGCGTCGGACATATTGCGGGAAAGCGCCGATCAGGGCGTCGACACGGTCAGGTCGACGGTCAGCTATACGCTGAGCGTCAATGTCGAGGTGCTGCGGCTGATCGGCAAAGCCAATATCAACGGCACCGCGACGGATACGACGGCGACCCGCGAATATCTCTACGGCAATGCCGGCGCCAATGTGCTGAAGGGGCTTGGCGGCCGTGATGTTCTCGACGGAGGCAAGGGCAGGGATACGCTGGTCGGCGGTAGTGACCTCGACCTGTTCGTCTTCAAGAAAGGCTATGGCATCGACACGATACGCGATCTCCATCCGAACGAGGGCGACATCATCATCCTGGAAAAATTCTCCAATCTCGGCGATGTCGCCCAGCTTCAGAGCAGGATCGAGCAACATGGAGCCGACGCCTGGCTGCGCATGGGCAAGCACGACATCCTCATCCTCAAGGATGTGGACGGCGACGCGCTCACCAACGCCGATTTCGGCTGGTAGCCGCCACCTTCGGAACCGCGCACGGCCTTCGCGCATTTCCTCTCCGCATCAACCTGCCGGACGGATTTTCATGCTGAAATGGGCGCTCATCTTCCTGGTCATCTCCGTCGTGTCGGGCATTCTCGGATTTTCGGGGATTTCCTCGGCGACAGCGACGATCGCCAAGGTCCTGTTCGTGCTCGCTCTCTTGCTCTTCCTGGCCTTCCTGGTGGCGGCGTTCGCGATTACGGGCAGCGTGTGGTGAGGGCGGCGCGCTTCCGCCGCAAGGGCTGATCTCCAGGACTCCCATTCCGCATCGCAACATGCCATAAGCCCGGCCGCACCCACCCTCCGGCCGGACTTTTCGCCCATGATTCGCATCGAGAACATTTCCAAGCAGAACAGCCACCGCATTCTCTTCCTCGACGCCTCGGCGGCGCTGAACCGGGGGGAGAAGATCGGGCTGGTCGGGCCGAACGGCGCGGGCAAGACGACGCTTTTCCGCATGATCACCGGCGAGGAACAGCCTGACGAGGGGCAGGTCTCGGTCGAGAAGAACATCACCATCGGTTATTTCAACCAGGATGTCGGCGAGATGGCGGGACGGTCGGCGGTGGCCGAGGTGATCGCCGGCGCCGGGCCGGTGAGCGAGGTGGCGGCAGAGCTGCATGCGCTGGAAGCGGCGATGGCCGATCCGGAGCAGATGGACCGGATGGACGAGATCATCGAGCGCTACGGCGAGGTGCAGGCGCGCTTCGAGGAGCTCGACGGCTACGGGCTCGAGAGCCGGGCGCGCGAGGTGCTGGCGGGCCTGTCCTTCAGCCAGGAGATGATGGACGGCGATGTCGGCAAGCTTTCGGGCGGCTGGAAAATGCGCGTGGCGCTCGCCCGCATCCTGCTGATGCGCCCCGACGCCATGCTGCTGGACGAACCCTCGAACCATCTCGACATCGAAAGCCTGATCTGGCTGGAAGATTTCCTGCGAATGTATGACGGGGCGCTGCTGATGACCTCGCACGACCGCGCCTTCATGAACCGGATCGTCGGCAAGATCATCGAGATCGACGGCGGCACGCTCACCACCTATTCCGGCGATTACGAATTTTACGAGCGCCAGCGCGCCGAGGCCGAGAAGCAGCAGCAGGCACAGTTCGAGCGGCAGCAGGCCATGCTGGCCAAGGAGATCAAGTTCATCGAACGCTTCAAGGCGCGGGCGAGCCATGCCGCCCAGGTGCAGAGCCGGGTGAAGAAGCTCGACAAGATCGAGCGTGTCGAGCCGCCCCGGCGCCGCCAGACGGTGGCTTTCGAATTCCGCCCCGCGCCGCGCTCGGGCGAGGACGTCGTGGCGCTCAAGGGCGTGCACAAGCACTATGGCGCCAAGGTGATCTATGACGGCTTCGACTTCATGATCCGCCGGCGCGAGCGCTGGTGCATCATGGGCGTCAACGGCGCCGGCAAGTCGACGCTGCTGAAGCTGGTGGCGGGCAGCGCCGAGCCGGATGCCGGCACGGTGCAGATCGGCGCCGCTGTGAAGATGGGCTATTTCGCGCAGCATGCCATGGACCTGCTCGATGGCGACCGCACCGTATTCCAGTGGCTGGAGGATGCGTTTCCGCAGGCCGGACAGGGACCGCTCAGGACGCTGGCCGGCTGCTTCGGCTTTTCCGGCGACGACCAGGAGAAGAAGTGCCGGGTTCTATCGGGCGGGGAAAAGGCGCGGCTCGTCATGGCGCGCATGCTGTTCGACCCGCCGAACCTGCTGGTGCTCGACGAACCGACCAACCATCTCGATCTCGACACCAAGGAAATGCTGATCAAGGCGCTCGCCGATTACGAGGGCACGATGATCTTCGTCAGCCACGACCGGCATTTCCTGTCGCGGCTCTCCAACCGGGTGCTGGAACTGACGCCGGACGGTATACACCGCTATGACGGCGGCTATGTGGAATATGTCGAGCGCACGGGGCAGGAGGCGCCGGGCCTGAGGCATTGATGTACAAGCGGGAGCTTCGCCCCCGAATTCCCGACGAACAGGCCGAAAAATCCTGTCCGGCTCATCCCGGCGCCGCCAGCGCCTCGTCCGCCGCGCGCCGTCCCATGGCGATGGCGCCTTCGATGTAGCCGGGATAGGAAAGCGAGAGTTCGGAGCTCGCGAAGCGGATCGGGCCGAAGCCGGCGCGGAGCGGTGTCTCGGCGTCGCGGATCTCCGGATCGACGACATTGTCCGAATAGGCGCCGCCGGACCAGGTATCGTCGGTCCAGTCGCGGATCGAGACTTCGACGATGGCCGCGGCCTCCGGACCGAGCGCCTCGACCAGCCGGTCGCGGATGAAGGCGGTGAGCTCGGCCTCCGGCCGGCCATGCCACGGCCGGGCATGCGGGCCGCCGATGAACATGACGAGGCCGGAGAGGCCGTCGCGGCTCGCATCGCAGGCATAGAGGCCGTGCGGCGCGCTCCACATCACCGTGCCGGACAGGCCCCGCGCGCGCCAGAAGGGTATCGCATAGCGGATGAAAAGCTTGATCACCTCGCCGGGAGCCCAGGCCTCGAAAGCCGCGCGGACCGCGCCCGGCGCCGGCGGATCGTAGGTGATGCGTCGCGCCATGACCGGCGGCACGCAGATCACGACGCGGGCGGCGGCATAGGTCGTCCCGCCTGCATGAACGGTCGCGCCTGCCTCCGACCACGCGATGCGGGCGACCGGCGACGAGAGCTTCAGCCGGGCGCCGAGGCCGGCGGCGAGATCTTCCGCCAGCGCATGCATCGTGTCGGCGGGAAAGGATTCCATCTCCGAATATTCGTTGGTGATCCGGGCGTCTGTCGAAGCCAGCCAGGCGAAGGAGACCTCGTCCGGCGCGCGACACCAAAGGCCCTCGACGAGCCTGAGGAAAGCGGCGACGACATCCGGGTCGAGGTCCCGTCGTCCCGCGATCCACTGGCTCACCGTCAGGCCCGCCAGCGCCGGATCCGCCGGATCCAGCGCCCTGACCTCCGCACGAAGCGCCTCGACGCCAGCCCAGACCGCATAACCGCGGGCAAGGGGAATCGGCGGCTGGAACACCTCGTCGCCTTCGGCATGGGCCCAGGCAAGCCGCCGGCCATGCGCCTGGGCGAGCGCGTTCAGCCGGGCCATGTCGCGACAGAGGAACTGGCCGCCGGAATCAATCCGGACGCCATCCGCGAGCCGCACCGATTCCACCCGGCCGCCGACCCGGTCGCGAGCTTCGAGGACGACGACATCGCGTCCCGTTTCCATCAGGGCCGTGGCGGCGGCAAGACCGGAGAAGCCGGCGCCGACAACGACCACGTCATGGCGGCTGACTCTATGTTCGGTCTCGGACGGCATGGATCGGGTTCCTCGCTCTGAATGAAGGCGGGCCGGGAAATGGCATCGGACTCAAGGCCGCAGGAAGGCGAAGAGCCGGTCAGATGCCGTTGGCGAATTCCTCCGGCAGGCCCGGAACGTTTTCGTATTTGAACTTGCCCGGATCGAAGCGCGCGGTGAAGGCCCGATCGATCGCGACGCCCTCGCGGCTGCCCCTCACCTTCATGATGATCGGGTAGAAGCGGCGGCTCGCATCGGCGGAATCGAACAGGATCTCGGCCGAGTAATCGGTGCAGGCGACGTCGCTTCCGATCACCTTGCCGTTCTCGCAATTGCCCATATTGTCATAGTGGTTCGGGACGCCGCCGATATCGACCACGCTATCGCCGACTGGCGCGAAGATCGTGGCGGAGGTGATGACATGGCCCTGCCCGACCCATCCGTCGGTGGCGACCCAGCCATAGGTCTCGTCGGGTCCGATCTCGCGGACGGAAAACGACTCCTCGGAGGGCAGGTTGCCGAAGGAGCCGAATGTGGCATGAAGATCGTTCTTCGCCACCAGCTTCAGCGCATCGCCATTTTCCCTGAATACGATCAGGCCGAGCGCGCCGCCATCGACATGCGCGGTCCGCGGCTCGCCGTCCTCGCCGAGATGCGCGCCGCCGATGACGAGAAAGAGATGGTCCGCGCCATGGATCGTCACCCGGTCGAGCTTATGCGGCCGCATGCAGACCCGGCCGGCATCGAATCGGGCCACCCAGCATTTCAGCGCCTTGTCGTAGGGACCGTAATAGTCCTCCATGACCATGCGCCACAGGACCTTCGGCTCGCGCGCTGCGCTGGCGGGAATGGTGCCGGCGGCACAGGCGGCACCGGCCGTCGCGGCAATGCAGGCGGCAAGCAGGGTGGATAACAACGATGCTTTCGTCATGCGGTCTTCCTTCATGCGGCATATCTCGCGGGCGGCCGGCGGTATCGGGGACCGGCAGTCTATGCGCGGCGGCGCGGAAGGAAAAGGCCCACTCTCGCGACGAACCGGAGAGCCGCGCATCGGATGGGATGTCCATTTGATGCGAAACGATGATGCACCCTTTCTCTCCCGATAGAGGGGAAATGGCCGGATCTGCCAGGGAAGGCATGGTTGCGTCAGGCGCCGCCGCACATATGCGCGCTGTCGGGCATTTCCCATGTCGCGCCGGTGCGCAGGTTGGTTGCGGCATAGACCTTGCCGCGATCGTCGCCGGGCGGACAATCCTCGGGAATGGAGACGAGGCAGAGGCGCACGGGATCGCCGACGCGCGACATGATGGCGCCTTCCTCGCGGTCGTAGGATATCTGGACGCCGCCATTGTCGTAGAGCACCGCCGTTCCGGTCTCGAAGGTCGTGTCGCCTTCGAGACGGCCGCCGAGGAACTTGATCGTCGTCTCGCCGCAGGCGCCGATCCTCGTCGGCAGTTCATCGGAGCGGGCGGGCAGCGCGCCGCAGCAGAGCGCGGCGGCGACGACCGCTGGAAAGACGATCCGGCAATTGGCAGGCATGACTATATTCTCCCCGGGTCCTGACACACGCGGCCCGGCAGGGCCGCTCCGGTATCGACGTTTCATGGGATCGTTCTGTTCGGAAAGGGTGCCGGAAATTTGTTTCGGAGCGCCCGGAAAAGCCGGCGGAGCCTTTCCGGATCAGTTGGTATTGCCATCGTCTTTGGCGGCGAGCTTCTTCCAGCTGTTGTCCTGCGACAGCATGGCCCGAAGATAGGTCATGTTGGCCTCCGCCTGTTCGGCGGTCAGTTCCTGGCGGGCGATATTCTCCGCTTCCTGGAAACGGCCCTGGAGGCCGACGACCAGGGCGAGGTTCTGCCGGACACGGCTGTCGGCGCCCGGCTGGCTGATCGCCGAGCGCATATAGGATTCGGCGGTCTTGAGGTCCCGTGTCAGGAGATAGGACATGCCGAGATTGGAGAGCACCGAGGGTTCGTTGGGCTTGATGTCGAGCGCGTCGCGATAGGCGGCGCGGGCCTCCTCGGCGCGGCCGAGCTGATCGAGGATCGCGCCTTCGGCCGATTTCAGCTTCCAGTCGGGACGGTCCGGTGTCTGGGCGCGGTTGATCGTGCCGAGCGCCTGTTCGAGCTCGCCGGCGCTGGCCTGCGCCTTGCCGTAGGCGGCCAGGACCTCCCGGTCCCTCGGATAGAGAATGGCGATCTGGCGCATGACGGCGAGCGCCTGGGCATTCTTGCCGGTCATGCGCAGCAGCGTCGCATATTGCAGGCCGGCATTGCGGTCCTTCGGGTTCTTGGCATAGCGGTCGCCGACGCTGCGCGAGACGGCGGCGAGCTCCGGCTGGGTCATCTGCTCGAGCGGCCGGGATGTTTTCGGGATCGAGCCGGTCGTGTCGCCGCGATTGGCGGAGCAGGAGGCAAGCAGCGCAAGCCCGGCGATCCCGGCTATCTTCGCCAGCCGCATCGACATCCTGTCCTGCCCTGTCTGACCGCTCATCGCAAACCCCCGGAAAGCCCGCGCGGCGGGGAAAGT
Source organism: Rhizobiaceae bacterium (assembly GCA_020441805.1). Lineage (GTDB taxonomy): Bacteria > Pseudomonadota > Alphaproteobacteria > Rhizobiales > Rhizobiaceae > Rhizobium_E. The sequence continues at coordinate 19,087 of JAGRLJ010000056.1, forward strand.
CCGCCGCAATCCTCGCTCAAGCAATAATCTGTTAACCCTAACAGAGCGTTAACGAATACCTGCCGAAGCCTCGCCTCCGGCCGATTTCAAGGACCACCATGGCACCCTACCAGTTCATCGAACACCCCTCTCCCTTCAACACGAAGGGTGGCAAGACGCTGCCGGTCTTCGCGGTGACGCCGGCGCATATCGAGACCGGCATGGTCGATCCCGTGGCGCTGGAATGGGCGCGGAAAGCGGGATGGAAGGCGGAAAGCGGCTCGATGTTGCTCGTGCCCTCCGAAACCGGCCATCTCGGCAGCGCGCTGTTCGGCCTCGGCAGGACGCCATCGGATTCGCCTTACCTGACGGGCAAGCTGGCGCGCCTGCTGCCGGCCGGCGACTGGCATATCGAAACGGCGCCGCTTACCGCCAACCGGCTGCTGCTCGGCTACGGCCTCGGCAGCTACCGGTTCGAGAAATACAGGGCCGGCAGCGGCGAGCTGCCGACGCTGATGATCCCGGCGGATGCGGACGCGGCGCGGATCAAGCGCCTGCTCGCCGGGGTCTTCCTCGCCCGCGACCTCATCAACATGCCGGCAAACGACATGGGGCCGGATGCGCTGGAAGCGGCCTTCCGCGATCTCGCATCGCATTACAAGGCCGAAATGTCGGTGGTGCGCGGCGACGACCTCTTGCAGCAGAACTTCCCGCTGATCCACGCGGTGGGCCGCGCGGCGGACCAGGCGCCGCGCCTGCTCAGGCTGCGCTGGGGCAAGAAGGGCCATCGCAAGGTGACGCTGGTCGGCAAAGGCGTCTGCTTCGATACGGGCGGCCTCGACATCAAGCCCGCCTCCTCGATGCTGCTGATGAAGAAGGACATGGGCGGGGCGGCCAATGTCATGGGGCTCGCGCTGATGATCATGGATGCCAGGCTCAAGGTCGACCTCACCGTGCTCATGCCGGTGGTCGAGAATGCGATCGCGGGCAACGCCTTCCGCCCCGGCGACATCTATCGCAGCCGCGCCGGACTTACCGTCCAGATCGACAATACCGATGCCGAGGGCCGGCTGATCCTGGCCGATGCGCTGGCGCTCGCCGACGAGGACGAACCGGACCTGCTGATCGACATGGCGACGCTGACGGGCGCGGCGCGGGTGGCGCTCGGCCCCGACCTGCCGCCTTTCTTCACCGACGACGAGGAACTCGCGCATGCGCTGAACGACGCCAGCCTGGAAGTCGACGACCCGCTCTGGCGCATGCCGCTCCATAGGGGCTACGAGAAGGATATCAACGCCAAGATCGCCGACCTGACCAATGCGCCGTCCGGCGGCATGGCCGGCGCGATCACGGCGGCGCTTTTTCTCAAGCGCTTCGTCCGGAAAACCGCGAGCTGGGCGCATTTCGATATCTATGGCTGGACGCCGTCGGAGCGGCCGCACGCGCCCGCCGGCGGCGAGGCGCAGGCGATCCGCGCCATCTTCCAGATGCTGGAGGCCAAGAGCGCCAGGCCGTGAACCGGTCGGCCGGCGGGCACATTAACCACGCCGGACGACTTCGGTTGCGCGAAGCCATAGCCTGGCCGAAAATGGAACGGTCACGAAACGATCGCCCGGAGCCACCTTGCCCGTCGATATCAATGCCTCGCAGGCGCTCGGCCTCTGGCACCGGGTGGCGCTCGAACAGGTGAAATCGGGTGGCACCGATCTCACCATGCGGCAGATGGCGATCCTCATGCATATCTATCTCGTGCCGCCGCCGCATACGGTGCGCGGCCTCGCCGCCACGCTTCATGTCACCAAGCCGGTCATCACCCGCGCGCTCGACACGATGGGCGAACTGGGCATCGTCGACCGGGCGCGGGACGACCGCGACCGGCGCAACGTGATCATCAAGAGAACCGTGGCCGGCGCGCTTTTTCTCGAAAAATTCGGGGATCTGGTGATAGACCAGGCGAAACACCTGCCCTGAGGACGCCATGCTCGACCGCCGCCTGAACGCCTGCCGACCCGATCTCGCCGAGAAGGCGCTGGAAGGCGCAGTCGATGCGGCGCGGTTCGTCGCGGGCGTGCCCGCGCGGATCGACCTGCCCAAGGCGGCGCTGCGTCCGGAAGCGTCCGTTGAAGCCGGTATCGACACCGAATTGCTGCTGGGCGAACCGGTGATCGAATTCGACCGCCGCGACGGCTGGGCCTGGGTGAAATCCGGCCTCGACGGCTATGTCGGCTATGTCGAGGAGACCGCGCTTGCCGCGCCGCGCGCCGAACCTACCCATTGGGTGACGGCGCCGCGCACCTTCCTTTATCCCGAGCCCGACATGAAGCGCCCGGCCGTGACCGCGCTCTCGATGGGCAGCCGGCTCGCGGTGACCGGTGAGGCGGAGACGCGCGGCACCCGGTATCTGCTGGTGGACGGCGGAGCGGTGATCGCCAGGCATATGGGCGAGGTCGATCGTCCGGTCGCGGACGATTTCGTCGCCGTCGCCTCACGCTTTCTCGAAACGCCCTATCTCTGGGGGGGACGAACCGGCTTCGGCCTCGATTGCTCGGGCCTCGTGCAGCTCTCGATGATGATGGCGGGCCGTCGGGTGCTGCGCGATACGGACATGCAGCGCGACACGATCGGCCTCGAAATCGGTCGGAGCGACCTGAGGCGCGGCGATCTCGTCTTCTGGAAGGGGCATGTGGCGATCCTGTGCGATCGCGAGACGATGATCCATGCCAGCGGCTTCACCATGGACGTATCGCATGAGGGGCTGGAGTCGGCGATCCGGCGGATCGAAGCGATGTATGGATCCCCTGTGGCCTATCGCCGGCCGGCGTGAGTTTTCCCGGCCGGCATGTCCGGCTTCCGTTCAGCCCCTTACACTTCCCCGGATCGTCGCTTGACCTGGAAGGCGCCCGAAAACCCACCCCTTGGGGGAGGATTTGGGAAAGGCCTTTCCGCCTCACGCAAAGACGCGGCGCGCTATGTTCGAGGCTTCAGGTTTTGCGGATCGTAAAGCGGCTTGTAGCCGACGCCCGCCACTTCCACCGGGAAAGTCTCGTTGAAATAGGTGACTTCGAGCTTGCGGCCTTCCTGGCAATAGGACCATGGCAGATAAGCGAGCGCGATGTTCTTGCCGATGGTCGGGCCGAAGGCGACCGAGGTCGTATAGGAGCGGCGGCCGAGCGCGTCGATCAGCACCTCCCCGGTTTCGGGATCGATGACGGGCATGGTGCCGACCGGGTAGCGGGCGACGCCCTTGGAGTCGACATTGTCGGTCATGACCAGCGTGCAGAGCATGGCCGGCTGATGGTCGCGCGCCTTGTATTCGAGATGCCTGGCCTTGCCGCGGAAATCGACATCCTTGACCTTCGGACGGGCGAGGTCCGCCTCGATCAGGTTATACTGGGTGAGCAGGTCGGCATTCTGGAGCCGCAGGCTCTTTTCCATGCGGCGGGAATTGGCATAGGTCTCGACGCCGAAGGCCATGACGCCGGTCGAGCGCAGCGCATCCCAGACGGCGAGGCCGTCCTCGTACTTCATATGCAGTTCCCAGCCCTGCTCGCCGANNGCCGACATAGGAGATGCGGAAGGCGGTGACCTGCCTGCCGGCGATCTCGATCTGCTTGATGGCGGCGAAGGGGAAATTCTCGATATCGAGACCGGCCGGATCCTTGACGACCTTCTTCAGCGTCTCGCGGGCATTCGGGCCCCAGATGCCGACGGTGACATATTTCTCCGACGTGTCGGTGATGGTGACGTCGAGGCCGCGATCCTCGGCGACGCGCTTCATGTAGTGGAAGTCGCGCGGGCCGGCATCGGCGCCGTTCACGAGGCGGCAGCGGTCTGCCATGCGGAAGACGGTGAAGTCGGCGCGCACCATGCCCTCGTCGTCGAGGAAGTGGGTGTAGATGCCCTTGCCGATATTGGCGTCGCCGCCGACCTTGGCGGCACAGAGCCATTCGAGCAGCGCGACATGGTCCGGGCCCTCGATATCGACCATGTGGAAATGGCTGAGATTGACGATGCCGCAATCCTCGCTCATCGCCAGATGCTCGGCATTCGACACGCGCCAGAAATGGCGGCTGTCCCATTCGTT
>JAGRLJ010000056.1:23211-23483 GCA_020441805.1 Rhizobiaceae bacterium
TGCGCGCGCTCCCAGCCGCCCAGTTCCATGAAGTAACCGCCGAGCTCGACTTCGCGCTCGTAAAAGGGCGAGCGCTTGACGCCGCGGCCGGTGGCATAGGGCTCGCGGGTATGGACGGCGGGGAAATAGATCTTCTGGGCGGCTTCGTAGCAGCGGCCCTCGATGAACTTCTCATCGAGCTGATGCGGGTAGAAGCGGGCGTAATCGATCGAATTGTGGTCGATCCCGGTGCGGCCGTCGGTCATCCAGTCGGCGATCAGCTTGCCGTAGCC
>JAGRLJ010000056.1:23524-26471 GCA_020441805.1 Rhizobiaceae bacterium
AGGCCGCGCACCTTCTGGCTCTCGCCGCAGGACGGGCCGCCGGCGGCGGAGACCTGGAGCAGGCCGTTGAAGGAATGGCCCTCGTTATAACCGAGCTCGCCGAGGATCGGTGTGAGTTCGATGGCCTTTTCCAGCGGTTCCAGGATCTGCTCCATCTCGAGGTCGCGCTGCGACGGCGAGAGGCGCGCCTCGTTCTTCTCCAGGATATCGCGCGGATGGCAGAGTCGCGGATTGGTGGTCTCGTAATAGCCCCATTCGATCTGGCCGCCCTCGGTGGTCTTCGGGTCGCCGGTGTCGCGCATATAGGCGGAGTTGCCCTGGTCGCGCAGGAGCGGATAACCGATCTCCTTGCCGGTGCCTTCGAATTCGGTATAGGGGCCGAAGAAGGTCAGCGGATGATCGACCGGCATGACCGGCAGGTCCTCGCCCACCATCTCGGCGATCAGGCGGCCCCAGATGCCGGCGCAGACGATGACGTGATCGGCATGAATCGTGCCGCGATGGGTGACGACGCCCTTGATGCGGCCGTTCTCGACGATCAGCGACTGGGCCGGCGTGTTGGAGAAGGCGGCGAGCTTGCCCGACTTCTCGGCGGCGTCGACCAGCTTGCCGGCCACGGTCTGCGAGCGCGGGATGACGAGGCCGGCATCGGGATCGAACAGGCCGCCCATCACCTGGTCTTCCTCGATCAGCGGGAACATGGCCTTGATCTCGGCGGGGCTCACGGAGTGCGCGCGGGTGCCGAAGGCCTTGGCCGAGGACAGCTTGCGCTTGATCTCCTCCATCCAGGCGTCGTCGCCGGTGCGTGCGACTTCGAGGCCGCCGATGCGGGCATAGTGGCCCATCTTCTCGTAGAAATCGATCGAATATTGCGTCGTCCAGACCGAGAGATAATCGTGGCTGGTCGTGTAGCAGAAGTCCGAGGCATGCGCCGTCGAGCCGATATCGGTCGGGATGCCGGACTTGTCGATGCCGACAATGTCGTCCCAGCCGCGCTCGATGAGATGATGGGCGATCGAGGCGCCGACGATGCCACCCAGCCCGATGATGACGACTTTAGCCTTGGACGGAAACTCTGCCATGGTCCTGCAACCCCGATTGGAAATTCCGGCGGATATTAGGGCGTGCGGCGATGTCGTTGCAGCCTGTATGCGACATTCTTCGGAGACGTCACGCCAGCGGGGCGGAAGGCAGGGATTTTGCGGCAAGCGGCAAGAGGGAACAGTTGGGCTTCGCGTTTGAGACCAGCGTGGTTGGCGAGGTCTTTGTAATGGTCAAAAGCCCTGTTTCTCGGGAAACAGCGCCGCCCGGCGGCGCGTGCGAAAACATATTCAACGACGGGACAACACGGTCGTTAAGCCAAGCCAACCACCCAACCCCGGATCACAGGACCGACGACCATGACCAAGATCATCCTCACCACCACCGCAGCCGTCATCGCAACGCTCTCTTTCGCCACCGCTTCCGAAGCCGGCTGGCGCCACCACAACCGCTTCGGCCATTTCAATGTCGTGATCGACACCGGCCCGAGCTATGTCGTCGACGACGGCTACGGCTATGACGAACCCGACTGCTATGTCCGCAAGGTCAAGAAGATCAACCGCTACGGCGAACTGGTCATCAAGAAGATCCAGGTCTGCGACTGATCGCGCCTCGCCTTATCGATCGCCCCAGACGCAAACCCCTCGCGGCCGAATTCCGCGAGGGGTTTACCGTTTCGCGAATCCGGATGGGCGGGTCAGCCCTTGACCTCTTCCAGCTCGACCAGCGTGCCGAAGAAATCCTTGGGGTGCAGGAAGAGCACGGGGTTGCCATGCGCCCCGATCCTGGGCTCGCCATTGCCGAGCACGCGGGCGCCGGCGGCCTGGAGATGGTCGCGGGCGGCGAGGATATCCGTCACTTCGTAGCAGATATGGTGCATGCCGCCATCGGGGTTCTTCGCCAGGAAGCTGGCGATCGGGGAAGCCTCCCCGAGCGGTTCGAGCAGTTCGACCTTGGTGTTGTCGAAGGTGACGAAGACGACGGTGACGCCGTGCTCCGGCAAGACCTGCGGCGCCGAGACCGTGGCGCCGAGGCTGTCTCGATACCGCGCGACGGCGGCTTCGAGATCGGGCACGGCGAGGGCGATATGATTGACACGTCCGAGCATCACGAATCTCCCGTCATTCGTTCCTGAGCCGGCCTTCGGCGAGATCGAGCACCGCGCGGGCGGCATCGACCACATTGGTGCCGGGACCGAAGACGGCGGAGACGCCGCGGTCCATCAGGAACTGGTAGTCCTTGCGCGGAATGACGCCGCCGCAGACGACGATGATATGCCCAGCGCCCTTGGCCCTGAGCCCGTCGACCAGTTCCGGCAGCAGCGTCTTGTGGCCGGCGGCGAGCGAGGAAACGCCGACGACATCGACCGCTTTTTCGATGGCGAGATCGGCCGCCTCGTCGGGCGTCTGGAACAGCGGGCCGGCGATGACCTCGAAGCCGATATCGCTGAAGGCCGAGGCGATGACCTTGGCGCCCCGGTCATGGCCATCCTGGCCGAGCTTGGCGACGAGGATCCTCGGCCGCTTGCCGGTACGGTCGATATCCGCTCTTAGCCGGCTAACCAGCATCTGATATTCCGGATCGTTATCGCTGGCGGGCCCATAGATCTCGGTCACGACGTCCGGAATGGCGGAATGGTCGCCAAAGGCCTCGCGCATCGCATCCGAGATTTCGCCGACGGTGGCGCGGGCGCGGGCGGCCTCGACTGCGGCTTCGAGCAGGTTGCCCTTGGCCGTCCGGGCGACATATTTCAGCCGGTCGATACGGTCCCGCCAGAGAGCGGGATCCCGGAACGCGCGGACCTTTTCGAGGCGCCGGACCTGGCCCTCGCGGACGGCGCGGTTGTCGATCTCCAGAGTCTCGATCTCGGCTTCCTCGGGCAGGCGGTACTTGTTGACGCCGACGA
>JAGRLJ010000397.1 GCA_020441805.1 Rhizobiaceae bacterium
AGGCGCGACATCGGTTAGAGCATGCCCCAAACGAAAGCGCCGGCCATGGGCCGGCGCTTCAACCATCGGCAATCCGCGATCGGGATTACTTGATCTTGGTTTCCTTGAACTCGACATGCTTGCGCACGACCGGGTCGTACTTGGTCTTGGTCATCTTCTCGGTCATCGTGCGGCTGTTCTTCGTGGTGACGTAGAACGTGCCGGTATCGGCGGTCGAGAGGAGCTTGATCTTGATCGTGGTTGCTTTCGCCATGGTCGTCCTGCCTTACAAAAAAGTGACGCCGTGGGACCCGGTGCGCGGCCACGGCGAATTTGCGCGGAAACTACGCATCGCGCGGCAAAAGTCAAGCCTTCAGCGGGTGGAAAAACAGCCGCGACAGGCCGAACAGTACGAAGGCGGCGAAGAAGCAGGTGATGGTCCAGGCATAGCCGTTGCCGCCGACCACATCCATGCCGATGCCGATCGCCTGCGGCCCCACCACCGTACCCACCGCATAGGAGAAGATGAAGGCGGCATTGGCCGCCGCGAGCTCGGCGCCACGGAAGCGCGAGCCGAGATGGCTGAGACCGACCGTGTAGAGACCGGCGATCGCGCCGCCGAAGACCAGGAGCAGGACGGAGAAGACACGCCAGTCCTGCGTGACGAAGGGCAGGAGCAGGGAGCCGATAAGACCGATCGTGCCGATCGAGGTCAACAGCTTGCGGCGGTCCCGGATCCTGTCGGAAATCATGCCCACGGGGATCTGGAAGATGACGTTGCCGACCGCCATGGCGCTCAGCAGGAAGCCCGCCTGCGATTCGCTGAAGCCTTCATAATTCGCGAAGATCGGAAACAGCGCCATGCCGCCGGCTTCGACCGCGCCGAAGACGAAGACCGCGAAGCTGGCGGTCGGCACCAGCAACAGATATCGCAGGAAATGCCCCATCGGCTTCTCGTCGAGATCGGGACTTTCGCGCCGTGCCCAGAAGATCGGCACCGCCGCGAGGAAGATGATGGAGGCGCCCACGCCGAAGGGAAGGAGGCCGGTGGAGCCCACCAGCGAGAAAATGACGTTGCCGAGCGCGAAGCCGATCGACAGAACGGTCGCGTAGATGCCGAGCACGAGGCCGCGCTTTCGCGGCGGAGCGGCGACGTTGATCCAGAATTCCGAGAGGATGAAAAGGGCGGTGATCGCCCCATGGAAGACGAGCCGAAGCGGAAACCAGGCCCAGAAATTCTCGATATAGTAGAAGCCGAGCGCGCTGATGGCGGCGATGACGACCGCCCAGAGCATGGTATTGGCCACGCCTATCGAATGGGCGACCTTGGTCGTGATCGGCGCGGCGATCATCGCGGCGATGCCGGCCATCGCCGTGTTGAGGCCCGTGAGGCTGGCGGGAATGCCGCGCTTTTCGAGAAGGACCGTCAGCAGTGGAAGGCCGAGGCCGATCGCGATGCCGACCGCGCTGATGGCGGCGATGGCCGCGATCAGCGATGGCCAATGGATTTGCTCCTGCGACCCGGCCGGGGCTTCGACTTGGGTTGCGACAGGTGGCTGATCCGTCATCCGCTTCTCTTTTTCCATTCGCCCGGAGGCATTCCGGGCAAAGGGTCCCCCGGTCTTCGCTATAAAGACGTGCCGGGGGCAGATTTCAATGGCCGTGGCGAGGGCGGAATGAAAATTCCCGGCCTTTTGCGGTGGGAGGGGTCATTCCAGGCTGTCTTCGGGCCTGGGTTCGGCATGGCCGAAGCCGTGCATGCGCGCGGCCCATTGCAGGCCGATCACGGCGCCTTTAATCGGCTGGATCGTGGCAAGCGCGAGGAGCACGGTGATCGGCGTCCAGATCGCCAGATGCGTCCAGTTCGACAGCGTCCAGACCATGTCCGTCATCATGAAGCCGCCGATGACGATATGGCCGACGATGACGATCGAGAGATAGGCGGGCAGGTCGTCGGCGCGCTGATGCGTGTAGTCCTCGTTGCAGACGGCGCAGTGGTCGACGGGTTTGAGGAAAGCACGGAAAAGCTTGCCTTCCCCGCAATTCGGGCACCGGCAGAACCAGCCGCGCTTCATTGCCTTGGCGATGTCGCGCTTGTCGCTCTGCTCTTCCGTCGCGTTCTTCCAGTCCGCTGCCATCGATCGTGCCTGCATGTTGTCCATCTCACGCCTTCCTGGTTCATCGACGGCGCGAGGATGGAAGGATCATCACCTGCGCCCGCGCGGTGGCCTCGTGCCCGGTTTCTTGCGCACCGCGTCGCGCGAGGTGCGGCGGCCGGATTTGTGGAACGACCGCATCGCCGTCGGCATCGTGCGGCCTTCGCTCAGGACCTCGAAACGCAGCGCGCCCGCCAGCGGAATCGCGTCGGCGAGCCTGACCCTGACCGGATCGCCAAGACGATAGCCGAGGCCGGATTTCTCGCCTGTCAGCGCCTGATGCGCCTCGTCATAGATATAGTAGTCGTTGCCGAGCGTAGATATGGGAACGAAGCCGTCGGCGCCATAGGCGGGCAGTGAGACAAATAGTCCCGACTTGGTGACCCCGGAGACGCGGCCCTCGAATTCCTCGCCGATCCGGTCGGCGAGATGGTGGGCGATCAGGCGCTCGATCGTCTCGCGCTCGGCCGCCATGGCGCGGCGCTCGAAGGTCGAGATCTCGGCGGCGATGTCGTCGAGCTGGCCTTCCTCCTCCGCCGTCAGGCCGCCCGGCCCGAGACCGAGCGAGGCGACCAGCGCGCGATGGACGATGAGGTCTGCATAGCGCCGGATCGGCGAGGTAAAATGCGCGTACCGCAGGAGATTGAGGCCGAAATGGCCGATATTCTCCCGACTGTAGATCGCCTGGCTCTGGGAGCGCAGCACCATTTCGTTGACTATGGTCTCATAGGGTTGCCCCGAGACCCTGGTCAGGATCTGGTTGAAATGGTTCGAACGCAGATTGCCATGGGCAAGCGACATTTCCAGCGTGCCGAGGAATTCACGCAGCACCTCCTGCTTGGCGAGCGAGGGCGCGTCGTGAACGCGATAGATCAATGCCTGCTTTTTCTGCTCCAGCGTCTCGGCGGCGGCGACATTGGCCTGGATCATCATCTCCTCGATCAGCTTGTGGGCGTCGAGGCGAGGGGGAGCGAAAACCCGGTCGACCGTGCCGTCGGGCTTGAGCAGGATCTTGCGCTCGGGCATGTCGAGTTCGAGCGGCTGGCGGCGCTCGCGGCCCTTGAGCATGAGGGAATAGGCCTGCCAGAGCGGCTTGAGGACAGGTTCGAGCAGCGGGGCGGTCTTGTCGTCCGTCCGGCCGTCGATCGCAGCCTGGGCCTGCTGGTAGCTGAGCTTGGCCGCGCTCTTCATCATGATGCGGTGGAAGGTGTGGGACGCCTTGCGGCCCTCCTTGGAAAACACCATGCGCACGGCGAGCGCCGGCCGGTCCTCGCCCTCCCGCAGCGAGCAGAGGTCGTTGGAGATCCGCTCGGGCAGCATCGGCAC
>JAGRLJ010000057.1 GCA_020441805.1 Rhizobiaceae bacterium
CTCACCGTCTTCCGCGACCTGACCGAGGCGATCGTCGTCGGCTTCGCGTTGGGCTCCGTGCTCTTCATTCACCGCATGTCGAAGACCACGGCGATCGAGACCCACATACCTTTCGTCGCCGACGACCGCGCCGACGACGCCAACGGCGCCCGCCAGCCCTATGACGAAGCGGTCGCCAACGATCCGGAAGTGGTGGTCTACCGCATTTCCGGCGCTTTCTTCTTCGGCGCCGCCGCCTCGATCGGCTCGGTGCTCGACCGCATCGCCGATACCCACCGGCTGCTGATCATCGAACTGTCCGGCGTGCCCTTTCTCGACTCCACGGCGGCCAACACCATCGAGAGCCTCGCCCACAAGGCCCGGCGGCGCGGCGTGGCGGTGCATATCGCCGGCGCCAATGCCGATGTCCGCGGCGCGCTTCATGCGCATCAGATCGACCCGCCGCTGGTGCATTACGCGGCGACGGTGGAGGCGGCGATGCGGCGGGGAAGGACGGTCATCGAGGCGGCGGGGTAAGCCGGCCTCGACGCCTCACATCTCCTCGCCGAACTTGTCGGCGATGAGCTGTTCGATCGTATCGAGCGCTTCCTGGGCCTGGGCGCCGCTGGCGCTTACGAGAATCGTGCAGCCGGGGGCCGCGGCCAGCATCATCAGGCCCATGATCGACGTGCCGCCCACGGTCATGCCGTCGCGGGAGACGTGGATCTCGGCGTCGAAGCTCTCGACGGTCTGGACGAATTTCGCCGATGCCCGCGCATGCAGACCGCGCTTGTTGATGATGAGGAGTTCGCGTTCGAGGGGGGCGGACATGGAGGCCTTATTTTCCGGAGAGCACCCGGCTTGCGACATAGATATATTTACGCCCGGCCTCCGATGCATCGGCCAGCGCCTTCTGCATGTTGTTCTCGCCGCGAACGCCCGCGAGCTTGATCAGCATCGGCAGGTTCATACCGGCGATCACCTCGGTATTGCCGCGCGACATGACCGAGATCGAAAGATTGGAGGGAGTGCCGCCGAACATGTCGGTGAGGATGATCACGCCGTTGCCGTCATCGGTGCGCGTCACGGCGTCCATGATGTCCTGGCGGCGGTTGTCCATGTCGTCTTCCGGACCGATCGGAATCGTCTCGAGCGCCTTTTGCGGGCCTACCACATGCTCCAGGGCGGAACGGAATTCATCCGCCAGATGTCCATGTGTGACAAGCACCAGTCCGATCATTCTGAAGAAAGCTCCATATGAGGTCTTTTTCGGATCTTTTGTCCAGGGCGGTGCTGTTAGCGGAAACGGAATGCCGCGCCCACTCTGTGGGCGGCCATCATGGCAAGGAAAGCCGGAAGTTCAAGTCAAAAAGCGATGCGAATGCCGCTTTCATGCGCCGTCGGGCACGAAAGGCCGCAACGGAAAGCCATCGATCAGCGCTTCGAGCCACGGATAGGGGTCGCGGACGAGCCGGTCGAGGAACAGCATCGGCAGCACGATGCCGCCATCGGCGCGCCAGTATTGATTTTCCTCGGGAATCCGGTTGCCCGCATGCGTCTCGACGAGCCGTATCGCATGATGGATCATGGCGTCCGGTATCGACGCCACCCGCCCGATGCCGCTGCCCCTCAGCTCGATCATCCCGGCGATCGAGGCCGGGCCGACGGCGCGCACGCCGCCGTCCACCGCTTCGAGAAAGAGCTGGTCGTCGCTGACAAGCGCGGCGAAATGACCCGCCATCCGCGCCGAGAACAGGGTCTGAAGCGCAAGCGACGATTTTCCGGCGCCGGGCGGACCGATGAAGACGAGGCCGGTCTCGCCCACCTTGATCGCCGTGCCATGCGCCTGGACGCGGCTCACGACGATCCCTTCTCGGGCAGGACGAGAATGAAGCGGGCGCCCTTGCGCTCACCCTCCGGCCCCGGCACGTTCTCGGCCTCCAGCGAGCCGCCATGCGCCTCGGCGATCTGCCGGCTGATCGACAGGCCGAGGCCGGAATTCTGCCCGAAATCCTCGGCGCCCGGCCGGTCCGTATAGAAGCGTTCGAAAATCCGGTCGATATTCTCGGCCTCGATGCCAGGGCCGTTATCCTCCACCACGACGATGCAATTGCCGTCCCTGCGCGACAGGCGCACGTCGATCCGGCCACCTGCCGCCGGTGCGAAGGACCGGGCATTCTCGATGAGATTGGTGATGATCTGGCCGAGACGCAATTCGTGGCCGAGCACCTTGAAACCCGCCTTGCCCGCCGTCTTGCGGTCGGCCTGGAAGGTGACGGTCACCGTCTTGCCGCGCGCCCGCACCTGGCCCGCGATCTCGCAGAGCCCGGCCAGCAGCTTTTCGAGATCGACCGGCCTGGCGTCGGCGCGCGCCAGTTCGGCATCGAGCCGCGATGCGTCGGAAATGTCCGAGATCAGGCGGTCGAGCCGCCGCACGTCGTGCTGGATCACGTCCATCAGCCGCTTCTTCGACTCGTCCGTCCGGGCGAGCGGCAGCGTCTCCACCGCGCTCCTGAGCGAGGTCAGCGGATTCTTGAG
>JAGRLJ010000058.1:0-2420 GCA_020441805.1 Rhizobiaceae bacterium
GTTCGATTGCGTGATGCCGACCCGCTCGGGCCGGCACGGCCTCGCCTTCACCCGACGCGGCCGGATCAATATCCGCAATGCCCGCCATGCCGAGGACATGCGGCCGCTCGACGAGGAATCGTCATGCCCGGCCGCGCGCGACTATTCCCGCGCCTATCTCCACCACCTCGTCCGCGCCAACGAGGCACTGGGCGGCATGCTGCTCACCTGGAATAATCTGAGCTATTATCAGGACCTGATGAGCGGCATCCGAAGAGCGATCGAGGACGGCCGTTTCGCCGATTTCATGGCCGAAACGCAGGAAGGCTGGGCGAGGGGCGATCTCGATCCGGTCTGATCGAAAGGTAAGACCTCGCCTATTCCCGATACGTCCCCGCTTTCTTCGCCGCGAAGGTCGCCAGATAGTCCATGAGCGGCGGGTTGAGGCAGTCATAGGGCTCTAGACCCAGGTCCCGGAAGCGCGCGCGGATACCGTCCATCTCGGTGGGGCTGACGCCCGCCTCGATGACGGACGAAACGAAGGCAGCGAAACCCGGCGCGGCCCATCCGCCTTCCGAGAACCGTTCGGGATGGATGAAGCTCAAGCCCTTGAAGGCATGGTCTCGTTCCACCGGTCCATACATATGCACGCCGCATTCCCGGCAGGCATGGCGCTGGATGAGTGCGGACGGATCCACCACCGCGAGCTTGTCGCCATTCTCGGCCACCTCGACATTCTCGGTTCCGGTAACGGCGACGATCGAGACGATGGCATCTGCCGGCTTCCAGCATTTGGTGCATCCGCAGGCATGATTATGCGCGATGTCGCCCTTGATCCTCAGGCGCACGGTGCGCGAACTGCACAGGCAGGAAAGCGTGCCGCCGGCAAAGCTTCCGCTGCCCGGCGTCACGCCGTTGTCGATAATGGGATGCAATGCGACCGTCATGGCAAATCCTCCTCCATGAGTGACATTCCGGCACCCGGCCAGTCTTTCACGCCTTCGAAGCCGTGGCAATCGGGGAAAAGGCGGGCCGATCGCCGCAGCCGCGTCATCCGGCCGAGGAAGCGCTTTTTTCGCGCCTCTCTTCGTGCGATAGGGAAGCCGCAAGCAGCAGGGGACGGCCATCGTGAACAGGGCAGATGTCGAAACGGCGCTCGAAATCATGCGCGGGCTCTTTCCGGAGACGCCGCTGCAATACAACCAGCATCTCTCCAGCCGCTTCGGCGCCGATATCTGGCTGAAACGCGAAGACCTCACACCGGTCCGCTCCTACAAGATCCGCGGCGCCTTCAATTTCATGCGCAAGGTCATCGGACGGGGCGGGCAGGGGCGGACGACATTCGTTTGCGCGTCCGCCGGCAACCATGCCCAGGGCTTCGCTTTCGTCTGCCGTCATTTCGGGGTCGAGGGTGTCGTGTTCATGCCGGTCACGACACCGCAGCAGAAGATCGAGAAGACGCGGATATTCGGCGGCGGAACGATCGAGATCAGGCTGGTCGGCGACATATTCGACCAGTGCTATGCGGCCGCGCGCACCTTTGTCGAGGAAACGGGCGGCCATATGGTCCCGCCCTTCGACCATGACGACATCATCGAGGGGCAGGCGACCGTCGCCGCGGAAATCATGACCCAATTGCCCGGGGACGTCGTGCCGGACCTCGTGCTGATGCCAGTGGGCGGCGGCGGCCTTTCGGCGGGCATGACCGGCTATCTCGACGGGATCGTCAAGGACGAAAGCTTCCTGCTGGTCGAGCCGGCCGGCGCGCCCAGCCTGAAACGCAGCCTCGAATCCGGCCATATCGTGACCCTGCCGAAGGTGGACAATTTCGTCGACGGCGCGGCGGTGGCGCGTATCGGCGATCTCAATTTCGCGGCGCTCGCTCGGTTCGACAGCGCGCAGGTCCTGCTGCTGCCCGAAAACGCGCTCTGCGTCACCATGATCGATATGCTCAATGTCGAGGGCGTCGTGCTCGAGCCGGCCGGCGCGCTTTCGGTCGCGGCCCTCGACAGGCTCGGCGCCGCGCGTCTCAAGGGCAAGACGGTGGTCTGCGTGGTCTCGGGCGGCAATTTCGATTTCGAGAGGCTGCCCGACGTCAAGGAGCGCGCAATGCGTTTTTCCGGCGTCAAGAAATATTTCGTCCTGCGACTGCCGCAGCGTCCCGGAGCATTGCGCGATTTCCTGCAACTTTTGGGGCCAAACGACGACATCGCACGGTTCGAATATCTCAAGAAGTCGGCGCGCAATTTCGGTTCGGTCCTGCTGGGCATCGAGACCACGGCGCCGGAAAATTTCGTGGGGCTGTTCGAGCGGATCGACGCGGCGGGGCTGACCTATGAGGACATCACCGAAAACGAGGTTCTCGGGAATTTCCTGATCTGACGATTTCCCAGCGTTGGCTTTGACCAGTACGCCAGGAGGCGAGACTGTCGCATCTCCAA
>JAGRLJ010000058.1:2440-3493 GCA_020441805.1 Rhizobiaceae bacterium
ATATATTTATCGCATAAGATAGATTATGGAACAAATACCCGTGCATCTCTGGTCCATTTCCTGTCCCGGAACGCTTTTCCGCCGGCCGCGATGGCGGCAGCATCATATTTCTTGCGCCGCCACCCTTGCCCATGAAATAGCCGGAACATATTTTCGCACCATCCAGAACGGATCGAATCCCATGCCGGCTCATGACAATGTCCTCGACGCTATCGGCAATACGCCGCTGATCAAGCTGCGCCAAGCCTCGGAACTGACCGGCTGCGCGATCTATGGCAAGGCCGAGTTCCTCAATCCTGGCCAATCGGTCAAGGACCGTGCAGCGCTTTACATCATCCGAGACGCCGAGAAACGCGGTGCGCTGAAGCCCGGCGGCGTCATAGTCGAAGGCACCGCCGGCAATACCGGTATCGGGCTCGCCATGGTCGCCCGGGCGCTGGGCTACCGCACCGTGATCGTCATTCCCGAGACGCAGAGCCAGGAAAAGAAGGATGCGCTGCGTCTTCTCGGCGCCGAGCTCGTCGAGGTTCCGGCCGTCCCTTACAAGAACCCGAACAATTATGTGAAGCTTTCCGGTCGCCTTGCTGATGAACTCGCCAGGACCGAGCCGAATGGCGTCGTCTGGGCCAACCAGTTCGACAATGTCATCAATCGCCAGGCTCACATCGAGACCACCGCGCCGGAAATCTGGTCCGATACCAACGGCGAGATCGATGGTTTCATCTGCGCCGTTGGCTCGGGCGGCACGCTGGCGGGGGTCGCGGCCGGACTCAAGGGCTTCAATCCCGAGATCCGGATCGGCCTTGCTGACCCGGAAGGCGCCGCCCTCTATGAATATTACACGACCGGTGAGTTCAAGGCGCCGGGCTCCTCGATCACCGAAGGGATCGGCCAAGGCCGGATCACCGCCAATCTCGAAGGCTTCAAGCCCGATTTTGCCTATCGTATTGCCGATTCCGAGGCATTGCCGCTGATCTTCGACCTGATCGAGGAGGAAGGCATGTGTCTTGGCGGGTCGTCGGGCATCAACATTGCTGGCGCGATCCGGCTTGC
>JAGRLJ010000058.1:3582-14960 GCA_020441805.1 Rhizobiaceae bacterium
CCCGGAATTCCTGGCTGCCAAGAATCTGCCGGTTCCGGGATGGATCGCCGCCAAATCCACCATCACTCCCCCATACGAGCCTGTCTGACATCATGCCTACCCTCCCCCTCTTCCGTGACGATTTCTACCTCTCGACGGCGGAGGGTGCCGTCACGGCGGTGCGCGAGGATGGCGCGATCGAACTCGACCGCACCTGCTTCTACGCCACGTCCGGCGGCCAGCCGGGCGACACAGGCTTTCTCGAACGGGCCGACGGCTCCCGTATCGAACTTGGCGTCACTGTCCATGGCGAGGACAAGAGCGTCATCCTGCACAAGCCGCTGGAAGGCCAGCCGCGCCCAGCGCCCGGGGAGACGCTGACGCTTCATGTCGATTGGCCGCGCCGCTACAGGCTGATGCGCATGCACACCGCCTGCCATATCCTGTCCGTCGTCTGTCAGTTTCCGATCACCGGCGCGGCGGTCGGCGAGGAGGAAAGCCGCGTCGATTTCGACATGTCCGAGACCATCGACAAGGACGAGGTGACGGCCAGGATGATGGACATCGTCGCCGCCAATCATCCCGTCTACGTCCAGTGGATTACCGACGGGGAACTGGCCGCCAATCCCGGCATCGTCAAGTCGAAGAATGTCCGCCCGCCGCTCGGCATGGGCCGAGTCAGCCTTGTCTGCATCGGCGAGGATGCTGGCATAGACAGCCAGCCTTGCGGCGGCACGCATGTCTCCGAAACGCAGGAAGTCGGCGACGTCCAGATCGCGAAGATCGAGAAAAAAGGCAGGGAAAACAGGCGCTTCCGCATCAGGTTCGGCAAGCCGGAGTAAGAACGCCCGACCCTCGACCCCAGGACAACATCACCGGGAGGAGACCTATGTCAGCCGAGAAAAGCCGCTTCGTCGTATCCGCCGACTGGGTCGAGAAAAATCTCGGCGCGCCGGAATTCCGGATCGTCGACGCCTCCTTCTACCTGCCGGCACAGAAGCGAAACGCGGCCGAGGAATATGCCGAGGCGCATATTCCCGGCGCCGTCCTCTTCGACCAGGACGCCATCGCCGATCATTCCACCGATCTGCCGCATATGGTGCCAGCTCCGCAGGTCTTCGCCGAAGCCATCGGCCGGATGGGAATAGCGGATACCGACACGATCGCGATCTATGACGGCATCGGCATGTTCGCCTCCCCCCGCGCCTGGTGGCTGTTCCGCGCCATGGGCGCCCAAAATGTCTATGTCATGGATGGCGGCCTGGACGGCTGGAAACGTGACGGCCGTCCCGTTACCTCCGACCTGCCCGAACCCGCGCCAGCGACCTTCCATGCCCGGTTCGACCCATCGCGCGTCACCACGCTCGACGGCATGCGGAAGATCGTCGCCGAGGGCCGGATCCAGATCGCCGACGCCCGCAGCCCCGGCCGCTTCGCCGGTGCCGACCCCGAGCCGCGCGCGGGCCTGCGCGGCGGCCATATGCCGGGAGCGCGGAACATGCCGGCGGGCCAGCTCACGGAGAACGGCCGGCTGAAGCCGGTCGCCGACCTCAAGGCCGCGCTCGAAGGCGCGGGCATCGATCTTTCAAGGCCGGTGGTCACTTCCTGCGGTTCGGGTATCACCGCGGCGATCATCACGCTGTCGCTCACTTCCCTCGGTCACGCCGACAACACGCTCTATGACGGTTCCTGGACCGAATGGGGCGGACGGAGCGATACGCCCGTCGTCACCGGCAAGGCTTGATCCTCGATGTCGACCGGAGCCAGGAAACCGCGGGCGCTGAAGGCGCATATCACGCGGCTCGAAATGACCGCCCCACCTCGGCAGAGCCTGCCGCTCCCCGTCAATATCGGCGCCGCCGTGATGCGCGTGCCGGATATTCCGCTTGCCTATTACCGCTTTCTCTACGACCAGGTCGGCCACCGCTGGCACTGGGTCGACCGGCTGCGGCTGGACGATGAGGCGCTGCGCTCGATCCTGCATGACAAGCGTACCGAGATTGCCGTGCTCTATGTCAATGGCGCGCCGGCGGGTTTCTACGAATTCTTCCGGCATGACGGGGATTTCGTCGAGTTCTGTCATTTCGGGCTGATGGAGCATGCGCTCGGCCTGGGCGTTGGCAAATGGTTCCTGCTCCAGGCCCTCTATGCCGCCTGGGCGCATGAGCCGAAGAAAGTCGTGGTGACCACCAACAATCTCGACCATCCCCGTGCCATCCAGCTCTACCAGATGTTCGGGTTCTCGCCGGTCGCGACGTCGGACGCACTGGTCCGTCCGCTGAGCGACGACGAAATCCTCAAGATCTTCAAAGGGTAATGCAGGCCATGACGGAGCCGAATCCCGATCTCGTCCTGTTCAGGCGAAAATATTACTGGCAATATGCGCTGGTGATCGGCGCGCTCGCCTATCTCTTTCTCTGGGATCCGATTCGAAATTGGTGGGGCTTCGAGACCCGTTCGGTCGAGATCACCTCCGTACGGTCGCTCTGCGCAAGCTTCGAGCAGGGCAAGACCATCCCGCTCGCGGTCGACGATTGCACACGGTTGAAGGCGGCGAATGCCGAGAGGGCCGGTATCGAGATCAGACCGCGCACCTTCGTGACCTTCACCTATCGTTCTCCCGCCGACGACCGCACCCACACCGCTTCCATGGTCCGCGACCTCGACGATGCCGGCCGTCCCGTCGCGGCGGGCAGCCGCATCACGGTGCGCCTCTCCCGCCGCGACCCGAACCTGTTCCGGGCGCCGTGAATTGTCGAGTGGAACCCGAGGAACAGCCGACTTCCAATCCGCGGATCTGACCCCGTCGATGGGATCGGCATTGCAGGTCCTCACGTCATCCTCGGCACAAGGCCGCGGATGACGCCCTGCCCTCTCGCGTCGCTCCAGCCGGCTATGCCGCCAGCGCCGCTTCCGGCTCTACCATTTCGAGGCCGAGCGCTTCGGCGACCGGGCGGTTGGTGACCTTGCCCCTGTGGATATTGAGGCCGTTGCGCAGGTGCCTGTCGGCGAGGATCGCCTGTGCGCCCTTGTCGGCCAGCGCCAGGCCATGGGCGATCGTGGCATTGTTGAGCGCGTGCGCCGAGGTCACGGGCACCGCGCCCGGCATGTTGGCCACGCAATAATGGATGATTCCGTCGATCTCGTAGGTCGGATCGGAATGGGTCGTGGCATGCGAGGTTTCGAAGCAGCCGCCCTGATCGATGGCGACATCGACGATCACCGCGCCCTTCTTCATGCCGCCGAGCATCTTGCGGGTGACGAGCTTCGGCGCGGCCGCGCCGGGGATCAGCACGGCGCCGATGACGAGGTCGGCGCGGAAGACCTCGTTTTCCAGCGCCTCGATCGAGGAGAAACGGGTATGGACCCCGCCATTGAAGATATCGTCGAGCTGGCGCAGGCGCGGCAGCGAACGGTCGAGGATGGTGACGTCGGCGCCGAGGCCGATGGCCATGCGGGCGGCATGCAGGCCGACCACGCCGCCGCCGATGACCACGACCTTGCCGGGCAGCACGCCCGGCACGCCGCCGAGCAGCACGCCGCGTCCGCCATTGGCCTTCTGTAGAGCGGTGGCGCCGGCCTGGATCGACAGGCGGCCAGCGACTTCCGACATCGGCGCCAGCAGCGGCAGGCCGCCGCGATCGTCGGTCACGGTCTCGTAGGCGACAGCGGTGACGCCCGAGGCGAGCAGGCCCTTGGTCTGCTCCGGATCGGGCGCGAGATGCAGGTAGGTATAGAGGATCTGGCCTTCGCGCAACTGCACCCATTCCGACGGCTGCGGCTCCTTGACCTTCACGATCATGTCGGAATTCTGGAAGACCTCCGACGCGGTGGCGGCGATCCGGGCGCCGGCGGCGGTATAGTCGGCGTCCAAGGCGCCGATGCCGGCGCCGGCATTGGTCTCGACCAGCACGGAATGACCGTGCGCGACATATTCGCGGACGGAGGCCGGCGTCAGGCCAACCCGGTATTCATGATTCTTGATTTCCTTCGGGCAGCCGATACGCATTGCAATTCCCCCTGTTTCGCGTTTGTGTTCGAAAGTCCAGCAAGCCGGACTCCACCACAAAGGCTGCGGAATGTCCTTGCAAAGACGGTTTGATTTCCATTCGTCGCTCGAATATCCTTGCATTTTGAAACGATTCATTCGCAGGTTCTGTCAATGGAGAAGCCGGATCATATCGATCTTGCCATTTTGCGGACACTTCAGGAAAATGGCCGGATCTCCAACGCCGATCTCGCGGAACGGATCGGGCTGTCCGCCTCTTCCTGTTCTCGACGTCTCGACATGCTCGAAAAATCGGGCGTGATCTCGGGCTATCACGCGCGCGTCTCGCACAAGGCGCTCGACTACAAGATGATGGTCATCGTCCATATCTCGCTGTCGGGCCAGTTTGCCAAGACGCTGGCCGAATTCGAGGCGGCGGTAAAGCGCGTGCCCAATGTACTCGTCTGCTATCTCATGTCCGGCGAATACGACTATATCCTGCGTGTCGCCTGCAAGGATCTCGAGGATTACGAGCGCATCCATCGCGACTGGCTCTCGGCCCTGCCGCATGTGGTGAAGATCAACTCGTCCTTCGCTTTGCGCGAAATCATCGACCGGCCCAACGTCTCCGCCTTTTCGTGATCCGGCGGGCCGTCGGACCGTCCCGATCTCACAAAATTCCGGATCGCCCTCGGCCCCCGAATAATTTGCGCGAGATGCATGATCCCTTGCCACATCCGCATTGACCTTGCGGATAGTCCGACGCATCCTTGCCGCCAACCGAAGATGGGAGAACCGTCATGAGCGCCAGCGTCGCCCCGATCCAGAAATTCACCAACCTGCCCCATTACCAGGAGCGCGTCGATCTCGCCGCTGCCTTCCGCTGGACGGCCCGGCTCAACATGCATGAGGCCGTGGCCAATCACTTTTCACTCGCGGTCAACGACGAGGGAACACGGTTCCTGATGAACCCCAACCAGGTGCATTTCTCGCTGATCAAGGCATCTTCGCTGCTGTTGCTCAATGCCAACGACCCCCGCACGATGGATCAGCCCGACGCGCCGGACCCGACCGCATGGGGTCTGCACGGCTCGATCCACCGGCATCTGCCGCATGCGCGCTGCGTCATGCATGTCCATTCGATCTATGCGACGGTGCTTGCCTCGCTCGCCGACTCGCGCCTGCCGCCGATCGACCAGAATTGCGCGACCTTCTTCAACCGCTATGTCATCGACGAGGGTTATGGCGGGCTGGCATTCGAGGACGAGGGCGAGCGCTGCGCCCGGCTGCTCAAGGATCCCAGGCACAAGGTCATGATCATGGGCAATCACGGCGTGCTGGTCATCGGCGAATCCGTCGCCGATGCGTTCAACCGGATGTATTATTTCGAGCGGTCGGCGGAAACCTATATCAAGGCGCTTCAGACCGGCCAGAAATTGCGCGTTCTTTCCGACGACGTCGCCGAGAAGGTCGCCCAGGAGATCGAGAATTATCCGGGCCAGGCCGAGCGGCATCTCGCCGATGTCAAGGCGCTGCTCGAACGCGACGAGCCGGATTATCTCGGCTGATCGAGAGGCGAGCGTCGTGGCGGACGGCGGCTCTCCCTATCCGGGACGACATCGCTATGGATGGGCCCTCTGGTCGACCGGCTGCCGCCGTGGCGCCGGGGACTCCTACCCTTGGGCGACATCCGCCAGCGCCGTCCTGAACGCGTCCGTCCGCATCAGCGCCTGGCAGCGGGCAAAGCGGGTATCGGCATAGGCGCGAAAGTCGGCCGCCGGATTGCGGTTGGCGAGCTGGATCAGGCCCCACAAGGTCCAGAGCAGGTCGCACATCGCCTTGTAGATCACGATGCGGCCACGCTCGAAAGGCGTCGGTTCGCCGCCGAAATAGGCGTGGATCATTTCTTCTTCCTGCGCGGCGTCGAACTCTCCTTCCACACTGAGGTCGGCCAGGTCCCACATCGGATCGTTCATGCCGCAATATTCCCAGTCCACCACCCACATGCGGTGGCCGGTGTCGAGAAAGTTCTCGCAGAGCGGATCGCAATGGCACGAGACATTGGGAAGCGGATGGACCGAGAGCGCCTCTCGTACCGAGGCCGCCTCGCGGAGCGCGTCGTGATAGCCGTCGGGCAGATCGACATCCTTGGTCGAGAGCACGCCGAGATATTCGTCAATCATGGCGAAGAGTTCGAACCGCGCCGGGAAAACCGCGCCGCTGTCATGGAGCTTGCGAAAGGCGATCCCCGCGCGCGTCGGGGCGCCGGCCACGCTCCTGAACGCCTCGGGCGACATCGTCATGGCGCCCTCGACGAACCGCGAAACCATATCGCCGGTCGCCCGGTCTATGTACAATATCTCCGGACTGACGCCGACGGCCGCGGCGGCCTGCGCGGCGACCGCTTCGTTTTCGCGGTTGATATATTCCTCGGTTCCCCTGCCCGGCAGCCGCACGCAATATTCGCCCAGCCGGAAGACCATGTTGGTGAGCCCGCCGAGCCGTTCGATCGGCCCCTTGTAGGATCTGAGGAATGGAATGGTCGGCAGGGCCTGCCGCACGCGCTCGATATCCGAATCCGTCGTCATGCTTTCAATCTCTCCATGCGCGGGTCATAAAGCGTACGCGGGCCGCGCAGGGCTTCATAGATCTTGCCGAAAGCCTCGATCCTGAAGGATGTCTCCTCCGCGAGCGCCACCGGCAGATAACCGAAGGCGATGGTCTTGCCGAACCGGTAGCTGTAGCCGGTACTCGACGTGGTGCCGACGACGGCGCCGCCCGCTATTACCACCTCGCCGCCATGGAAGGGCGCAAAACCCTCGACGGTGAAGGAGACCAGCTTGCGGGCCACGCCTTCGGCCTTGATTTTCTCCAGCGCGGCGCGACCGATGAAATCGCCCTTGTCGAGCGCCACGCAGAAACCGAGGCCGGCTTCGTAGGGATTATAGTCGGGCGTGATATCGCCGGACCAATAAAGATAGCCCTTCTCCATCCGGCAGGCGTCGATGGCGCGATAACCGACATCGGCGATGCCATATGCTTCACCGGCCGATTTCAGGATCTCGTAGACATGGGCGGCATAGTCCTGCTCGACATAAAGCTCGTAGCCGAGCTCGCCGACATAGCCGATGCGGACCGCGAGCGCCCTCGCATCGCCGACCTCGATCTCACGGGCTGAGAGGAAGGGAAAGGCGGCATTGGAGAGGTCGTCGTCGCTGACCGATTGCAGCACGTCCCGGGCCTTCGGGCCGCAGATATTGATCGTCGCGAAGCGGTTGGTGACATCGCGCAGCGTCACGCCCGGCGGCAGGTGGCGCGATACCCAATAGCTGTCGCGCGCGCCGAATCCGGAGCCGGTGACGAGGTAGAACAGGTCGCTCGCGACATGGATCAGGGTTACATCCGCCTCGATGCCACCCTTGTCGTTGCAGAGCTGGGTATAGACAGCCTTGCCGGGGGGGCCGGAGAGATCGTTGGCGGCGATGCGTTGCAGCGCAACCTCTGCGCCGGGGCCGGAAATCTCGAATTTCGAGAAGGAGGTCTGGTCGATCAGCGCCACCCGCTCGCGAATGGCGCGAACCTCCTCGCCCACGGCGTCGAACCAGCCCGGCTTGCCCTCGAAGGATGGCACGTCTTCCGGACGCTCGCCGGGACCGGCAAACCAGTTGGGCCGTTCCCAGCCGAATTTCGATCCGAACATGGCACCCTGCTCGGCGAGCCGCTCGTGAAGCGGCGAGCGGCGAAGGCCCCTGGCCGCCTGGCTTTCCTCGCCCGGCCAATGGATCTTGTAATAGGCGCCGTAGGCCTCGACCGCGCGCTCTTCGAGATAGCGGCCCTGGGAATGGACCTTGCCGAAGCGCCGGACGTCGAAGGGCCAGAGGTCCATGCCGGCGTCGCCATGCAGCATCATGTTCGAGAGCGCGAGGCCCGCGCCACCCGATGCGGCGATGCCGGCGGTGAAACCGCAGGCGACGTAGAAATTGTCGAGTTCCGGCGCGAGCCCCATGATCGGCTCGCCGTCGGCCGAAACCGGGATCGGGCCGTTGATCACCGTCTGGATGCCGATCTCGTTGAGCACCGGCAGCCGGTCGGCGGCGGGAAGCGCGAAGAGTTCGAGCCGCTCCATATTGGGCTCGAAGAGTTCGCGGCCGAAATCGAGCGGCGGCCTGCCGCGCCAGCAGCCCCTGGAGCCGTCCTCCCAGCCGCCGATGGCGAAACTGCCGGTATCGGGCTTGAGATAGAAATTGTTGTCCGGATCGCGCAGCGTCGTCAGGTTCGGGTCGAGCGTCAGCGTCTTCTCGGTCAGGAAATACTGGTGCTCGACGACGCCGGCGGCGAGCGCCACGCCGGCCATTTCCCCCACCCGCTTGGCCCAGAGCCCGGCGCAATTGACGAGGATATCGCAGCTTATGTTGCCGCCGTCGGTGATCACGCCGACGGCGCGGCGGTTCTCGATGACGATCTCCTCGACGGTGACGCCTTCCTCGATACGGGCGCCGTTCTGCCGCGCCCCCTTCGCATAGGCCATGGTCAGCGAATAGGGATCGATATAGCCGTCACCGGGAATGAAGGCCGCGCCCTCGATGCCCGTCTTGACGATGAAGGGAAAGCGCGCCGACGCCTCGTCGGCTGAAAGCGAATGGCATTCGACCCCGAAACCCTTGGCCTGGGTCATCGAGCGGCGGATCTCGCTCCAGCGCTCGGGGCTACCGGCCAGGCGCAGGGAACCGACCTTCTTCCAGGCGATATGCTGGCCGGTCTCGGCTTCCAACCGGTCGAAGACCGCGACCGAATTCTGCATCAGCCGCGTCAGGTTCTTCTTGCCGCGAAGCTGGCCGACAAGGCCGGCCGCATGCCAGGTGCAGCCATGGGTAAGCTGCGCCTTTTCGATGAGCAGCACATCTTCGGCCCCGTCGCGGGCGAGATGATAGGCGACGGAAGTGCCGATGGCGCCGCCGCCGATGATGACGATATGGGCGTGCCGGTCCGCGCGGAATGCCATTTCACAACCCTCAGGCCTTGATTTTCTTCATGTCGGGATCCACGAGCGGCCCGAGATGGATCCGCGCCGGGCTACGTTGCATGGCGATCACGATTTCGTAATCGCCCGCTGTCAGGAAGTCGTCGCTTACGCCGTCCGCATTGCGCAAATAGCCGTAGCCGATATTCTTGCCCACGGTGTAGCCATAGCCGCCGGAGGTCAGGTAACCCACGGGCTCGCCGTTGCGCAGGATCGTCTCGCGGCCGACAAGGACCACATCGGGGTCATCGACGGTAAAGCCGGCCAGCACCTTTCCTCTCGGCGCGGTCTGCGCCTGCTCCAGCGCCCGACGGCCGAGGAAATCGGTATTCTTCCTGAGCTTGACCGACCAGCCGAGACCGGCCTCGAAGGGTGTGTCGTTGGGAGTGATATCCGAGCCCCAGGCGCGATAACCCTTTTCGAGCCGGAGCGATTCGAGCGCGCGATAGCCGACCGGGCGGATGTCGTGCGGTGCGCCGGCCGCCATGAGGACATCGAAGATCGCTCCCGTCGCACCGATCGGTACATGCAGCTCCCAGCCGAGTTCGCCGACATAGGTGACGCGCAGCGCCCGAACCCCATGGCCCGCTATGGCGATTTCCCGGACATGGCCGAAGGGGAACGCGGCGTTCGAAACGTCGGCATCGGTCACGGCCGCGAGCACGTCACGCGCCTTCGGTCCCATCAGGGAGAGCGTGCCATAGTCCTCGGTGACATCGGTGAGCGTCACGTCGAGTCCGTCAGGGATATGGTCCTCGATCCAGCCGAGGTCGTGGGTGCGGAAGCCGGTGCCGGTGACGATATAGAATGTCTCGTCGGCAAGGCGCGCAACCGTCAGGTCGGCCTCGATGCCGCCGCGGGTATTGAGCAACTGCGTATAAGTCAGCCGGCCGACCGGCTTGCCGACATCGTTGGCGCAGATCCAGTCGAGCGCCTTCAGCGCATCCGGCCCGGTCATCTCGTATTTCGAGAAGGAGGATTGGTCGAAAATGCCGACCGCCTCGCGGACATGGCGATGCTCCTCGCCGACGGCGGAGAACCAGTTCTGCCGCTCCATCGAATAGATGTCCTTCGCCTCCATGCCGGCGGGTGCGAACCAGTTGGGCCGCTCCCAGCCGAGCTTGGAGCCGAAAACGGCGCCATGTTTCTTCAGCCGCTCGTAGAGCGGCGAGACGACGCGCGGTCGGCCGCTTTCATATTCCTCGTGCGGGAAGGCGATGGTGTAATGCTTGCCATAGGCTTCGAGCGTGCGGTCGAGCACCCATTGCCGGTCGCGATGCATGCCGGAGAAGCGGCGGATATCGACCACCCAGAGGTCGAGCGGCGCCTCGCCGTCCATGGTCCATTGCGCCAGCACCCAGCCGGCGCCGCCGCCCGAGGCGATGCCGAAGGCGTTGAAGCCCGCGCCGACGAACATGTTCTTGCATTCGGGCGCGCTGCCGAGGATGAAATTGCCGTCCGGCGTGAAGCTTTCGGGGCCGTTGATCATCTGCTTGACACCGACCGTTTCCAGCGCCGGCACGCGGGCGATAGCCTGCTCCATATGCTGCTCGAAATGATCGAAATCGTCGTCGAACAGGCGGAAGGCCCAGTCGTCCGGCACGTCGCCGGTGGTCCAGGGCTGCGGATTGGGCTCGTAGCCGCCCATGACCAGCCCTCCGACCTCCTCCTTGAAATAGGTCCGGCGGTCGGGATCGCGGATCGTCGGCGCATCGGTCGCCAGTCCCTCGATCTTCTCGGTGATGATATATTGATGCTTGACCGGCTGTAGCGGCACGTTGATGCCGGCCATGTCGCCGACCTGCCGCGCCCACTGGCCGGCGCAGTTCACCACCTTTTCGCAGGCTATGTCGCCGCCGGTTGTCTTCACCGCCGTGATTCGGCCGTCCTTGATGTCGAAGCCGGTGACGCGGATATTCTCGAAGAGCTTCGCGCCATGCATCCGCGCGCCCTTGGCGAGCGATTGCGTGATATCGGATGGGCTTGCCTGCCCGTCCGTCGGCAGCCAGCTTGCGCCGACGAGGTCGTCGACATTCATCAGCGGCCACATCGCCTTGACATCGGCCGGCGTCAGGAGGTGCATGTCCATGCCGAAGCTCTTCGCCGTGGTGGCGAGGCGGCGATATTCGGTCCAGCGGTCCGGATTGGTGGCCAGCCTCAGGCAACCGGTCATTTTCCAGCCGGTGGCAAGGCCGGTCTCGGCCTCGAGACCCTTGTAGAGATCGACCGAATATTTGAGCACGCGGGTGATCGACGCCGAGGACCGGAGCTGGCCGACAAGGCCGGCGGCATGCCAGGTGGAGCCCGATGTCAACGTCTCCTGCTCCAGCAGCACGACATCGGCCTTATGGTCGCGTGCGAGATGATAGGCGGTCGAGCAGCCGATGATGC
>JAGRLJ010000398.1 GCA_020441805.1 Rhizobiaceae bacterium
GCTGGTGGAGATCACGCAGCGGATGCCGAAATCCAGAAGCGCCCACGGCGCATGCTCGCGCGATGAGCCGCAGCCGAAATTGTCGCCGGCGACCAGGATCTGCGCCTTGCGATAGGCCGGCTTGTTGAGCACGAAATCGGGATTTTCCGAGCCGTCTTCCCTGAAGCGGGCCTCCGCGAAGAGACCGGTGCCGAGGCCCGTGCGCTTGATGGTCTTGAGGTAATCCTTCGGAATGATCATGTCGGTGTCGATATTGACGACCGGATAGGGCGCGGCGGTGCCCGTCAGCGTGGTGAACTTGTCCATCGATCAGACCTCTCGGAACCATAGCAATTCAAGTCACGCGCTCTAGCGCAAATTCTCCGGGAAATGAAGGGGATTCTTGCGCTGGCCGGCCGGATGGGCTGAAAGTCGGAACCGAACCGAGGAATCCCAATGATCGACAAGCTGCAATTCTTCCTGGCGCTCGCCCATGAACAGCATTTCGGCCGCGCCGCCGAGGAATGCGGCATCACCCAGCCGACGCTGTCGGCGGCGATCCGGCAGCTCGAGAACGAGCTCGGCGTGATGCTGGTCAAGCGCGGCTCCCGCTTCCAGGGGCTGACGCCGGAGGGCCAGCGCGTGCTGGAATGGGCCCGCCGCATCGTCGGCGACGCGCGAACCATGAAGGAGGAAATGCGCGCCGCCCACAGGGGCCTGACCGGGCATCTCAGGATCGCCGCCGTCCCGACCGCGCTCTCGCTCGTGCCGCGGCTGACCGCCCCCTTTCAGGAGCGGCATCCCGGCGTGACCTTCTCGATCCAGTCGGCGACCTCGCTGCAGATCATGAGCCAGCTCGACAATCTCGAAACCGATATCGGCATCACATATCTCGACAACGAGCCGCTCGGCCGCGTCGTCACCGTGCCCCTGATAGAGGAGCGCTATTACCTGGTGACCGGCCGGCGATCCGAATTCGCCGGCCGGCGCGCCGTAACCTGGAAGGACGTCAGTCAATTGCCGCTCTGCCTGCTCACGCCCGACATGCAGAACCGCCGGATCATCAACAAGCACCTGGCCGAGGCCGGCGCGACCGTCGTCCCCCGACTCGAATCCAATTCGATGATCGTGCTGTTCAGCCATGTGCTGACGGGGAAATGGGCTTCGATCATGCCGCTCGACGCCGCGCGTTCCTTCGGTTTCGCCGACGAGGTGGCCGTCGTGCCGCTGATCGAGCCCGAAACCAGCCATTCGGTCGGCGTCGTGGCGCTGGAGCGGGAGCCGAACACGCCGCTGGTATCGGCCATGCTCAACATGGCGGGGGGAATCCGGGAAAGAAGCTAGATGGTTTGACGACATCGGAATTCTGTCGCAACGGAAAACGCTCTCCGAGGTGCTTGAAGAACGCCCCGTGCCCCGCGCGGGCCTCTGGGCGCCGAAGACGAGGTCTCGAATGACCATGCCCGCCACAGGCTTCGGAAAAGTCATTCCGGCTTGCAGCCCTTGAGACGCTCGTCGAGATGAGCGCAATCATCCGGCAACTCGGACTGAGCGTTGAGGTCGGGCTCCTCCTGTGTCGGGTCCTCGGCGGGCAGCGCCCGGCGATGGCTCTCTCGTAACCGGCCATAGTCCTCGTGCGAAACCGGCACGAGCCGATCCCGTCCGTTTCCGGTGATCGCCGCCGGCTCGGTCGGCGCCTTGCCGGCCAGCATGCCGTAATTCCTGATGAACTCCGCCGAGAGTTTCGAATGTCTCGCACGGTATCGAGACCGGAACGCCGCAGCCACGGCAAGTTCGATAGAAATTTTCTATCAAGCGACGAAACCCCGTTATTGACCGCGACGCGCTCGATCCGCATCATGGGTGGACGGGCAGCACCGACAGGGTTCCGGTTCTGCCATCGCTTTTCCCGAAACTGTGATAGACTGTGCCACGCGGACGCAACGTCGCGAGGCCTTGAAACTGCCGCGCGGCGGCATGGGTGGAGGCAAGGATGAATGTCCATGTGAGGGACGATGTGAGCGAGCGCGTGCTGGCCATCGTCGGCGAACTCAAATCGCTGGAGGGACCGCTGCTGCCGATCCTTCACGCGGTCCAGGGGGAGTTCGGCTACATTCCGGACGCGAGCCTGCCGCTCATCGCCCGCGAACTGAACCTGTCGCGCGCCGAGGTCCATGGCGTCATGACCTTCTATCACGAATTCCGCGACCATCCGGCCGGGCAGCATGTC
>JAGRLJ010000399.1 GCA_020441805.1 Rhizobiaceae bacterium
CTGTCGCCGGCAATGCCGTCGATCAGGTCACGCATCGCTGTCTCCGATGCGGCGGGATCATGTTGCAGCAGCGCTCGGATCACTTTGACATGCAGGTCGACGGACTGCTCCAGCCCCGCATTGTCGGCCGCGTGAAACCAGTATCGCCGCGCATGGGTCTGTAGCGCCGATAGCGCCTGGATGATGAAGGGATTGGGACAGGTTCGTTCGAGAATCTCGTCGAACAGCTTATCGGCCTCCAGGAAACCCGCCTTGTCGCCGGTCACCGAACATTCCGTCATCGCCTTGGCGCAGCCGATCAGCGCTTCGCGCGCTTCCGCATCGATATGTTCGGCCATCAGGCACGCCGCGAGCGGTTCGAGTTGACGCCGCGCCGCGTAGATCATGGCCGGATGGCTGGGATCGAGCGCGGTGATCTGCAAGCCGGCGCGAGGGCGCACGGCGATCAGGCCCTGCCATTCCAGCTTCTGGATCGCTTCCCGCACCGGTGTCCGGCCAAGCCCGGCCAAGGCGATCAGCTGCTTTTCCGTGACCATCGCACCTGGCGCCAGCGCGAGTGTCACGATCAGGCTTTCGAGCCTGAGATAGGCGAGGTGGCTCTGGGATTCGACGGGTTCGGGCAAATGGATCTCCGCCATTGATATATCAGATCCGAATATGTCGCATTCAGACCAATCCGAAATGTGATATATCAGAAATGACGCATAGGCCACCCCGCATGGCTATTTTCCACGATCCCGCGGCGATGTCCCTGGAGAGAACCCGACGCGTCTCAATCGATGAATTGTTCGGCAAGGATGCGGTCGGACCAGGAATGGTCCGGATCGGACAACAGCCACGCGGTATCGTCCTTGGACTGCATGATGCGGACGCTGACGATGGATTTCACCTCGTCATGGTCGGCCACCGCATTGACCGGCCGCTTGTCCGCTTCGAGAACCTCGATCTCGACATGGACGCGGTCGGGGAGCAGCGCTCCGCGCCAGCGGCGGGGCCGGAAGGCGGAGATCGGCGTCAATGCCAGGAGCGGCGCTTCGAGCGGCAGGATCGGACCGTGGGCGGAGAAATTGTAGGCGGTCGAGCCGGCGGGCGTCGCCAGCAGCAGGCCGTCGCAGATCAGTTCGGCCAGCCGCTGGCGCCCGTCGACCCGGACCCTGAGCTTTGCCGCCTGGTAGGACTGGCGGAAGACGGAGACTTCGTTGATCGCGAATTCGGTCCTCGTCTCGCCCGATTGGTCGACCGTCTCCATTTTCAGGGGATGAATGGAATTCTCGGCCGCGTGGGCGATTCGATCCAGCAGGCCATCGGTCGAATATTCGTTCATCAGGAAGCCGACCGAACCGCGATTCATCCCGTAGACCAGCTTTCCGGAATTCATCGTCCGATGAAGCATTTGCAGCACGAAACCGTCGCCGCCGAGCGCGACGATGACATCCGCCTCCTCGATCGAGACGGAGGCATAGCGCGCGGACAGATCGCGCAGCGCCGCCTGGGCGTCATCGGCACTGGAGGCGGCGAAGGCGATGGATCGGAACGCGCGCGGCATGGATACTCGGTCGTTTGAGGGCCTTGCCCGAAGTGCTACAGCAAAATACCGGCGACCAAAAGCCCCGTGCGGATCTTCGCATTTGACGCCCGATGCCGCTCCGGGGCATGGAGGGGGCTCGGCGCCGGTCTATCCTGCCGCCCGACAGGAACAGGTTCATGCGAAAGATACTCATCGTCGGCATAGGTTCAGGCAACCCCGAGCACATGACCATCCAGGCCATCAATGCGCTCAACAGCGCGGACGTGCTCTTCGTACCGACCAAGGGCGCGAAAAAGACCGAGCTGGCCGGGGTGCGGCGGGAAATCATCGCCCGCTATGTCACGAACCCGGCGAGCCGGACCGTGGAATTCGCCGTCCCCGAACGCCGGACGGCGGATCGCAGCTACAATCAGAGCGTCGACCAATGGCATGCCGCGATCGCCGATATCCATTCCGGGCTGATTGCTGGCGAGCTTGGCGAGAAACAGACCGGAGCCTTCCTCGTCTGGGGCGACCCGATGCTCTACGATTCGACGATCCGCATCATCGAACGCGTGAAGGCGCGCGGCGGTCTTGCGTTCGACTATGCGGTGATTCCGGGAATCACCAGCCTCCAGGCGCTCTGCTCCGCCCATCGCATTCCGCTCAACCTGGTCGGCAAGCCGGTGGAAATCACCACCGGGCGCCGGCTGGCGGAGAGCTTTCCGGAAAAGAGCGAGACAGTGGCGGTCATGCTGGACGGAGAGCAGGCGTTTTCCGGGATCGACGACAAGGACGCCACCATATACTGGGGCGCCTATCTCGGCACGCCGGACGAGATCACGATTTCCGGACCGCTCTCGGAAATATCCGAGGAAATCCTCGAACGCCGTCGCGCGGCCCGCGAATCGATGGGCTGGATCATGGATATCTATCTCCTGCGCAAGGGGGCGGATTTCGACGAGCCTTGATCGGGGACAAGGCCCTGCTTGCCCGGAGGCGCGAGAAGGCGTTTAGTCGATATCCATGGGAGACGTCATGACCGCGCGGCCCACCGCCGAACTCCAGACAGATCTCGCCGCGATGCGGCGCGGCGCCTGCCCGACGCTCGGCCGGCCAATGCCTACCGGCGACGGGCTGCTCGCGCGGCTGAGGCCCGAGGATTGCCGGCTGACGATGGCGCAGCTCCGGGCCGTGGCGCGGGCGGCCGCCGAATATGGCAACGGCATCCTGGAGGTCACCGCCCGGGGGAGCCTGCAAGCGCGCGGGCTGCGCCCGGAAACGGTCGCGCCCTTCGAGCGGGCGGTGCTCGACGCCGGCATCGTCCCGGCGAGCGGAGTCATGGTGGAAGTGCCGCCACTTTCGGGACTCGATCCCGGGGAGATGATCGATCCTCGCCCGGTCGCGGACGACATCCGGCAGGCGGCTGGCGCCCATGCGCCAGCCCTTGTCCTGGCGCCGAAATTGACGATCGCGGTGGATGGTGGAGGGCGGCTTCATCTCGGCGCCGTGTCGGCCGATGTGCGACTGACGGCGATCGATGGCGGCCGTTTCCTGCTCGCGGCGGGGGGAACGAATCGAACGGCGCGCAAGATGTCGGTCGTGACCCGGGAAGGGGCGGCCGCGGCCGTGGTGCGCGTCCTGGAGGCGATCGCCGCGATCGGGCTGGCCGCGCGGGGCAAGGATCTTGAGGCGGCGACGCTGGAGGGGCTTTACGATCCTGCGGCGGCGGAGGTTTCGGTTCGATCGGAGGTCCAAACCTTTCTCGGCGCTCGGAGTTTGGTGTGGCCACACCCCGCCTCCCAGGAGAGGTCGTCTATATTCGATGCGTCGATTGCTGAGAGCGGTAGGGCGTCACATCCAATCTCCCCCCCCGAGGGGGAGATGTCCGGCAGGACAGAGGGGGGTAGCGCACAGCACGACAGATGGATCGTCGGGCTCGTCCTTCCGTACCGTCAGGCACGGGCCGGGGATATGATCGGATTCCTCGACGAGATTGAAATCCTTGGTCTTTGCGACCTCCGTCTTTCGCCCGGCCACGGCCTGATCCTGACCGGCCTGCATCGCGGCGAAGCCATGAAGGCGGAAGCGGCGGCGCGGCGTCATGGCTTCTGGACCTCTCCGGACGAGCCGCGCGCCGCCATTTCGCTCTGTGCCGGTTCGTCGGGCTGTGCCTCGGCCCATTTCGAGACGCGGGCCGCCGCCGAGGCGGTGGCGTCCCGCGCACCTGTCCTGCTCGACGGATCGATCACGCTCCATCTGTCCGGCTGTCCGAAGGGTTGCGCTCATCCCGCGCCGGCCGCATTGGCGCTGGTGGGTACGCCATCAGGCTACGGCTTTGTCGTAAATGGCGCGGCTTCGGATGCGCCTGCGCTCTACATTGACGCAAAAGACCTCGGAACTGCCTTGGAGAGACTTGCGTCGCTCGTGGCAGGCGCTAAGGAAACGGGCGAAACAGCCCGCGACTGCCTCTCCAGACTGGGGCCGGCGGCGATCGCGGCGGCGCTGACACTGGACGGACAATGACGCAATACGACTATATTCGCGACGGAACCGAGATCTACAGGCAATCCTTCGCGATCATCCGCGCCGAGGCGGATCTGAGCTGCTTCAGCGACGTCGAGGCCGATATGGCGGTGCGCATGGTCCATGCGGCCGGATCGGTGGAGGCCGCACGGCATTTCGAATTCGGGCCGGGCTTCGCCGAGGCGGCCCGCGCGGCGCTTGCCGCCGGAGCGCCGATCTTCTGCGATGCCAACATGGTCGCCCATGGCGTCACCGCCGCGCGCCTGCCGGCCGAGAACGAGGTGATCTGCACGCTGCGCGATCCGCGCACGGCGACCATCGCCGCCGAGATTGGCAATACCCGCTCGGCCGCCGCCATCCGCCTGTGGGGCGATCGCATGGCGGGATCGGTCGTGGCGATCGGCAATGCGCCGACGGCGCTTTTCTACCTGCTCGAACTGCTGCGCGACGATGCCGTGCCCAGGCCGGCCGCCATACTCGGCATGCCCGTCGGCTTCGTCGGTGCCGCTGAATCCAAGGCGGCGCTCGCTGAGAATTCGTATGGCGTGCCCTATGCCATCGTTCGCGGCCGCCTGGGCGGCAGCGCCATGACGGCCGCGGCGCTCAACTCGCTCGCGAGGCAGGGCCTGTGAGCGCGGCGGCGACCGGACGCCTGATCGGCGTGGGAACCGGACCGGGCGATCCCGAGCTCCTGACGCTCAAGGCGGTTAAGGCGATCGGCAGTGCCGATGTGCTCGCCTGGTTTGCCAAGGAGGGCAAGCGCGGCAATGGACGCGGCATTGTCGAGGGGCTGGTCGGCGAGGGGGTGATCGAACTGCCGCTCTATTATCCAGTAACGACCGAGATCCACCGGGCGCGTCCGGAATATATCCACCAGGTTACCGGCTTCTACGAGGCGTCGACCAGGGCGATTGCCGAACATCTCGACGCGGGCCGCAATGTCGTGGTCCTGTCGGAAGGCGATCCGCTGTTCTACGGCTCCTACATGCATCTCCATGTCCGGCTCGCCAAGCGCTATCCAGCCGAGGTCATTCCCGGCGTGACCGCGATGTCGGGCTGCTGGTCGCAGGCCAACCTGCCGATCGTGCAGGGCGACGATGTTCTTTCCGTGCTGCCCGGCACGATGGAGGAGGACCAGCTCGTTCGCCGGCTAACGGATACCGAGGCGGCCGTCATCATGAAGGTCGGCCGCAACCTGCCCAAGATCCGCCGGGCGCTTGCCGAGGCGGGGCGCATCAACGACGCCATCTATGTCGAGCGCGGCACCATGGCCAATACGAAGACGATCGCGCTCGCCGCCAAGCCGGACGACGAGGCGCCCTATTTCTCGATCGTGCTCGTGCCGGGATGGAAGGGAAAGCCGTGACCGGAACGCTCTATGTCATCGGCACGGGGCCGGGCATGCCGGAGCAGATGACGCCGGAAGCCGCCCGGGCGGTGGAGAAGGCCGAGGAATTTTTCGGCTATTTTCCTTATCTCGACCGGCTGTCACTCAGGGGTGACCAGCGAAAGGTCGCCTCCGATAACCGCGAGGAACTCGACCGCGCCAGCGCGGCGCTTGCGCGCGCGGCGGCAGGTATCGATGTCGCCGTGGTCTCGGGCGGTGATCCCGGCGTCTTCGCCATGGCTGCGGCCGTCTGCGAGGCAATCGACAAGGGGCCGGCGGAATGGCGGCAGGTGGACCTTGTCGTCACGCCCGGCGTCACCGCGATGCTGGCGGTCGCCGCGCGCATCGGCGCGCCGCTCGGCCACGATTTCTGTGCCATCTCGCTGTCCGACAATCTCAAGCCCTGGGACGTGATCGCACGGCGGCTCAGGCTGGTCGCCGAGGCGGGGCTGGTGATCGCGCTCTACAATCCGATCAGCAAGGCGCGGCCGTGGCAGCTCGGCAAGGCATTCGAGATCCTGCGCGAGGTCCTGCCGGCCAGCGTGCCGGTGATCTTCGGCCGCGCGGCCGGCCGGCCCGACGAGAAGATCACCGTAATGGCCTTGAGCGAGGCCGATCCCGCCGTCGCCGACATGGCGACCTGCGTCATGATCGGCTCGCCCGAGACGCGGGTGATCGACCGCGCCGGCAAGCCGAACCTCGTCTATACGCCGCGTTTCCATGCCGGAGGCAACGTTTGATCGATCAGCGCCAGAGCCGCTTCGACCGTGCCGACGGCGGCGATGCCGGGCGGCTCCTGCCGCTCGATCATCACCACGTCGAGACCGAGGTCACGGGCGGCCGCGATCTTGCCATGGGTGGCCGCGCCGCCGGAATTCTTGCTGACGACGACGTCGATGCGGTTCTCCACGAGCAAATGCCTCTCGTCCTCGACCGTGAACGGCCCGCCCGACAGGATATAGCGGCAATCGGCTACGCCGAGCGGCGGATCGACGGGATCGACGCTGCGTACGAGATAACCATGCCAGGGCGCCGCCGAGAAGCGCGCCGCCTCCTGCCGGCCGATGGCGAGGAACACGCGGCGCGGGATGGTTCCGAGCGCGGCCACTGCCGAATCGATATCGGCGACGCGCGTCCAGCGATCACCCGCCATAGCTTCCCATGCCGGACGCCGGAGCGCGAAGATCGCGCAACCGGCGCGCTCAGCCGCCGTGGCGGCATTGGCCGATATGCGGTTGGCGAAGGGATGGGTGGCGTCGATCAAGAGGCCGATATTCTCCTGAGCCAGGTAATCAACGAGCCCCTCGACCCCGCCGAAACCGCCGATCCGGGTCGGCAAGGGCAGGGGTTTCGGGTCGAGCGTCCGGCCGGCAAGGGAAATGGTCGCCGCGATATCGCCGCGGCTTGCCAGCTTTTCAGCCAGCCCGCGCGCTTCCGTCGTGCCGCCCAGGATCAGGATTCGGTGACCGGCCATGGCTGAACTTTCAAAATCGACGCCGTGGCTCACGATCATCGGCATCGGCGAGGACGGTATAGCGGGGCTCGGCGACGAGGCCAAGCGCAGGATCGCCGGGGCCGATCTCGTTTGCGGCGGCAGGCGGCATCTCGACCTGGCGGATAGTCTGATCACTGGCGAGAGACATGCCTGGCTCTCGCCGATCGAGCGTTCCGTCGATTTTATCATGGCGGGGCGGGGGCGCAATGTCTGCGTGCTCGCCTCCGGCGATCCCTTCCATTTCGGCATGGGTGCGACGCTGGCGCGCAGCATCGATCCTGCGGAAATGAGAACGATTCCGGCGCCCTCCGCCTTTAGCCTGGCGGCATCGCGCCTGGGCTGGGCGATTCAGGACCTGTCCTTCATATCGTTGCATGGCAGGCCCATCGACCTGATCCGCCCGCATTTGCAACCCGGTTCTCGGATCCTCGCGCTGACCTCGGACGATAAGGGACCGGCGACGCTCGCGGCGCTCCTGACCGAAACCGGCTTCGGCGGATCGTCCTTGATCGTGCTGGAAGCGCTGGGCGGCGCCCGGGAACGGATCACCCGTCATCGCGCGGATGCGTTCCGGCTTGACGCGGTCAACAGCCTCAATGTCTGTGCCGTCGACGTCGTCGCCGGGCCGGATGCACGGATCATTCCGCTTTCGAGCGGCATCGACGACGGTTTCTTCGAACATGACGGCCAGATCACCAAGCGCGAGATCCGCGCCGTGGCGCTTTCCGCGCTCGCGCCGCGTAAAGGCGAGCTTCTTTGGGATATCGGCGGCGGCTCGGGCTCGATCTCGATCGAATGGATGCTGGTGCATCCGGCCATGAGGGCAATCGCGATCGAAGCCGATGCGGACAGGGCGGCACGGATCGCGCGCAATGCCGCGAGCTTCGGCGCGCCCGGTCTCCAGGTGGTGATGGGCTCGGCGCCGGCGGCGCTGGCGGGACTGCCGCAACCCGACGCGATCTTCATCGGCGGCGGTGGCAGCGATCCGGGCGTGATGGCCGCTGCGGTCGCGGCGCTCAAGCCCGGCGGCCGCCTGGTCGCCAATGCCGTCACGCTGGAAATGGAAGCGCTGCTGCTCGCCCATCAGGCCCGGCTCGGCGGCTCGCTCATTCGCATCGATATCGCGCGCGCCGCAGCGGTGGGCGGCATGCAGGGCTGGCGGCCGGCCATGCCCGTCACCCAGTGGAGCTGGGTCAGGAAGGACTGAGACATGACGATACATTTCATCGGCGCGGGGCCGGGGGCCGCCGACCTGATCACGATGCGTGGCGCAAGGCTGATCGGCGAATGCCCGGTCTGCCTCTATGCCGGTTCGATCGTCTCCCCGGAGCTTCTGACCTATTGCCCCGACGATGCACGTATCGTCGATACAGCGCCGATGTCGCTCGACGAGATCGAGGCGGAATTCCTCGACGCAGCCGCGAACGGCAAGGATGTGGCGCGGCTTCATTCCGGCGACCTTTCCGTCTGGAGCGCGGTCGCCGAGCAGATCCGGCGGCTCGAGCGCCACGGCATCGACTATACGATGACGCCGGGCGTGCCTTCCTTTTCGGCGGCGGCGGCGGCGCTCGGCCGCGAGTTGACGATTCCCGCCGTGGCGCAGAGCCTCGTCCTGACCCGGGTTTCCGGCCGCGCCTCGCCCATGCCCAACAGCGAGACGCTGACCGTCTTCGGCCGATCGGGATCGACGCTCGCCATCCATCTCGCGATCCATGCGCTGCCGCAGGTGGTCGCCGAGCTGACGCCGCTCTACGGTCCGGATTGCCCGGTCGCAATCGTGGTCAAGGCGAGCTGGCCGGATGAGCGCATCCTGCGCGGCACGCTCTCGACCATCGAGACGCTTGTCGCCGCCGACCCCATCGAACGCACGGCGCTGATCTTCGTCGGGCCTGGGCTCACTGCTGACGGTTTCCGGGAAAGCGCCCTCTATGATGCGGACTATCAACGCCGCTTTCGCGGGCGCGACGGTTTCTGACTCCTCCATGCCGGAATGAGGTGACTCCGGCGGAACCTTGTCGTGGCCCAGTGGTTTGTCGGTGACCGCGAAACGAGGAGACCGCCCATGAACCCCGCCACCGCAATCGACATTCGCGCCGTTCATCCGCTTTCGGGTCTTGAGGCTTGGTCGGGAACCGGTCCCGTCCACGGCTTCGCCGACGATGAAGCCGAAGCGCGCGCACCGACGCTCTGGCAGAGAGTCAGCGAGCGGCTTCGGAAGTCTCCGTCAGGCGACGATGCGCCGGCACCGCAGGCGCGGATCTGGTATTGAAACCTGCCGGCGCGAGGAAAGGTGGAAACGATGGCCAATCCAGCGGCGGCGCCCCGGATGCGGCAGGTTCTCAGCAGGCCAGCCAGAAGACCGTGCCGCCGAGGACGACAAAGGCGAGCACCAGCCCAACGAGCCGGATGACCGCCTTCTCCGTATTTTCGCCGAGCAAGGCATCCCAGACGGGGTCGATATTGGAATCCGTCCATGGAATCCTCCGAAACCGGTCATCGGGGCAAGGCGTCGTCGCCGAGCCGGGTTCCCTCCGGTGTCGGAGGATCATGCGCATTCTCAGGCAAAATAGATATCATCGACGGTGAAATCCGCCTTGTCTACACCCTCAAGGGTGAGCCTGTTGCCTTTGCCTTTGCCGAGGTCGATGACGGTGT
Source organism: Rhizobiaceae bacterium (assembly GCA_020441805.1). Taxonomy (GTDB): domain Bacteria; phylum Pseudomonadota; class Alphaproteobacteria; order Rhizobiales; family Rhizobiaceae; genus Rhizobium_E. The sequence continues at coordinate 9,571 of JAGRLJ010000399.1, forward strand.
GGTCCTCGTCGCCCTTGATCTTGTAGTGCTCCGTCCACAGGACGACATAGTCCTGGATTCCGTCGCCGCCATCGGCATGGAAATCCGCGACCCTGTCCTTGCGTATCCCTCCGCCGAAGGCCGTCT
>JAGRLJ010000059.1 GCA_020441805.1 Rhizobiaceae bacterium
GGCCTCTGGGGCGGCGAGGATTTCCCGTTCTCGACCAGGGCCGAATTTGTCGAGGCGATCGAGGCCGGCGGCGTCGCGGCAATGGAAGTGCTGGCTCGCGACCTGCGCGCGCTCGGCCTCTACACCGCCCGCTCGCTCTCCTTCGACGGTGTGGAATACGAGCTCGTCGAGCACGCGCTGACGCCGGAGCAGACCCGCATCTACGACACCTATGCCGGCGCTTTCGCCATCATTCACAACAATCTCGACGCGGCGATGGAGGCCGCCAACATCACCGGATCGTCCGGCACGCTGAACAAGCAGGCCAAGTCCGCCGCCCGCTCGGCCTTCGAGTCCGCCAAGCAGCGTTTCTTCGGCCATCTGCTCACCAGCATGAAAACGCCGACGCTGATCCGGTCGATCACAGCCGATCTCGAAGACGGCCATTCCGCCGTCATCCAGATCGTCTCGACCGGCGAGGCGCTGACCGAACGGCGTCTGGCGGACATCCCGACCGAGGAATGGAACGATATTCGGGCGGACATCACGCCGCGCGAATATGTCCTGTCCTACCTCGAAACCAGCTTCCCCGTTCAGCTCTACGAGCCCTTCACCGACAGCGACGGCAAGGTCTCGTCCCGCCCGGTCATGCGTGACGGCCAGCCGGTCGAGAGCCGTGAAGCCGTCGCCCGCCGCACCGAGCTGATCGAGAAGCTGGCGAGCCTGCCGGCCGTTCCCGGCGCGCTCGACCAGATCGTCCAGCACTTTGGCACCGACATGGTGGCCGAGGTGACGGGCCGCTCGCGCCGGATCGTCAGGAAAGGCCAGCGGCTCGTGGTCGAGAACCGCGCAACCTCGGCCAATCTCGCTGAGACGCAGGCGTTCATGGACGACGCCAAGCGCGTCCTGATCTTCTCCGACGCTGGCGGGACGGGGCGCTCTTACCATGCCGAACTCTCGGCGCGGAACACGCGCCTGCGCGTTCACTACCTGCTCGAACCCGGTTGGAAAGCCGACGCCGCCATCCAGGGCCTCGGCCGCACGCACAGGACCAACCAGGCGCAGCCGCCGCTATTCCGCCCGATCGCGACGGACGTGAAGGCCGAGAAGCGTTTCCTCTCGACCATCGCCCGTCGCCTCGACACGCTCGGCGCGATCACGCGCGGGCAGCGCCAGACGGGCGGGCAAGGTCTGTTCCGCCCGGAGGACAATCTGGAAAGCCCCTATGCGCGCGATGCGCTGCGCCAGCTCTACATGCTGCTGGTGCGCGGCAAGGTCGAGGGCTGCTCGCTCGACCGCTTCGAGTCCGCCACCGGCCTGAAGCTGATGGATTCGACCGGCATCAAGGACGAGCTGCCGCCGATCACCACCTTTCTCAATCGCCTGCTGGCGCTGACGATCGAGCTTCAGGGCGTCCTCTTCACCGCCTTCGAGCAATTGCTGACGGCGCGCATCGAGGGCGCCATCGCCAGCGGCACCTATGACGCAGGGCTGGAGACGCTGACCGCCGAACGGTTCATCGTCACCGACCGCAAGACAATCTATGTCCATCCGGGCACCGGCGCCGAGACGCGGTTGCTCGCCATCACGCAGCGCGAGCGCAATCGTCCGCTGACGCTCGCCGCCGCTCTCGGCCACCTCGCTGACCGGCGCGCGAAGCTCCTCGTCAACGAGCGTTCGGGCCGCGCCGCCGTGCAGGTACCGACGACGAGCATCATGCTCGACGATGGCGAGATCGAACGGCGGGTGCGTCTCCTGCGACCGATGGAAGCGCACAACATGCCGGTGCGCGCGATGGACGAAACCCACTGGATCGAGGCCGATCACGATGCTTTCGCCGCCGCCTGGACCGCTGAGATCGCGGAGGTGCCGGAGTTTGCCGACAGCACGATCCATGTCGTCACCGGCCTGCTGCTGCCGATCTGGAAGAGCCTGCCGAATGAATCGACGCGGGTGTATCGCCTCCAGACCGATGACGGCGAACGCATCATCGGCCGCAAGGTCTCTCCGGCCTGGGCCGCCAATGCGACCACGACCAGCACGACGACGCTCACGCCTGATGACGCCTTCATGGCGCTGATGGACGGCCGCACGATCCTCGATCTCGCCGAGGGCCTTCAGCTTCGACGCGCTCGTGTCATGGGCGCGAACCGCATCGAACTCTCGGGCTTCACCGACACCATGCGCGAGCGGCTGTCGGCCTATGGCCTGTTCCACGAAATCATCTCGTGGAAGCTCAGGATGTTCGTGCCGGTCGACGCCAATGGGCCAATCGTGCTCGTAAAGCTGCTCGAACGCTGGCCGGTCGAGCGCATCGGCGAACGGGAGGCGGCGTAAATGGCCCGCTTCGACGCTGGCGAACTCGCAATCCGTCTCGGCCGGCAGGCCGAGGCGGTTTGCCGTCATTATCTGTCGTCCGGCCATCGCGCCGGGCGATACTGGCAGGTCGGCGATGTCCGCAACACACCGGGCCGGTCGATGTTCGTTCGGTTGACCGGGCCGGAAACCGGTAAGGGCGCAGCCGGCAAATGGACCGATTCCGCCACCGGCGAACATGGCGATCTTCTCGACGTCATCCGCGAAAGCTGCGGGCTGATCGACTTCAAGGACATTGCAGACGAGGCCCGGTCCTTCCTGGCCTTGCCGCATCCTGAACCCGAACCCGGTGATCGTGACGGACGCCCGGCATCGGTCCCGACAGGATCGCCCGAAGCCTCACGGCGGCTCCTTGCCATGGCGAAGCCCGTCGGGCAGACGCTCGTGGAAACGTATTTGCGGAACCGCGCCATTACGGCTTTGCACGAAACCGCAAGCCTGCGCTTCCACCCCCGCTGCTACTATCGGGCCGACGAGAACGCTCCGACCGAGACATGGCCGGCAATGGTCGCCGCCGTCACCGACCCCGCCGGCACGATTACGGGCGCGCACCGCACCTGGCTCGATCCCGACGGCTTCAGCGAGGCGCATCTTGGCCGTGCGCCGATCGAGACGCCCCGGCGTGCGATGGGTGATCTCCTTGGGAACGCCGTCCGATTCGGCGTGGGCAGCGAGGTGATGACGGCCGGCGAAGGCATCGAAACGGTGCTGTCCGTCCGCTCGGTTCTGCCCATGATGCCGGCACAGGCGGCGCTCTCGGCGGCCCATCTCAGCGCCATCCTGTTCCCGACGACGCTGCGGCGACTCTATATCGCCCGCGACAACGATCCAGCCGGCGACGGCGCGATGGCGACCTTGACAGAGCGTGCGAGCGCGGTCGGGATCGAGGCGGTCGTGCTCACGCCACGGCTCGGCGACTTCAACGAAGATCTCAGGCTGCTCGGCCACGACGCATTGGCGGCACGGCTGCGCGACCAGATCGTCTCGCAGGACATAGCCCGCTTCATGTTGCTGGCGGCCTGATCGGTCACGGTCAGGTGGTAGCGGCAACGCTGTATCGCGGGGCCGGTTCGGCCATAGCGGTCTACCTCCGGCGCGGGGAGGCCACACCCACGGCCTTCTGAGAGGGCGATCGGGGCGTCAGTCGTGCCGGACAGGCAATGCCGGTTGCCAACGATTTTCCGCCGCGTCCTGCGGACGCTTTGCATCGCGAAGCAAAATCGCCGGCCCCCGTCATCCTCCTCTGCGTTCCGGCCTCCCGCTACGCGTCCGGTGCAGGTCCGTCCCGCCCGCCGCCTTTCGTCGCCACGAAGGCCGCGATGGGCGCGGCTTCCAGCCGAAGGCAGACCGCTATGACCGAACACCACGACACCGACTACGAACCGCACCACGCATCTTCCCCGACCGATCACGTCCTTCAGGAACTGGCGCTCTACGGCTACCGTCCCTTTGAGGACGAACCCGACCCGCGGCCGCTCCCCGAGGGCAATGTGGTGGCCGGCAGCATCGCCGACATCTTCGACGCCCTCGTGGTGGCGCTCTCGGACACCCGCCTCGAACCCGACCTCGAAGAACTGCTCTGGGGCACGGTCAACCTCTTTCAGCGCGCCGGCGACCGGATCGCACGCGAGCTGGACGACAACGAAGTCGCGCAGCGCCGCCTCCAGAGGGAACAGGACGGCTCCGAGGTGAAGTCCGTCGAACTGGAGCGCCTGACGGCAGAGGGGCAGACCCTTCTCGAACGGCGCGACGCCTTCGAGCTGATGCGCGACCAGGCCGGCGATCACTTCGAGCGCCACACCCACTCAGTCTGGCGGCCACGCACGGGCTCCATGGTCAACCATCGCAACCTGACCGCCGCGATGATCGACAGCCGCGACTTCCTCGCCGCGAAGAAGCACGCCGAGAACGAGGTGCTCCTGCCGCCCGGCCCGAAAGTGGCCTTCACCGGTGGTCTCGACTACAACGACCATCGCCTGATCTGGGCCAAGCTCGATCAGGTTCACGCTAAGCACCCCGACATGGTGCTGCTGCACGGTGGAAGCCCGAAGGGCGCCGAACTCATCGCCGCGAAATGGGCCAGCAACCGCAAGGTCACGCAAATCCCCTTCAAGCCCGACTGGACCAAGCACGCCAAGGCAGCGCCGTTCAAGCGCAACGACACGATGCTCGACACCATGCCGATCGGGGTCATCCACTTCCCCGGAACCGGGATTCAGGACAATCTCGCGGACAAGGCCCGCAAGCTCGGCATCCCGGTCATGAAGCACGGCGGCGGCGCGTGAGCGCCGCCATTCACCTCACCCTTGCGCAGCGTCGGGATTGTTGGTGATGTTGGGCGTCCGATCATCCGTCGTTCGCCCCGAAATGAAAGTGATCGTCGGAACGTCCACGTCATGTTGCCTGACGCGGATCGACGGACCGTCCGGCAAGCGGCGGGCGACATCGCTGCGGACGACGAGGCCGCTCGGCTCCATGAGGCGACGGAAGACCGCATCCCGATCATCCTTGCCTTCGATGCTGGCCACATCCTGACGATAGAACTCTCTCAGGGATTTCTGCACAAAATCCGGCGGCGGAACGCCTTCGTCATTCCAGCTACCAGGCGGGCACAGGATCGCTTCGATCCCAAAAAAGTGCTTCTGCAGATGACTCAGCCGCTTGTGATTCAGCCTTTTCTTAGGCGCTGAAGCCAGCTTCAGCTCCAGCTCTTCGGCGATGTCACAGGCAAAGGCCAGATTGATCCCCCGGACGGTCGGCGTCGTCCCTGCAAAGGCGGGATCGCGCGTTACGCTGTGGTGGTTGTAGAACATATAGAGCGGTATCCACGGATCGGGCGCGTCTCGCAGAGTCCGGAACTGGTAATCCAGAGCCTTCGGCGGCTTGTGCAGCAGCTCGTTATAGGCGCGGTTCTTGATCTTGACCTGCTTCGTTTTCGCGACATCGCTTTCCGCATTCAGACGCTTGGCCTGAATCCTGACGAACAGGTTGCGGCCACTCGCCGCGTGCCAGAAGCGCAGATCGATGTCGCCACCGGTTTCGACTTCGACCGGATATTGAATCACGAGATTGGAGCCGGCAAACGCGGCCAGAGCGCCCGTGAAAATATCGGTCATCGTCTCCTCTCGAAAGCGCCCGCGCTTGAGATGGCTTTCGCGATCGAGAAGCTGGCCGATCAAAAGCGGCAGCTTGGACGCGAGGTCACACATTGTCGTCGGCATGATTCCCCCTTTTTGAACACTGATAGAATTCCAGCGGGGGTGATGCCAGTTCGGGAGCGCCGTCCCATTGATCGTTACTTGCCTGTTCGCATTTTCCTGACGCGTCTCTACAGCAAATGCGATGCCCCAAGCTGGCTTGACGAACGCCGAAAAGCTGCGTCTTCTCTTTTGCGAAGAACCGGCGAAGCAGAACAGTCGCAGGCGGAGCGTATCTCCCGGCAGCCTGTCGTGATCCTCATGCCTTTATCTGGAGGTTTCCATGACGCTGATCCTTCTCGCCATCTCGCTCACCATCACCTTCTGCGTGATCGCTTGGCATCTCGCCATCTATGCGCTGCCAGTGATGACGGGCATTACCGCGTTCCAATATGTCTATGCGACCGGCTCGGGCTTCTGGCTTTCCGCCCTTGCTGCCATCGGTGCGGCCGTGGGCTCCATCGTGCTCGTCATCGGCGTCCTCGGCTTTGCCAAGAACCCGGCCTTGCGCCTGATCGCACTCGCCATCTTCGCCATTCCGGCCGTCATCGCGGGTTTCGCACTGGTTCATGGCGTGACCAAGCACATGATCGACTCGGCCATCGCCATCAACATCCTCGGCGGGATCGGTGGCATCGTCATCGGCATCGCCGCGGTGCTGAATCTCAATGCGGTCGGAACGGCTGCGCTTTCACGTTGATAGTGTCGTTTCGGTGATGCTGGCGGCATGGACCTGAAAGAAAGGATGCCGCCCTTCGGGCCGCGCTTTCGGCTGCGCCGGAACCACGCCTGCGGCGCGTTTCCGCCATTCGGCTTCAATCGCTGACACGGGGCGCTGACATGGGGCGGCGGCGATCCATCATTCCCATGTCCATCCCGGCAGCTTTCGCCACCAAGCCTCCGGCCATCCAATAAGTACAGAGCGTCATCGCCCTCGCTGGACATGCCGTTGCCGTGTCGGTCGCCCCGTCCGGCCCGGTGCGTCGGCATCGGGCCGGATCTGCGAGCACGGCGATTGATGCCGGGCTGATCCGTCCGTGGGACTGTGCGTAGAGCTGCGCCGCGAACATCTTCATGCCTTGCTGCAATGCCCTGGGTCGAGCCACGTTCCTTGGAACGATGATCCGGCCATCGGCGCGTTGACCCGGTAGGCGTCTCATTCTCGCGGAAGTCCTCGCTTGCCTGCGAAGCCAGAGCGCTGATCGGCAGGCGAACTGGGACGTGGCCGGTGAGCCTCCGGGGCGGTGCGTCTGGCCCTGTCATCATCTGGCGCCAGCAAGGATGCTGTTCTGGCTCCAGTCTCCATCGGGCTTACGGAAGCACCAATCCCTCCGACTGACTGATCCCCTAAGTCCGTTCTGTTTCCTTCCGGCAACCCCCGCGGTTTCCGGCCGTGTTGCCGCGCGGGGCGCGGCTGCCCGCTCCACCCGGACCTTGGGCGTCAAGCCGCCGCCGGAGGCGGCGATGCAGGAGTCTCCAGACGGCCTTGGCCGGGTCTCGTCGGAGGGAATGGTTCCTCCGAGAAGCAACGGAGACCTACAATGCAGAACATCGTCATCCTCGCTGGCAACATCGGCCAGGACCCGGAAACCCGCACCACCCAGGGCGGCACCAGGATCACCCACTTCACCCTCGCGACCTCGCGCCCCCGCTACTCGGAAAGCAAGGTGGACCGCGACGACAGGGGCCACCGAGTGCAGGACACCGAAAGGCACCGGACCACCGCCTTCAACGGCCTCGGCAAGACGATAGAGCAGCA
>JAGRLJ010000400.1:0-612 GCA_020441805.1 Rhizobiaceae bacterium
ACGCGACCTCGATCCTCGACTATGTTTTCCGCGAGCTCGCCGTCTCCTATCTCAGCCGGCACGATCTCGCCCATGTCGATACGTCGGACTTCGGCAATACCGCGCTCGGCAAGGGCATCCAGGAAGGCAAGACCAACCCGTTCTCCTCGGGCTGGACGCGCGGCCACAAGCCGATGCTGGTCTCGGGCCATGGTCCGTCCGCCGAGCCCAAGGGCGCGGCAGGCGAGGGCGCTCGCGCCTTTTCCGGCGGCGGCTCGGTGATCAGCTTCGGCGGCGCCGCCCGCAAGCTCGATCTCGACGCCTCCGAAGCCACGGCCTTCCGCCGGGACTATGAGGAGCGCCAGGCCGAACTCGCCGAGGAAATCGCCACGGAGGAAACCGCGACCGACACCGACATCTTCTCGGACAAGGCGGCGGCGGACGCGGCCAGCGCCAAGGCGGACGCCAAGTCCACCCAGAACGAACGCCGGGCGCGCTCCATCATGCAGGGCTATACCGGCAATATGTGCTCGGAGTGCCAGAACTTCACCATGGTCCGGAACGGAACATGTGAAAAATGCGATACTTGCGGAGCGACCAGCGGATGCAGCTGATTGGTTTCGGTGCTTGGCT
>JAGRLJ010000400.1:752-6042 GCA_020441805.1 Rhizobiaceae bacterium
ATCGAACAAATTTCCGGGCGCTTCGGCGTCCGGAGGGGTTATTACGGAGGTGTGAGTTATGAACGCGCCTGCCCAAACCTATGAACAGTTCCTCGAAGCCATGGTCGAGGAGATACGCGTTCTAGACAGCGCCGAGAAGAGCAGCGGGTGCTGCCCCGACGGCTTCGCTGGATCAAGCCAGGCGCACCGATGGTATTTCCAACCTCCGGACCTCTTCTTCGAAGGGATCGTAGGCGTTCGGGAAGATGAAGGCGGGCTTGCGGATCATGGTCACCTCGAAGCGAATGCGGGCTGATGGCCGCCGGAGCGGCGGTCGGTGGTCAGCAGCTATTCGTATCGATCTCATCATCATGGGATCGCCTTACCAGGCGGACGGACGAGAGGCGATCGGCAGGTCAGGGAAGGGTTAACGGCTTGTCCATCGACAGCCACGGAGAGGCAACAACGTGCCGTATGCCACGGGCTAAAATCTGAGCCGCTTTCTACTGTGGGTCTATTCTGCATGAAGTCGAGTGCCTCATGAGCCAATTGGAGAGCGTCGGCGATATAGCTTTTCCCAAAGTCTGTAGGGTTGGTTTCTTCAACGATCTCACGAACGAATTCGGCCTCTCGCGCCGCCAGACGAGTCCGAACGCGTTGCAGCACTGTCGGATTCAGGAACGGTGATTGAGCAGCGACCAGAAGCTCATCTCGAAGAGCCAGATACGTGCCGGCCAGATCGAAGATATCGCGCGCTTTGAAAGGTCACATTTGCTACATAATTCCGCAAAAGCGTAGGGTCATGCCGGCCGCCGCGTAGCCGTTGCTTTTGGCCACGGCTCCATGGCGGTGTGCAACATGGTTTGGAGGGTCGGCAGAGCGCGCGGCTTCCTGCCGCATCTTGCGGGCATGCTCGATAGGAGAAGGCTGTGGTTTCGGCGCTTGCCGGAACCCGAATGGCGGCGCCGATGCGCCCTCCCTTCGGCTACTCCAACCTATCCCGTATCCGCCCGTCGTCCTGCCTCGCCCGCAGCCAATCGAGGATATAGGCGGCGTGGCCGCGCTCGACATGGAGGCGTAGCACTGTATCGTCGTTGTAGCGATAGAGCACGGCCTGGATTCCGGCGAAGACCACCGCGGCGCTGGGCGAGCCGATGACGGGGTCGATGGCGAGGGCCTCCCGGAGCAGGGCGACTATGCCGGGACCGGCGATCTCGAAGACATGATAGACCGATGAGACATCGGTGACGGCGAAACCTTCCGGATGCCAGCCATTGCGCAGCGCGGCAGGGTCGCCGTCGACGACGAGCAGGCGATCCCGAGCCATGCGCAGCACCGCCGTCGGATGCCTGGCGAGGCCCAGGGCGCCTGTACCTTCGCCGAAGGCGTGGAGATGTCCCGAGACGAGGTGCTGGGCGAGCCCGCCGACCGTCGTCACCCGGATGCCGCCGTCCTCATGGATATGGGTTTCCCAGTCGGGAAGGGCGGGCCAGTTTTTCGCCAGATCACGCATTGAGGCGTCCTCCTTCGGGATCGAAGGCGCAGGGCTGGACGATCCTCGCTTTCCGGATCTCGCCGAAATGCCGGATGTCGATGACGTCCCCATGCCGGCTCATGCCGTTCTCGATCAGGCCGAGCGCGATCGAGCGCTTGAGATTGGGGCTCTCGTAGCTCGACGTGACATAACCGATCGAGCGGTGCTTGCCGCCCGCGATTTCGACGCCATGGGCGCCGGCGGGCAGCATCGGGCCGCCATCGGCGACGTCCAGCCCGACGAATTCCTGGCGCGCTTCCCGCTGGGCTTCGTCGAGCAGCAGCGAGCGCCTGCCGAGGAATTCGACCTTCTTGTTCCGGAGCGGACCGTGAAGGCCGAGATCGCGCGGACGGGTCGCGCCGTCCGTATCCTTGCCGACGATAATGTAACCCTTTTCGGCGCGCAGCAGCAGCAGTGCCTCCGAGCCGAGCAGGATGGCATCGAAATCCCGGCCCTTCGCCTTCAGCCGACGCCACAGGGCCTCGGCCCGGTCGGCGCGGATGGTAATCTCGTAGGAACGGTCGCCGGTGAAGCTCACGCGGGCGATGCGGACCGGGTCGCCGGCATGGCTGCCCTGAACGAAGGCCATGTGCGGCAGGGAGGCATCGTCGAGCGGCGCGCCGCCGAAGTCGATCGTCGACAGCAGGTCGCGCGAGCGCGGTCCCGTCAGCGTCAGGGTCGCGTATCCCGCCGTGGCGTTGTGGATGAAGACCTGGCTGCGGTTGAACCGGTCCTGCCGCCAGTCCTCGAGCAGCGCATGCACGCCCGCGACATGCGAGGACGAACAGGAGACGATGAAATGATCGGGCGCGAGCCGCACCAGCACGCCGTCGTCATAGACGATGCCGCTTTCGGTGAGGATGAAGCAATAGCGGCACTTGCCGGGAGCCAGCGTCGAGACCGTGTTGTAGAAGATGAAATCGAGGAATTCGGCCGCCTGCGGACCGATCACCTCGATCTTGCCGAGCGTCGAGCCGTCGAACAGCGCCACGGACTGGCGGGCCTCGTAGGCCTCTCGTTGCATTTCCGCATCGACGTCGCCGTTGCCGTAGAAGGCCGGCCTGAGCCAGCCGCCATATTCCTGGAAGGTCGCGCCGTCCTCACGATGGCTGGCTTCGAGCGGCAGCCGGCGAACGGGATTGAACAGGATGCCGGAGCGCCTGCCCGCGAAGCTCGCGATCGGCACGGGCGTGAAGGGCGGGCGGTAGGTCGTGGTGCCGACCTCGGGAATGGTCCGGCCGGTGAGGGTCGCCATCAGCGCTAACCCACTGAGGTTGGAGGTCTTGCCCTGGTCGGTCGCCATGCCGAGCGTCGTATAGCGTTTGAGGTGCTCGACCGACTGGAAGTTCTCCCGCGCCGCGAGCTCCACGTCCTTGGCGGTCACGTCGTTCTGGAGGTCGATCCAGACGCGGCCTTTCTGGCCGGGTTCGGGCCAGGCAGGCGAGACGGTGTAGGGGCTGGCGCCCGGCAGGGCAGAGGGGAGCGCCACGAACTCCGCCAGCGTGAACTGTCCGTTCGCCGCGCCGACCACCCGCACGCCCTCGACATCCGTTCCCGGCACGAAAGCCTGCTTCGTTTCATCCCATCTGAGCTTGCCCTTGGCCTGTCCATAGAGATGAATGGTCGGCGTCCAGCCGCCCGAAACCAGCAGGGCGTCGCAGGGCAGGCGGGTGCCGTCTTCGAGCATGACGCCGGTGACGGCCTTGCCGCCGCTCGCCTCGACGACGCGCCGGCCGGGCAGCAGCGCCAGCTTCGCATGGTCCGAACCGGCGGGGATGGCGGCGTCGGCGCGGAGCTCGACAATGGTTACATTCGCGCCCGCCTCGGCCAGCGCATGGCCGACCTCCGTCGTCGAGGAATTGTTCGAGGCGATGACGATCTCGCGGCCGACGACGACGCCGTAGCGCCGGAGATAGACGAGCGCGGCATCGGCGCTCATCACGCCGGGCAGGTCGTTGTTGGCGAAGGGGAGAGGGCGCTCGATCGCGCCGGTCGCCAGCACGATCTCCTTCGGCCGGACGCGCCAGAGCGTGTCGAGCGAGCCGTCGCGGTGACGCTGGTTGAGGCCGACGAGATTGTGGTCGTAGATACCGAAGGCGGTCGTATCGGTGAGGATGGTGACGCCGAGAGACGCCAGCTCGGCCACCGACGCCGCAAGCCAATCGGCCGCCGGCCTGCCGTCGATCGCCGCGCCGAGATCGCGGTGGAGGAGCGCGCCGCCCAGCTCCCGGCGTTCGTCGACAAGCATCACTTGCCGTCCGGCCCGGGCCGCTTCCAGCGCCGCGGCGATGCCGGCATGGCCACCGCCGATGACGAGCATGTCGACATGGGCATTGATCTGCGCGGCGAGGCCGGTCTTCTTCCAGCTCTGGTCCATCGTGCCCAGCCCGGCCATGGCGCGGATGCGCGGCTCGAACAGGTGCCAGTTGGGGAACATGAAGGTCTTGTAGTAGAAGGCCGCCGGGATGAAGCGCGAGAAGCGGTCGACGTAGGCGAAGGTGTCGGAGGCAGCGTCAGGCTTGTTGTTGACGCTGCGGGCGACGAGCCCGTCCCTGGCCTCGATGACCGTGGCGCGGTTGTTGATCGTCGCGGCACCCGCGCCGGTCACGTCCACCAGCGCATTGGGTTCTTCGGAGCCGAAACCCCAGATGCCGCGCGGGCGGTGATATTTGAAGCTGCGGCCGACGAGCCGGATGTCGTTTGCAAGCAGGGCCGAGGCGATCGTGTCGCCGGCAAAGCCTTGTACCTTGCGGCCGTCGAAGGTGAAGCCGATCGGACGGTCGCGGTCGATGATGCCGCCGGAGGCGAGGCGATAGGCGCTCATGCCGTTTCCTCCGGCAACAATGCCGTCGAGGAAGCGACCTTGTGGGTCACGCTGTCGCGCGTCATGGTGAAGACCTCCATGCAGGTCAGGTGCTTCCAGATTTCCTTCACTTCGCCCTTCCGGTTGTTGTGGGCGAAGAGATAGTCGGTCCAGGTTTCTGTCGTCACGTCGGTGAAGCCCTCGGGACGGAGATTGCCGAGATCGCCGGCGAAATGGAATTCGGTTTCCGGCCGTGGGCCGCAGAAGGGGCAGGTGAAGATTTGCATCCTGGTCGCCTCCTCAGTGCGGAATGCCGGAGCCGGCGGCTTCATCGATCAGCCGTCCGGTGCGGAAGCGGTCGAGATCGAAGGCCTTCGACAGGTCGTGATGCTTGCCGGTGGCGATGAGATGCGCCAGCATCACGCCGCCGGCGGGGATCGCCTTGAAGCCGCCCGTGCCCCAGCCGCAGGAGAGATAGAGGCCGGGCAGCGGGCTCTCGCCGAAGACCGGCGAGGAATCGGGGGAGACGTCGCAGACGCCGCCCCATTGCCGCATCAGCTTGAGCTGGCCGATCGACGGGAACATTTCGAGCAGGCCGGACAGCACGGTTTCAAGCTGGGGAAGGTTGCCGCGCTGGGCATAGGAGGGCGTGCGGTCGATGCCGCCGCCGATCACGAATTCGCCCTTGGCCGACTGGTTGACATAGGTGCCGGTGGCCGGCGCGAGCACCGTGCAGCCGAGGACGGGCTTGACCGGCTCGGAGACGCAGGCCTGGAGCGTATAGGAGATGATCGGCAGGCGGAATCCGGCAAGCGCCGCCATCTGCGATGTATGGCCGGCGACGGCAAGCCCGACATGGTCGGAGCGGATCGGCCCCTTTGAGGTCGTCACGCCCCGGCAACGGCCGCCCTCGACAAGGAAGCCGGTGACCTCGCAGTTCTGGATGATATCGACGCCGAGCCGGTCCGCCGCGC
>JAGRLJ010000060.1:0-5223 GCA_020441805.1 Rhizobiaceae bacterium
GCTTGGTCACCTGCTCGTAGTCTAGGGCAACGGTCACCTGTGTGGTGCTGAATGAGCCTCCCTTCCTCGAAATGCCGCGGTTCTTGACGCCCTTATCGGCGATAGTGAATTTCAGGACCTCGTTATATTGATTGACCAGAAGACGATAATTGAACCTGAACTCCCCGGAGACATGCGGCAGGGCGATCATATTCCAGCCCCGACCCCTCAAGGTATCGGTGTTGGTCCACGTACCGGGCAAGTGCCTGAGAATGTCCAGCGTCGCATCATCGGAATCCGGCACCTCAACGATACGTGCCTCGGTTTCCATCTGCTTAATTCGCGCGGCTTCAAGCATCGATGCCTCCCCAATAGGTTTCAATTGATGGCAGTTACACCCTAAAGAAAACATAAGAGCGCCGCAATAACAACTATAGCTAGTTATTTTTTGAATTTGCTCTGAGCCTCAACCTCGGATCGCCGGATTCTGGAGTTTTCCGGCTGTTATCGCGGTAACGGGCTGGGGTTGTCACCGGGATTATGCAGCGCGACCGGTACTCGCATCCGTGGGATCGGTATAGGCTGCGCCACCGTCCTGACCGGACGATTCTACAGATGTCAGCGCTAGACGATGCGTGCTCGCGTCATGCGGGTTGGGTTGCTGCGGGATCGGTCCAACGGAACGGCTCGCCGGACTTCCACATGGCTTGAAGGATCACGGCAGGCTTGCGTGCTACGGCGACTTTTGCCTTCCGGTAGCCGCCGCGCCGTGCAATGCGCTCCTAGGCAGTGAGGACGGATTTGACCAAGGTGAACCTGGCTGCGAGCGCGACGATGGCTGCGAAGTTGCGCTTCGTCTTCTCGCATCGTAGGGCGACACGCTTGAATCGCTTGAGCTTGCCAACGGCCTGCTCGATACGGGCGCGCCCCTTGTAGATGAGCCACCATCATAGATCGATTCAACCCGCCATCGCTCGGTTGCTCTGTCTGTGTCAGGTAATGTCGCGAAATTCCGAGAACCAGCCCAAGATCTGCTCCGTGGGAGCCTCGGATTTGCATACGGCGCCCACAGGTCGATCCCAACCCTCTTCCTCAGCAGTTTCTTCAGCTTGGCGTTCTCATCCTCGAGCGCCTTCAGCTTGCGGGCATCCGACACGTCCACGCCGCCATACTTCGCCTTGTATTTGTAGAAGGTTGCATCCAAGATGCCGTGCTTGCGGCAGACATCGGCCGTCTTCGCACCCGCTTCCTGCTCCTTCAGTATCCCGATGATCTGTTCTTCCGCGAACCGTTAACGCTTCATTCCGTCCGTCTCCTCAGTGGGACGGACTCTACCAAAATCTGGAGGAAGTCGCCGCTCTCAGGTCACGAGGGTTGCTTATACCCCGGCCGGGCTTGGCCTGCCGCGCGGGCGTCGATACTGTCGATCGGCATTGCGGTTGCGACGGCGGTGGTTTTTGCCGCCCTCCTGTGGCATGTCGGCGCGGTAAGGCCGCATGAGCCTCCTTACCCAGCCAGCGGCCGCGGCCTCAAGCCGCCACCGTGCCAGCCAGGAACCTGATATGAAGCGATTTTCCTCCATTGACCTGTCGTTGGCGCTGACGCTGGCCACCGTCCTCGGCATGGCGATGGCCGCGGTCGGGAAGTGGCTTCCCGGCGAGGCGCTTCACGCTCTGGAGCCGCCGGGCCTGGTGATGGTTTATCTGGCGGGCGGCCTGCCGACCGGCTGGCGGGCGCTTTCGGCGCTGTGGCGCCAGCATGTGCTCGACATCGACCTGTTGATGATCGTCGCGGCCATCGCCGCGGCGGTGGTCGGCGCGCCGTTCGAGGGGGCGGTGCTGTTGACGCTGTTCAGCATCTCGACCACGCTGGAGGAACGCGCGCTTGGCCGGGCGCGTCGCGCCATCGAGGCGCTGATGGCGCTGCGTCCCGAAATGGCGTTGCGCAGGATCGCCGGCGGCGTCGAGGAGGTTCCCGCCGTCGCGCTCGCGGTCGGCGACGTGGTGGTGCTGCGTCCCGGCGCGCGGGTGCCGGCAGACGGCGTGATCGTCGCCGGGCGCGGCGGCATCGACGAGGCCAACATCACCGGGGAATCCATGCCCGTCTCCAAGGAAGCCGGCGCGCAGGTCTTCGAGGCCACGGTCAATCTCGACGGCGTCATGGATGTGTCCGTCACGCGGACGGTGGGCGACAGCACCATCGCCCGCATGATCCGGCTTGTGACCGAAGCGCAGGCCGCCCGTGCCCCTTCCGAGCGGTTCAGCGAATGGTTCGGACAGCGCTATACCGTCGCCGTCATGGCGGGCGCGGTGATCGCCTTCGCCGTCTTCCACTGGCTGGGGCGCGACTGGGAACAGGCGCTTTACCGGGCGGCGACNNCTGCTGGTCGCGGCCAGCCCCTGCGCCATCGTCATCTCGGTTCCCGCCGCCATCCTCTCGGCCCTCTCGGCGGCGGCGCGGGGCGGCGTGCTGTTCAAGGGCGGCGGCGCGCTGGAAGTGCTGGCCGGCATCGACACCTTCGCGTTCGACAAGACCGGAACGCTGACCACCGGCCGCGCGGCGGTGACGCGGATCGTCGCTCTCGATGGAGACGAGGCCGGATTCCTCGCGTTGCTCGCGGGGCTCGAGGCCGGGTCCGAGCATCATATAGCCGCCGCCATCGCCCGTGAGGTTGCGGCGCGCGGTATCGCCGCGGCCCGGGTCGTGGATGTGACCGCGCGGCCCGGCCTTGGCATCCTCGGCCGGGACGATCGCGGCCCGCTCTGGGCCGGCAACTCCTATCTGGCCGAAGAAATGGGCGCACGGATCGACCAGCCCGAGCTTCGGGCGCTGACGGATACGGCGCAGACCGTTATCGGCCTGGGGCGCGGCCCCGAGCTGCTGGGCGCCGTCTGCGTCGCGGACGAGGCACGGGCGAGTTCCGCCCCGGCCCTTTCGGCCCTGCGCCGGGGCGGGGTGCGCAGGATCGTGATGATGACCGGCGACCGCCGCCCCGTGGCGCTGCGCATCGGCGCGGATCTCGGGCTGAAACCGGACGAGATCCATGCCGAAATGCTGCCGCAAGACAAGGTGCGGGCGGTCGGCGAGATGGCGGCGAACGGCAAGGTCGCCTTTGTCGGCGATGGGGTGAACGACGCGGCGGCCCTTGCCCGCGCCGATATCGGCATCGCCATGGGCGCGGCCGGCTCCGAGGTCGCCCTTCAGGCCGCCGATGTGGCGCTGCTGTCGGAGGACATGGAGCGGCTGGCCGATGCGCACCGCCTGGCCCGCCGCGCCTCCGTGGTCATCCGCCAGAACCTGGCCTTCGCCATCGGCGCCATGCTGATGCTGGTCGCAGGCGGGCTGTTCTTCGACCTGCCGCTGCCGCTCGCGGTGATCGGCCATGAAGGCGGCACGGTGCTGGTGGTGCTGAACGGGCTGCGGCTGCTCTCCGACCCGATCCGCCGCCCGAAACAGCGGGCCGTGCCTCAGCCGGCGGCCGCCATGCCGCGAAACAGCGTCCCGACGGGGTGAGCCCGGACGCCGGCTCCCTCGCGCATGAGGAAAAGCGCGTCGAGACCGTGGCGCGCGGCGAGCTCCCCGCCGGTGCCGGGGCCTAGCACCATCAGCGCGGTCGCCCAGGCGTCGGCTTCGGCGCAGCCGCGGGCGACCACTGTGACCGAGGCGGGGGAGGCGCCGAGCGGCGCGCCTGTCGCGGGATCCATCGTATGCGACAGGCGCCCATCCCCGACGGTGATGCCGTGCCGGTAATCGCCCGATGTGGCGACAGCGGCATCCTCCAGCGTCAGGACGGCGTGGGGCGCGCGGCGCGCGGGATCGGGTGCCTCGACGGCGACGGCCCAGGGCCTGCCATCGGGATGAAGGCCGAGCGCCCGCAATTCGCCGTCGATGCCGACAAGGCCCGCCGCGATCCCGAAGCCCCGCAGCGTCCCGGCCAGCCTGTCCACGCCATATCCCTTGGCGATCCCGTTCAGGTCGAGCGTGAGCGGCGCATGTTTGCGCGCCCGTCCGGCCGCGTGGTCGATCTCCAGCACTTCATGCGCGGGCAGGCGGGTGGCGGCCCGTGCCGCGCGGATGGCGGCGGCGCTGGCTTTATCCGGCCCGAAGCCCCATGCGCGCGCCGCGTCGCCCATGCCGATGTCGAAGGCGCCGCCCGATGCACGGCCGATCGCCAGCCCGAGATCGAGAACGTTGGCCAGCCCGGCCGGCACCTCGACCCATGCGCCCACGGAAGCCCGGTTCAGGCGCATCAGGTCGCTGCCGGGTTTCCAGACCGACATTTCGGCATCGACCCCGGCCACGGCCGATTGCAGGGACGCCCGCACCGGCGCGCGGTCGAGTTCCGTTTCGGCGTAGAACAGCGCCGACCAGCGCGTGCCCATGACGGGACCGCTGAGCGCATGGCGGACCAAGTCAGTAGATGTCCTCGGCATAGCGCCCCTCCGTCTTGAGCGCCGCCGGCGTCAGCCCGGCGGGCGCGAGGATCTCGGCCAGGGCGGCGGCCACGCCCGCCGCCATCTCGCGCCCGCCGCAGACCATGATACGCGCCCCGTCCCCGACCAGCCGGGCGATTTCCGCGCCTTCGTTGCGCAGCGCGTCCTGAACGTAGCGCGGTCTCGCTCCGCGCGAGATCGCGGTGGTCAACCGGGCAAGGCGGCCATCGGCCCGCCAGCCGGACAGCTCGCCGGCGTAGAGAAAATCGCTGTCGGGATGGCGCATCCCGAAGAACAGATGCACTGGCCGCCGGCCGCGATTGTCTCGGATGAAGCCGGCCAGTGGGCCGATCCCGGCGCCGGCTCCGATCAGGATCAGCGGCACCTTGCCCGGTCGGGGACGGAACGCCGGATTGGGCCGGATGAAGGCATGGATCGCCTGACCGGGTTCCAGCGCCAGAAGCTGTCCCGAGCAGAGGCCGCCGGCATGTTTGCGCACCACGATCTCGACGAACCCGTCGCGCCGTCCCGAGGCCAGCGAATAGAGGCGCGGCAGGTCCGACCCTTCGGGCAGGATACCCAGCAGGTCGCCGGCCCGGAACCGGGCAAATCCCCGGCCGGTCAGCCGTTGCGGGAGCGTCGTTTGCGGCAGCGAAAAGCGCAGGATCGCGGTCGGCGCCTGAACGTCCGCCCCGTGGTCGCGACGGGAAACCAGTGTCAGCCTTTCGGTCGGCGGCGGAACCGGCGGATGCGCGAGCGAGAGCTCGATTCCCAGCGCAGCGCCCAGCGCGCGGCCCCAGCGTGCGAAATC
>JAGRLJ010000060.1:5294-32883 GCA_020441805.1 Rhizobiaceae bacterium
ACCTCTTCGGCGAAGGCGCAGAAGGCGGGGAAGCCGCGATCCCCGAAGCCCAGCACGGCAAGCGGGGCGGCGGGAACCGGCTCCAGGGTCGAGAGACGGTCGAGGAAGCCATTCGCACCGGCCGGCGCCTGCCCCTCGCCCCAGGTGGCGGCAAGGACGATGAAGCGTTCCGCCCGCGGATAGCGCGCGGGATCGAAAGTCGACATGGACGCGACATGGACCTGCTGGCCCGCCGCGCCCAGCGCCCGGTGCAGCGTCGCGGCGAAGCCCCAGGTGCTGCCGCCCTCTGAGCCGACCAGAAGGACGGTTCCCGCGCTTCTTGCCGGGCGGTTGCCGCGGATCGGTGGCCGAGCCCGCCGACCGCCGAGCCAGAGGACGACGCCGGTCGCTCCCATTGCCGGCACGCCCAGCGCCAGCGCGCCGAGTACAAGGCCGAGCATGGCGGCCCCCCTGCCGGTATGCAGCAGGACGACGGTTTCCGACGCACGCTGCCATGGACCCGGCTCGTTCCAGGCGAGAAGCGCGCCTGTCCCCTGATCCAGATAGGCTGTGCCCCGATCCGTTTTCAGGGTCAGGACATCGGTGACATCGTCGGGGGAAGGGAAGCTCAGCGCCCGCAACGCCTCCACCGGGACGGCGGTCAGCGGTGCCATTGTCGCGAGGTCGGCGCCCGTGCGGCCGCTGACCTTGGCCGGAAAGGATGGCGCGACGGCGCTGCCGGGCAGAAGGTCGAAGGTCGAGGCGGCCATCCATAGCGCCGTCGCCGAGGAAAGGGTCAGTCCGATCGCCGCCACACGGGCAATCCCTGTATGGATTCGGCCCGGGCCCGGCCCGCGCAGGGGCGCGAACCAGCGACGCCAGCCGCCCATGCGCCGCGCGACGAGGATGGCGCCCGAGAGTGACAGTGTCAGCGCTGCCGCCGCGCCGAGGGCCATGACGATCCGCCCGGCATCGCCCAGAAACAGCGACCGGTGAAAGTTGGCCAGCCAGCGTTCGACTTTGTTCGGGTCGGCGCTGTCGACGCCCTGTCCGGTGGCGGGGTCGATCACCGCCGCGCCCGGCACGCCGTCCTCGAACCAGAACGCGGTGATCCGGCCCGAGGGCGCGCGGCGGATTTGCTCCACCCCGGGATGGGCGGCCTGTATCCGCGCGGCGAGCTCGCCCACGGTCAGCCCCGCCTCGGCCAGCGGTGCGGAAAGGCGTTCGGCCGCCGGAAAGACCGAGAGCGCCGCGCCGCTGAGCGCAAGGACCGTGACGATGGCGAGGGCCAGCAGACCCGGCCAGCGATGGAACGCGCGGATCATGGCGCCTCACATATCGTAGCGGAAGCTGGCGATATAGCGCCGGCCGGCCACCGGCCGACGAGCGCCGTCGGCGGTCAGCGGCACGGCGATCTCGTTCGGGCTGTCGCGCATATCCTCGACGGCGGCGTCGATATGCAGCACATAACCCGCATCGAACAGCGCATCGGCAAGGTCGAGGGTGATTTCCAGCGACCGTCCCGCGCCCACGCTGGCGCCCGTGATACCGTCGATCTGCGCCGGATCGCCGCCGGTGGCGCGATACCAGTCGCCGAGATGCTCATGATATTTCGACTTGCCGCCAGCCATCCACAGGCTTCTCACATAGGCTCCGTCCGCATCGGTGACATAAAGGACCAGATAGGCGCCATCGCCGCCATAGTCGTTCAGGGTGGCGGTCAGCGTGACGGGGCGGGCCAGCGCGAGGCCGGGAAACGTGAGCGCGGTGGTCAGCGCAAGCGTGGCGAGAAGGGATTTCATGGTTCCTGCGTCCTTTCTGAAGGTTTCCGGGCGACATCCTCACCGGTTGCGAAACCCGGCGCCGGCGCCCCGTCGGAAGGCTCCGCCATGATGCGCGGCGGAGCCGTCGAGGCGTCAGCCGGATTTTCCGGGCTTGGTTCCGTCGCTCCAGCGCTTGACCTTGCCGTCGATCACATCGAACGTTCCGGGATCGACAATCATCTTCAGGTGGTTGCCGCCCTGGTCGATGACGTGCAGTTCGTAACAGCCGCGATCGAGTTCCATCTTCGAGACGGTCCAGCCGAACGCATCGGTCAATTGAACGAGCGTTGTCCAAGATTGCGCGCTCCCTGCCGGCACGTTGCATTTCCCATCGGCGAGCGCGGCCCCGGCGGGTATCCCGAGGGCAAGTGCGGCGGCGGTCAGGATGGTCTTCATGGCTATGCTCCTCAGCCTTGGTTGCCTGATGCGACCAGTCTGGGGAAGAAGGCTGACACGGTCCTGATCGTGGCGGGAAAGCTGCTTCAGCTTTTCGTCAGCTTGCCGCGCGGCGGGACACGGCAATCGTCCGGAACAGGAAGGCCCGCCGGAGCGGGCGGGGCGGGGATGCGGGAGGGCAGGGCGGCGGTCGGGTCGGGCCATGGCCCGCGGGATCTCGGCCGAAAGCCTGGCCTTCGCCCTTCGTCGTCTCAGTCGTGCTTCCGCTCCTTGGCGTCATGGCGGAACCGATCGCTGCCGTCCCCGTATTCGATCTCGATCACGTCGAGCGTGCGGGGGTGAACCGTCACCTCGATCCGGCGCCCATCGCGGTCGGTGCCCTTGATCTCGTAGCAGCCGTCGTCGATCTTGATGCGCCGAACGACCCATCCGTTCTCCTCGGCGAGGCGCGTTACCGCCGCCCTCGGTTGCCAGTCGGCCATGGGCACGAAGCAATCGTCGTCGGCACGCGCCGTCCCCACGGGAAAGGCTGCGAGAAAGGCGAGAATTGTCAGCGACGTCTTCATGGAGCAAACTCCGGATTGCGGACGGTTTCATGGCGTTGTGCACGGCGAACCTGACGGGATGCTGAACGCATGACCCTTCCCGCATCAGCTTTGCGTCAGCCCAGGCTGCCAGAGAAGGCCATCGAAACACGAGGGCAAGAGCGATGCGCATCCTGCTGATCGAGGACGACACCGTTCTGGGCGCCGCCGTTCGCGACCAGATCGCGGCTGGCGGCCAGTCGGTGGATTGGGTCACGCGGCTCGATGCGGCCGGCGTGGCGCTGGCCGGCGCCGCCTATGATCTGGTGCTGCTCGACCTCATGCTGCCCGACGGGCGGGGCATCGTGTTCCTGCGGGCCTTGCGCGCGCGGGGCGACGTGACGCCGGTGATCGTCCTGACCGCCCTCGACCAGGTTTCGGATCGGATCGAAGGGCTGAACGCCGGCGCCGACGATTATCTGGTGAAGCCCTTCGACCTGGCCGAGCTTTCGGCGCGGATCGGCTCGGTCGCGCGGCGCTATTCCGGCAATCCCAATCCGATCATCCTCCACGGCGCGCTCGCCATCGACCTCGCCGCCCGCAGCATCCGCCGCGACGGCCGGCCCGTGCAGTTGACCGCGCGCGAATGGGCGCTGTTCGAGGCGCTTCTGACCCGTCCGGGGCAGCTTCTCTCCAAGGCCCAGCTCGAGGAAAAGCTCTATACGTTCGACGCCGAGGTGGAAAGCAACACGATCGAGGTCCATGTCAGCCGGCTTCGCAAGAAGCTGGGGGCGGAGGCGATCGAGACCGAGCGCGGCCTGGGCTACCGGCTGGGCGCGCCATGAGGATGCCGCGCAGCCTCCAGGCGAGGTTGGGACTGTCTCTGGGCGTCCTTCTCACGCTTCTGTGGATCGTCGCGGCCTATGCCACGGCGGTGATGCTGCGGCGGGAAACGGACCGGATCTTCGACTCGACCTTGCAGGAGGCCGCGCAGCGCCTGTTGCCGCTGGCCGCCGTCGAGATCGTCGGGCGCGAGGATGAAGGCGTGACCCAGCGCCTTGCCGACCTGCGCGAGCACGACGAGTTCCTCACCTACATCGTGCGGGACGACAAGGGGCGCGTCCTCCTGCGATCGCACGCGGCGGACCCGGCGGCGTTCCCTCCCTGGGACGGGCCTGGTTTTCGCACCACCGCGACCCATCGCCTGTATGGCGAAGACGTCTTGCAAGGCACGATCCGCCTCACCGTCGCCGAACCGCTCGCGCATCGCGCGGCAGCGGCGCGCGACCTGCGCATGGGACTCGGATTGCCGCTGCTGGTGGTCATTCCCGCTGCGCTGCTGGTGATCGTGATGGCCGTCCGCTCGGGCCTCGCGCCGCTACGGCGTTATCGCCGCCGGCTCGCGGCGCGCTCGCCGCTGGACCTCGCTCCCGTGCCCAGCGACGACCTGCCTGTCGAGGTTGCGCCGGTGGGAACGGCGCTCAACCTGCTGCTGGCGCGGCTCAAGGCCGCGTTCGAGGCCGAGCGCAGCTTCGCCGCCAATGCCGCGCACGAATTGCGGACGCCGCTGGCCGGGGCGATCGCGCAGACGCAGCGGCTGCGGGCGGAAACGAGGGATGCCATCGCCGGTCAAAGGGCGGCGGAGATCGAGGCCTCCCTGAAACGGCTGACCAGGGTGGCCGAACGGCTGCTTCAACTCGCCCGCGTCGAGGGTGGCCGGCTGCGGCTCGGCCATGCGTCGGATCTGCGCATCGCCGCCCGCCTGATCGTCGAGGACATCGAGTGGACCGGGCCGGGCCGGATCGTGCTGACCCTGCCGCGGCGGCCGGTAATGTCCGATCTCGACCCGGATGTTTTCGGCATCGTCTGCCGCAACCTGGTCGAAAACGCCCTGCGGCACGGGGCGCCCGACGGAGCGGTCGAGGTGAGCCTCGAGGATGACGGCACGTTCCGCGTGGCCAATGACGGTCCCATCGTGCCGCCGGAGGTACTTGACCGGCTGACGCATCGCTTCGAGAGAGGTCCCGCCGGAAACGAGGGCAGCGGACTCGGCCTTGCCATCGTCGCCGGCATCGCGGACCGGGTCTCCTCGCGACTGGCGTTGCGTTCACCGAGACCCGGAAAATCGTCGGGTTTCGAGGCGTCGCTGGTCCTTCCGGCAGGTCCGCCGTAACGGCCCCAGCGGATTAAGGCGCATTTGCCTGTGTATGATGGCCACTTGACGCCGGCGGTGCTTTCCGATTTTGACGGCCCTGCCGCTCGATTGTCCGGGCGCACGCCGGTTCAGGCCGGAAGACCGAACATCAGGCGGGACAGCGCGCGGTGCTTCCGCGTTGAACGAGGCGCGGGCCGCCAATCGTTCGGCGGAAGCGCGGAACGGATTTTTCGACCAGGGCAATCATGCCTTCGGCTGCCGCGCAGCCCAGCTCGGCAAGCGGATAGGCGACCGTGCTGAGGCTCGGGCTCATGACTTCGGCCAGCATGCCGTCATTGAAACCGATGACCGAAACGTCGTCGGGAACACGGATACCCCGACGGCTGAGCGCGCCGATCGCGCCGGCGGCCGTCAGCATGCTCACGGCGAAAACGGCGGTGAAACCGCCCGGCATGCGATCGAGCAGGGCATTCATGGCATTCACGCCGTCTTCATAGCCATAGCCAGCGGCCTGCGTAAGGTTTTCCTCGAACGTCACCTCACGTGACGCAAGGGCTTCCCGATAGCCCGCGAAACGTTCCGCGGCGTTGAAGCGGCCCATATCGCCCGACAGATGGACGATGCGCCGATGGCCGAGATCGAGAAGATGTTCGGTCGCCAGCCGGGCACCGGGCCGCTCGTCCAGCGTTACCGCGCTTTCGAAGCCTGGCGCCCACCAGTTCACGGCCATGACGGGTACATCCGCCTCCTGCCCTTCGGCGTAGCGCCGCAACTCCTCGCGAAAGGTCAGCGACATGAGGCCTTCCACCCGGTTTCGGCTGATAAGGTCGGAGACGACCTCCTGCTCGCCCGCCGGATCGGCGAGATGGGCGATGATCAGCGAATAGCCCCGATCCCGGCAGATGCGGGAAGCGCCCTCCACGATCTGCGCGTGAATCTGGTTCTGTAACGAGGGCAGCATCGCGCCGATGGAATAACTGCGCGCCGAGCGCAGGCTCCGCGCGGCGGTGTCTGGAACATAATTCAGTTCCCGCGCCGTGCGCTTGATGATCTTCACGTTTTCCGGCCGGATCGAAAGCGTCGTGTCGTCGCGCAGCACGCGGGATATGGTCGATATATCGAATCCGGTTTGCTCCGCGAGGAACTTCAGCGTTACGCGCTTTTTCGGCATGCACCCATCCGGACCCAGATCACGCTTCTCCTTCGGCCTGCTTCCCGCCTCGCCTAGGCATGCGAAGCGAGAATCTCTGCGGCCGCCTTCTCGCCGATCATAATGCAGGTTGCATTGGTATTGCCAGAGATCATATCGGGGAAGACCGAGGCGTCGGCAATGCGCAGGCCTTCAATGCCATGCACCTTCAACCGACGGTCGACGACCGAGTCCCCGCGCCCCAACCCCATCCGGCAGGTTCCGATCGGATGGAAGGTCGTATTCGACCGCGCGCGGAAATCGGCGATGAGATCGGCTTCGTCGCGGACGGAAGGGCCGGGCTCGACCTCGGTCTCGATGATCGACGACAGCGCCACGCTCGACGCCAGTTTCCGGATGAAGCGAACGCCCGAAAGCATGTCCTCGACATCCTCGTCGGTGGAAAGATAATTCGGCGTGATGACGGGCGCTGCGAAAGGATCGCGGCTTCCGAGGGAAAGATGGCCGGCGCTCGTCGGCCGGCAGGGGCTTGCGGAAATGGTGATTCCGGAAAAATCGTGGAAGCCGATCTTCGTGCCGCCCATTTTCGGTTCGAGGCTCATCGGCATGAAATAGAATTGCATATTGGGCCGGTCGAGGCTGGGCCGGGTTTTCAGGAATGCGCCAGCGTGATTGACGCTTGTCGACAGTGCCCCGCGCCTCGACAGGGCATAGCGCAGGCCCGCGCGCATGAGCCAGGGCCAGGAGGTCAGGCTGTCGTTGAGCGTTTTCGGGCGTACCCGGAAGAAATAGGGGCAATAGAGGTGGTCGCGGAGATTCTGTCCGACCTGCGGCAGGTCGGCTGAAACGGTGATACCCGCCGCTTGCAGGGCCGACGCCGGGCCGAGTCCGGACAGCATGAGAAGTTGCGGCGTGTTGACCGCACCTGCCGACAGGATGATTTCGCTCCGCGCCGTTACTTTCCTTTCGGTGCCGCCCTGGCGGAAGGCAAGACCCGTCGCGCGGGCGCCTTCCATGGCAATCGCGGTAACCTGCGCGCCCGTCAGAACCGTCAGGTTGCGTCGGTGCATAGCGGGCCGCAAGAAGGCATTGGCGGCGCTGGAGCGCAGACCTTCCCGGATATTGAACTGATAGCGGCCCACGCCTTCCTGTATCGCGCCGTTGAAGTCGTTGTTGAGGGGTAGATCCATTTCCTGCGCCGCCGCGAAGAAATACTCGATGACCGAATGGCAGTCGCCGCCGATATCCGACACCGCAAGGCCGCCGCCAGCGCCGTGAAACGCATCCGCGCCACGGCTGTTATCCTCCGACTTGCGGAAATAGGGCAGGACATCCGCATAGGACCAGCCGTCGAGTCCCATCGCCGCCCAATGATCGTAATCCTCGCGTTGCCCGCGAATATAGACCATGGCGTTGATGGAGCTGGAGCCGCCCAGCACCTTTCCGCGCGGCCAGTACAGCGCGCGGCCGGACAGGCCGGGATCGGGCTCGGTTGTGTATTTCCAGTTGACCGAAGCATCGAGGAAGGTCTTCGCATAGCCGATGGGAATCTGGATCCAGGGACGGCGGTCGCTACCACCCGCCTCCAGCAGCAGCACCGAATGACGTCCGCTCTCGCTCAGCCGGTTGGCGAGCACGCAGCCCGCCGACCCGGCTCCGACGATCACGAAATCATAAACCTGTCCAGCCACGGCCTTTCCCCTTACGATTTGATGTAGACCGCATGTTCGGTCGTGTAGAAATTGATGGCGGAGCGGCCGATCGACGGCGCGCCGACGCCTGAATTCTTGATGCCGGCGAAGGGCATGTTGGCATCGATGGCGGACTGGTGGTTGACATGCAGCATGCCCGCCTCCGCCTCGCTCACGAAACGCTGCACGATGTCATTGCGGTTGGAATAGAGGGCCGCCGCGAGGCCGAATTCGACGCCGTTGAGGATCGAAAGCGCTTCGTCGATGTCTTCATAGGTCAGCATGGACAGAACGGGCCCGAAAATCTCTTCCCGCGCCAGCGACATGTCCGGGGTCACGTCGGCGAAAAGGGTCGGACGGATGAAGAAACCCTCCTGCCGGCCGTCGGTCCCCGCTGTCACGCGGCGCGCACCTTCCGCCACGCCTTTGGCGATGGCCGCCTCGACACGGGCGAAATGTGCTCGCGACGCCATCGGTCCCATGTCGATATCCGCCGCCATGCCGTCGCCGACACGCATGCGGCTCATGCGCGTTGCAATTCTCGCTTCGACCTCGGCCGCCAGCTTGCGCTGTACGAGCAGGCGGGAAATGCCGGTGCAACGCTGGCCGGCATTCTCCACTGCGCCCGCCACCACCTGATCGATGCAGGCGTCGAGGTCTTCGGAATCGTGGACGACGATGCCGTTCTTGCCGCCGAGTTCGAGCTGGACCTCGGTAAGATTGCGTGCCGCTGCCGCATAGACCGCCTTGCCGGTCGCGACCGAGCCGGTGAAGGTCACTCCATCGGCTTGTGGGTGACCGGTAAGCGCGGCGCCGACATGGCCGCCGCCGAGCACGATCTGGAACAGGCCGCGCGGGAAGAGACCGGCAGCCAGCTCCGCGATCAGGCAGGCGGCGGCCGGAGAGATCTCGGAGGGTTTCAGCACCACGGCATTGCCATGCGCGAAGGCAGGCGCCAGCTTGCGCAGCGGCGTGAGCACGGGATAGTTCCAGGGTGTGGCGGCCACGATGACGCCGCGTGGACGGCGCAGCGTCATGTTGCGAAGGCCGGGCCGGGCAGATGGCATGACCTCGCCGATAGGGCGGCTCGCCTCGGCGACGGCGAAGCGCGCTTCCTTGAGCGAATGCAGGATTTCGCCGCGTGCGTCGGCCAGCGTCTTACCCATTTCCAGCGTGATGGCGAGGGCGATCTCCTCGGTGGCTGCCTCGATCCGGTCGAGCCAGGTTTCGGTCAGCGCCTGTCGTCGCAGGCCCGGGGTCGCGGCCCATTCCAGCGCCGCATGACGGGCGGTGGCGAAGATGGTATCGAAATCCTCCAGCCGTGTCTCGCTGTAACGGCCCGAAACGATGCCTGGATGAGCGGGATTGATCGTTTCGAAGGCCTCTCCGCCGGTCCAGAACACGCCCTCGCGATGGCCGAAGGAATAGGTCATCGCGCCTCCTCCCGGCTGATTTCTCGGCGGACGGCGCTGCCGCTCAGTCTCTCCGGCATCCAGTGACGCTCTTTCCGGGTGGCGCGAAAAAAGCAGACGCCCTGCTTGTCCAGCGCCTTGCGATCGATCTCGATGCCAAGTCCGGGTTCCTGCGGCATGCGGAACCAGCCATTTTCATGGACGGAGGGACGGGCGAGAATGGCATCGCGTGCGTCCAGCGTCCAGCCTGGCGGGCAATAGGGGTACTCGAATGGATAGTCCTTCGCAAAGCCGCTTGCCGCCATGATATGGGCGTTGATGAGAAAGCCCAGGCCGTTGCCCCAGCTATGCGGGCTGAAACCGAGGCCGTTCGCACGGCAGTATTCACCGACCTGCATGACCTGCTTGATGCCGCCGCTCCACATCGCGTCCGGCTGGAAGATATTGTAACAGCCCTTTTCCGCCATGTAGCGCAACTCGGGATAGCCGGACGTGTGCAGTTCGCCGCCGGCGATCGGCACGCGGGAATAGGCGGCGAGCGCGGCCATATCGTCGTACCATTCCATGTAGAGCGGCTCCTCGACCCAGAAGAGACCCGATTCCGCCGCTGCATCGGCAAAACGCCTGGCGCGCGCAAGATCCCAGACCGGCGCGTTGCCGTGCAGGGTCATGCGGAACGCCTGATTGCAATCGACGGCGATCCGCATCCGGCCGCGCATATGGTCGGCGAGATCCTGGATTTGCGCGATGTCGACCGCCTCGTCCCAGTCATGGACGCGCATCTTCATCGTATCGAAACCCTCGGCGAAGCGTGCTTCGGCTTCTTCGCGTCGCGCCTCGATGCCGCGCACCTCGCCCGAGGAGGCATAAAGCCAGATCCTGTCGTCGGTTCCGCCGAGCAGCTTGTAGACGGGCAGGGAGGCGAGCTTGGCCTTGACGTCCCAAAAGGCCGGTTCGATCCACCAGTGGCGCAGGCCGCCATTGGCGAGGATCTTGATGCGCTCATGCACGAGATCGATATCCGTCGGATCCGTGCCGAGAAACGCATCGGCGATGCCGTCACCGATTCCCGCCCGCTCCTTGCCCGAGGCGGAGAATCCGCTCCAGCCTTCCACACCGTCGTCCGTCGCGATGCGGATCAGGTAGAAGCCCGTCTTCATGCGCCGGCTGCCGGGCACCCAAGCGGGCTCGAACGGCGCCGGCAGGTCGGCGCTGGCATAATAGAGCTCGATGAGATCAATGACCGGCATCTGCGGGAAACTCCGATGTTTCGATGAGGGATTCGAGCTTCAGGATCGCCTCGACGATGTCGCGCGCCTCGAGCTTGCGTGGGAAGTTGGTGATATAGGGAGCGGTCATGGTGTCGGCCGCGATCGCCTCGGCGGTTGCGTCAAGGGCCTCGGGCCCGACGCCGAATTCGCGCAGGCTGGCCGGCAGGCCGATACTGCGATTGAAAACGACCGCGTCGGCGAGCTCGGTCGCGTCCCCTTCGATGACGATCTGCACCAGCGTGCTGTAGGCGACGTGCTCGCCATGCAGATAGCCGGCCAGCGCGTGGACGCGGGTCAGGCCGCGGATCATCGAATGAGCGACGGAAAGGCCGCCGCTTTCGAAGGTGACGCCGCTGACGAGAACCAGCGTCTCGACCAGTTCCTCGAAATCGGCGTGGCGCTCGCCATGCGCCAGCGCATTCAGAACCGGTGGACCGGCGCGGTGGATGACCTCGCGGCAGATCTCGCCGAGCCTGCGTCCCAGGAAAGGCGCCCGGGCGGAAAAGCTGTTCGCCCCGTTGGATTGCGCCGTCGCGCGGGCCTCGTAGAGCTTGGTCAGGGCGTCGCCGATTCCGGCTCGCAGCAGGCGCGGCGGGGCGGCGGCGATAATGTCGGTATCGACCAGCACCAGGTCGGGATTGTAGGCGAGGAACTCCGTCCCGGCGACGGCATGGTCCTCGGTATAGAGCACGATGAGGCGGCTGGTCGGTGCGTCGTTGGAGGCCACGGTCGGTATGGAGAAGACCGGTTTCCTGCCGTGCAGGCCCGCGAACTTGCCGATATCGATGCATTTGCCGCCGCCGATTCCGGCAACGACATCCGCTTCGCCCATGGCCGCGACGATGCGTTCGCCCTCGCTACGCGTCGCCTCACCGGCGAAACGCAGGCAGATCACGTGCTGGCCGCGCGCGGCGAACAGCCTCTCCAGTCGCTTCGACAGCGAATCGAACAGGAAGCCATCGATGACGGCAAGGAGATTGCCCTTGCCATGACGGGCGGCCAGATGCGGCAATTCGTCGAACGCCCCCGGTCCCTGTACATATTCACGTGGGGCGCCGAGCACCCTGAGCGAGGAATTCTCCACTGTTCCGTACATGATCAAAGTCCCAGATAGGTGCGCTGAACTTCGGGATCGGCCAGCAGGCTTTCGGCGCTGCCCCGGATCGTGATCGATCCGTTGTCCAGCACGTAGCCCTGATGCGCGATCTTCAGCGCCTGTTTCACATTCTGTTCCACGAGATAGATGCTCATGCCCTGCCGGTTGAGCAGGACGATCTTTTCGAGAATTTCCCCGATGACCTTCGGCGCGAGGCCGAGCGACAGTTCGTCGATGATGAGAAGGGTCGGGTCGCTCATCAGCCCGCGCCCGATTGTGATCATCTGCTGCTGGCCGCCGGAAAAGGTCTTGGCCTTTCGGTGGCGATGCTCCTTGAGCACCGGAAACAGGTCGAAGACCCGCTCCATGTTCGCCGACATGGCGCCCGGCCTGTTGCGGCACAGATAGCCGCCCATCTCCAGGTTTTCCGTCACCGTCATCTCCCTGAAGAGATGCCTGCCCTCCGGCACCATGGAAATACCCATGGCGGCGATGCGATGCGCGGGCAGGCCGGCGATCTCCGTGCCCTTGAAGACGATGGAACCGCGCAACGGCCTGTTCAGCCCGGCGACGGTGCGCAGAAGCGTCGACTTGCCCGCGCCATTCGCGCCGACGATGACCGTGATGCGGCCCTCCTCGATATCGAGGCTGACATCGTGGATGACATCGAGGCGGCCGAGCCTAACGTCCAAATTTCTGATGCTCATCAGCATCGTAATCCTCCCCGAGATAGGCTGAGAGCACGGCGGGCGACGTGGCGATCTCGCGGGGGCCGCCCACCTCCAGGATCCGCCCGCTTTCGAGAACGATCACGCGGGCGCACAGGCTCATGATCACGTGCAGCACATGCTCGACGATGATGAAGGTGATGCCCCTGCCGCGATTGAGCGCATCGATAAGGCCGATCAGCTCGCCGATCTCCTGATGCGAACACCCGGCGAACAGTTCGTCCAGCAGGAGAAGCCGGGGCTGCGTCGCAAGCGCGGTGGCGAGCTCCGCCTTCTTGCGCAGATAGACGTTCAGCTCCGAATAGCGCAGATGCTCCCATTCGGCGATGCCGACGGCGGCGATCGCCTCGCGGGCCATTGCCCGCGCCTCCGCCCTGCGCGATGCGCGCGAATAGGCGCCGACCATCACGGCTTCCAGGATGGAAAGATCGTTGAAGCTCTCGGCGATCTGGAAGGTGCAGCACAGGCCCTGCCGGCAGCGCTGCTGCTGGCTGTCCCCGGAAATGTCCCGACCGTCGAACAGGATTCGGCCGCGTGTCGGCTTGTGAACGCCGAGCAGCGTCTTGAACAGCGTTGACTTGCCCGCGCCATTCGGGCCGATCAACCCGCAGATCGCGCCGTGCGGTATGGTGAAGCTGATATCCTCGTTGGCGGTCAGGCCGCCGAAGACCTTGGTTAGCTTCTCGACGACGAGGATGTCGGAATGAGTCTCAGCCATTGCGGGCGCTCCTGTCGGGAAGATGCTTGCGCACCGCTTCCATGATGCCCTTGGGCAGGAAAAGCGCGGAGAAGATCAGGATCGCACCGTAAGCGATCAACGACACTCCACCGAAGGTGGCGCCTAGCGAGGCACGGATCAGTTCGTCGAGCAGGACGAGGAAGGAGCCAACCAGCGGCCCCCAGAGCGTGCCCATGCCGCCGATCATGGTGACGATGAGCATCTTGATGGAAATCGAGAAGGTAAAGACCATCGATGGCGAGACGATACCCTGATACATGGCGAAGAAGCCGCCGCCGATCGACGTGGCCACCGCGCTGATGACGACCGCGGCGATCTTCCATGGCGCGGGGTCGACGCCCAGCGCCCGGGCGAAAGCCTCATTTTCCTTCACCGCCACGCACATCGTGCCGAGCTTGGAATGGCGCACCATCGCTGCCAGCACGAAAACGGCTATGGTGAGCGCGAGGAACAGGTAATAGGCCGTGCCTGCCGTGATGGTGAACTGCTTGCGCAGATAGGTACCGGCATCGCCGTTGGTCAGCCAGGTCAGCTGTGAGGCGAGGTTGAGCAGGATCTCGTTCAGGCCGAGCGTCACCATCGCGAAGAACATGCCGGATAACCGGGTGCTGATGATCGCGGTCACGACTCCGAGACCGGCGGCAAGGAGGCTGCCGATCAGGAAACAGACGAATGGGTCGAGGCCGTATTTCGACACGCCGATGGCATAGGAATAGGCTCCCAGCCCGAAGAAGGCGCTATGGCCGAGGCTGAACAGGCCGGCGAAGCCGCCGGCGATGTTCCATGCCTGCGCCAGATAGACGAAGAGCATGATCTGGAGGACGAGGCCCATGGCATAAGTCGTGCCGGGAGAGGGAAACATCGGCAGGATCGCGATAACGCCAACCAATGCGGCGACCGCGGTTCGGCCGGCGGCGCGCAGGGCAAGGGGCGAAAGGGATCGGGAAGACATGTTCGGCCCTCAGATATGTTTGATGCCGGCCGTGCGGTTCGAAAATAGAACCAGCACGACGACGAAGACCGTGAACAGGACCACCGTCGCATAGGACGAGGCGAAATAGAGCAGGAATGCGTTGAGCACGCCGATGGCGATGCCCGCGAAGAAGGCGCCGCGCATATTGCCCAGACCCGCGATGGTGGCGATGAGGAAGCTCATGAGCTGATAGACTGCCCCCGCCGACGTGGTGACCGGAAAGAGGTGGATCATCAGGATGGCGGCGATGGCGATCAGCACGAAGCTGAGGCCGAAGGCGATGCCGAGCACGCGATTGGAATTGATGCCCATCAACTGCGCGGTTTCGCCTTCCTCGACCACGGCGCGGATCGTCTTGCCGAGATAGGAGCGGCGCAGGAAAATCTGGAAGGCGATCAGCGCGACCGCCGCGACCACGAAGGCGAGGAAGCGCAACTGGCCGACATGTATGCCGGGCGTGATGTGGAACAGCGGTTCCACGATGCCGAGCGTGCGTGGTGCCGGCGAATAGACCATGATGATGAAGCCGTCGACGATCATGGCGATGCCGAGCGTCGTGAGGATCTGCACCGCAAGTGTTTCCTGCCGGAGCAGGACG
This sequence comes from Rhizobiaceae bacterium, assembly GCA_020441805.1. Taxonomy (GTDB): domain Bacteria; phylum Pseudomonadota; class Alphaproteobacteria; order Rhizobiales; family Rhizobiaceae; genus Rhizobium_E. The sequence continues at coordinate 19,830 of JAGRLJ010000060.1, forward strand.
TTGCGGATGAGATAGCCGGCGACGAAATAGGCGAGCGGCAGCACGACGATCACGGCGATGAGCGGCACGCCCCATACCTGGAGCGCGAAATAGGTCGTGTACATCGCCAGAATGAGCCAGCTTCCATAGCCGAAATTCGCGATCGACAGCGAACCGAGCTGGAAGGTGAGGCCGCTGGCGAACAGGCCGTAGAGCGCGCCCGTGAATATTCCGCTGAGCAGCAGTGTCGCGAAGACATCGAAAGTCATGGTCGGACCCGAAACAGGGGAACGCATCGACGATGACCGGCTTTTTGCGGCCGGTCACCGTCTGCCGCGCGTCCCGGGAGGGAACTTGCAGGAAGGCTCGCCGTCGCCGGTTCCTGCCGGACGATGGCGAGCCTGGCGATTATTTCTTGAAATAGGGGATGAGCGGCTTCTCGACGGCCAACTCTTCAGGATAGACGACCTTGTAGACCGGCTTGCCGTTCTCGCCGGGCACCCACTGGCCGATGATCAGCGGATTGGCATAGAGGTTGTTGTGGTTCGCGTCGAATTTCACGCCCCAGTAGTTCGGCAGCTTGCCACGCTCGATCACGGTTTCGGCCATGGTCTTGCTGATCTTGTCGATGTCGAAGCTACCGGCCTTATCGACCATCTGGAAGAAGGCCATTGCGGTGGCGAAGGTCTGCAAACCATGGGTCACCGGCTGCTCGCCGTATTTTTCCTGGTATTTCTGCTTGAATTCCTTGAGGCCCGGGGCGAATTCCTCGCGCATTTCCGGAACCGTATAAGAGAGTGACATGGAGCCGAGCGCCGCATCGCCCATATTGGCGAATTCCGGCTGGTCGTAGCCGACACCGGCCGCGAGCAGGATCGGCGGCGTATGGCCGAGGCCGGCGGCCTGGCGGCGATAGAGCTCGGCATCCGAGCCGAGCTGGTAAGGAATGACGATGTCGATTCCGGCTTCCTTCATCTTGGTGATGATCGGCGTGAAATCGGCGATATCGTTGCTGTAGGTTTCGTGAATCGCCGGGGGCAGGCCCTTCTCCGTCAGGATACGGGCGGCCTCGTCGCCGACATAGCTCATGATCGGATTGCCAATCAGGGCGATCTTCAGCTCTTCCGGCTTCTTGCCGAGCTTCTCCTCGCCGAATTTCAGCGAATAGTCGACCAGGGTCTGCGAGAAGACCTTCCAGGACGGCATGAACATGAAATAATTGTCATAGCCGCCCTCCTCGGTCAGGTCAGGGAACCAGCTCGTGCCGTCGGCCATCAGGCCGCCATTGTCGACGACATAGCGCGCCAGCGGCACCGGAACGAGATTGTAGCCCTGGATGAAATGCTTGACGCCCTGCGCCATCAGGCGCTGTGCTTCCGGAATCTGGTTATTCGGATTTTGTGCGTCGACGATCACCAGCTCGATCTTCTTGCCGAGAACCGTGCCGTAGGTTTCGGCGGCGATCTCCAGCGACCGCTTCGTCGAGGTGCCGGGATAACCCCAGTCGCCGGTCAGATACGTCACCATCCCGACCTTGAACGTATCGTCCTCCGCGAACGCGCCGCCGGCGGCGGTCAACAGCCCCGCAGCCAGGGCCATGGTCTTGAAAATCTGCATTTCATCCTCCGTGAATTGCGCGTCCCCGCGCGGTTGATGGTCGTTCGCCGGCGGCGCGCGGTACGGTCCTCACATGCCGCATCCGAGCCGTGCCCCCTATCCTGTGTGGCGCTATCCGGCTGAAATCTCGTGATTGATCTCCGTCAGCAGGTCCTTCACCCGCCGATATCGGTCGAAAAGCCGGTCGTAGATGGCGGCCCGCTCGGGATCGGGCGGGATCTCCGGTCCGAAAGTCACGCATCTCCCGATCGCCTCGCTCTCGTTCGCGAAGGCGCCGGCCCCAACCGCGGCGATCAGCGCCGCGCCATAGGAGGCGTCGCCGTGAACGGGCCGTCTCAGGGGCAGGCCGAGAACGTCGGCGATCACCTGCGCCCAGAGATCGCTTTTCGCGCCGCCGCCGATCAGCGCGGCAGGCCCGAGCGTCAGCCCCGTGGCGCGCATCGGGCGCGCCGCATCCCGCAAGGCGAAGGCAATGCCCTCGTAGAAAGCCCTTACCGCATGGCCGCGGCCATGCGTGATGGTCATGCCGACGAAACTCGCCCTCAGCCCCGGATCCCAGTAGGGCGCGCGCTCGCCGAGCAGATAGGGATGGAACAGCAACCCGTCGCTGCCCGGCGCGATTCTGTCCGCGAGCGTATCCAGGCCGCTGAACGCCTCGCCATCCGCCGATCGGCCGAGCAGCAGCTCGGACAGCCACTTATGACCCGACGCGCAGGAATTGATCGCGCCCAAGGCATAAGAGAGGCCCGGCACGACGAAGCCCTTGGAAGGCACATCGGGAGCCCTGGTCGGCCTTTCGCAGACGACGTTCACCACGCCCGCCGATGCCAGCTTGACCACCGTGTCGCCCGGTCGGACGGCGCCCGCGCTCCAGACCTCCGCCGCCGTGTCGCAGGTCCCGACATGGACCGGCGTGCCCGCCCGCAAGCCATAGCGCCGCGCGGCATCCGGCAGGACATGGCCCGCGAGGTCGGTCGGATCGCGTATCTCCGGCAAGGTATCGATGTTCCAGCCAATGGCGTCGCACAGTTCCTGCGACCATTGCAGGCGGTCGACATCCAGCATCAGCGTGCCCTGCGCGTCGATACGGTCTGTGAGCCTGTCTCCGGTCAGCCGCGCGCGCAGCCAGTCTTTGGCGAAGAGCACGGTTCGCACGCGTTCGGCGATTTGCGGTTCGTTGCGGCGAATCCAGTAGAGCGGCGCAATCGACCAGGTCGGCGCAGCGCGATTATGGCCGATGGCCATCAGGCGATCCTGGATTCGGCGGTTGAGTTCTTCCGCTTCTGCCCCTGCCCGCTGGTCGGACCACATGATGACCGGGCGAAGAACGACGCCGTCCGCGCCGAGCAGGACGCTGGAATGGGTTCCCGCCGTGAAGCTGATGGCCTCGACCTTCGAAAGATCGGCGCGCTCGCCGAGCGTCCTCAACGCTTCGACCATCGCACGCTCCCAATCGGCGGGCTGCTGCTCGGCTCGCTCCGGTGCCGGATTTTGCGTCGCGACGCCACAGGACGCATCCGCCATCAGCGCGCCGACGCCATCCACGAGCGACGCCTTCAAGCTACCGAGCCCGAGATCGATTCCCAAGAACAAGATAAAGTCCCCCGACCCGCAAAAGCAGGAAAACAAAGAAGTCAAACGTTTGTTTAGTTGGATACACAAGCCGTAGGTATGCGTCAATAGAGATTCTCGTGCGTGTTACAAAGATTGCGGACGATCGATATTTCCGACTGCGAAGGCGTCATCGGCAAGAAGCGGAGGCGTGGAATTTTTGATGAGATAAATGGCCCATGAGCCGCCATCGGAATGGCGGCGAAAAGACACAAGGCAGAAGAGATCGGCGCGAAACTCCGTCAGGTTGACGTGTTGAACGGAGCCGTGCCATCCCATTCCGGGACCGCGCACTTAACGGAGCGAGGGCGAAAGGGTGCGCATCAGGATCGAGAGCGCCATCTGGCCCGATGTCCCTGTCTTGCCGTAGATCGATTCCAGATGGCTCTTCACCGTGGATTCCTTGATGCCGAACATCTGCGCGATCGAGGCCCGGCCGATTCCGCTGGCAGTCAGTCGGGCGATGCGTCCTTCCGTCAGGGTCAATGCATAAAGCGCGCCGAACGCATCGCTCGCAAGGTCGGCATTCGGCTTGGAATCGGCGATGAAGATCGCGGCGGCGGCGGTGTTCACCAGCCGCCGGTCGAGATCGCGGCGGGCCAGAGGTATGACGCGCGCGATGGAGGGGTTGAAGCTGTCGCCCAGCGGAATGCTGAAGCTGGCGCCCTGAAGCCGATCCTCCATGAATGAGCTCAGCTTGACATCCTGCTCGATACGCGCGGCGGCGGCGGGATTGTTGACGGCAAGTCTTCCGCGGAGCGAGCGGATAAGCGTCCCTTCCATCAACATCTGCTCGGCCAGGGGATTGACCGCAAGAATCCGCATGTTTCGCGAAACGATAAGAACGCCGTTCGCCATTTGATTGGTGACCTGCTGCATGACGTCGGTTTGATGCTCGATGGTATTGAGCATCATCCCGACTTTTCCGGCGCGCTGTATATGGGGCACGAGGGTCGAGAGTTGCCGCCGGTCCTCCAGGGTGACCGGCCGGCGATCGGCGCCCAGGACCAGATCGAGACAAATGGCTTCCTCGGGCAGCTTGCAGAGCGCCACGCAATAGCCGTCCGACAGGCCGTGTTTCCGGTGCCATTCACGATAGAGGACGCTGTCCTCGAAGGTCTCCTTCTCCCGCCCGTCGAACGGTCCGGTCATGTCCGAGATGCGGTAGAGCTGGCCCTCCCGCATATCCGGTAGCATGTCCAGGGCCGGCATGTGCTGCGCATGGTTGCCCTTGAGCGATTCGGTAGCGGCCCCCGGGCCGACCACGCTGCCAAAATGCAGCTTGCGCTGTTGCGGCGCTATGATCGAAATGATGCCGACTTCGCTTTCGGTCGCCCGGCAAAGCGCCTCCATCACGTCATCCCACCGCGCGGGGTCGGGAACGCAATCGTAAATATGGCCGATCAGGGCGGAGAGCCTGGTGGTGTCGAGCATCGTTGTCCCCGGCGATCGCGGATCCATCGCGATCGTGCAGCTTCAGTCGAAGACGTTTCTGCGGCACGGAATATTCCCAAACGCCGTCCTGAAAGCGCTAATCTGGCCGGGTCGCTTCCGGCCGCCACGGCGGCGTCCGGATCCGCATAAGGAGTATCCGATGAAATATGACCTCGTTGTCGTCGGTGGCGGGATTGTCGGCCTTGCGACAGCGTTCCGCTTCCAGGCGCGGCACGCCGGGTTTCGCGTTCTGCTGCTCGAAAAGGAAAATGCCGTCGCGCGCCATCAGTCGGGCCACAATTCCGGCGTGATCCATGCCGGCGTCTATTATGCGCCAGGATCGCTGAAGGCGCGGCTCTGCCGCACGGGCGCGCGGATGATCAAGGATTTCTGCCGGGAGAACGCCATCGGCTTCGAGGAGCGCGGAAAGCTCATCGTCGCCACCGACGAGGTTGAGTGCCAGCGGCTCCATGGCCTGCGCGAGCGCGCCACGGCCAACGGCATCCCTTTCACCGAAGTGCCGGGAGAGCAGCTTAAGGCGCGCGAGCCGCTCATCCGCGGGGTCGAGGCGCTGTTTTTCCCGGAAACCGCGATCGTGGACTATGCCGCGGTGGCGCATCGCATGGCCGAGCGTTTCGTCGCCGCGGGCGGCGAGATTCAACTGGGGGTTTGCGTCGATGGCATCCGCGAGACCGCGAATGGCGTGACGATCACGTCGGGCGCGAAGACATACGAGGCGGACCGGCTGGTCGCCTGCGCCGGCGCGCAATCGGATCGGCTCGCGCGGCTTGCCGGGCTCAAGACGAATTTCCGCATCGTGCCCTTCCGGGGCGAATATTACGAGGTGGACCCGCGCCTGCGCTCGAAGATCAATCACCTGATCTACCCGGTGCCCGACCCGGACCTGCCGTTTCTCGGCATCCATCTCACCCACGAGGTCGGCGACCGGCTGAGCGTCGGGCCGAATGCCGTGCTGGGATTCGCGCGCGAGGACCTTCGGCGCTTCTCGGTCAATATGAGGGATTGCCTCGATATCCTGACCTATGGCGGTTTCTGGCGGTTCCTCAGGGGCAATCTGGGTTCGGGCCTGTCGGAGTTCCGCAACTCGCTGTTCACTTCCGTCTATCTTCGGGCCTGCCGCAAATACATGCCGAGCCTGGAACGAAGGGATCTCGGCCGTCGCAAGGCCGGCGTCCGCGCGCAGGTGATCATGGACGACGGCTCGGTCATGCACGACTTTCTCGTCATGCGGACCGGCCGGATGGTTCACATCTGCAACGCGCCGTCTCCCGCCGCGACCTCCTCGCTGGCCATCGCCGAGCACATTCTTGAAAATTATCTGACGGATCGATGATGTGTTCGACGGCGTCCCCCATTTATCGGCGCCGGGGATCGGCCGAACCTCAGCCTTCCTTGTAATAATAGCTGTAGCCGTTGAGCGCCGGCGCGCCGCCGAGATGGGCGTAGAGCACTCGCGACCCTTCGGGGAAGAAGCCCTTGCGCGTGAGGTCGATCAGCCCCTGCATCGATTTGCCCTCATAGACGGGGTCGGTGATCATCGCCTCGGTGCGGGCGGCGAGACGGATCGCCTCGTTGGTCTCCTCCGAGGGCACGCCATAGGCAGGATAGGCATAATCGGGATTGATGACGATCTCATCCTCGCGCACCGCCCGGCCGAGGCCCACCAGGCCGGCGGTCTGATCGACGATCGCGCGGACCTGGGCGCGGGTCTGGTCGAGCGTGCCGGAGGCGTCGATGCCGATCACGCGCTCGGCGCGGTCCTGCGCGGCGAAACCGACGATCATGCCGGCCTGGGTCGAGCCGGTCACCACGCAGACGATGACATAGTCGAAGGCGAAGCCGAGTTCCTTCTCCTGTGCCGCGACCTCCTCGGCGAAGCCGACATAACCGAGGCCGCCATATTTATGCACCGAGGCGCCGGCGGGAATGGGATAGGGCTTGCCGCCGGCATCCTTCACCGACTGGATCGCGTCTTCCCAGCTCTTGCGGATGCCGATGTCGAAGCCGTCGTCGACCAGGCGGCTGTCGGCGCCCATCAGCCGCGTCATCAGGATGTTGCCGACGCGATCGTAGACGGCATCGTAATGCGGCACCCATTTTTCCTGGATCACGACGCATTTCATGCCGATCTTCGCGGCCGTGGCGGCGACCATGCGCGTATGGTTCGACTGCACGCCGCCGATCGACACCAGCGTATCGGCGCCCGAGGCGATGGCGTCGGGCACGATATATTCGAGCTTGCGCAGCTTGTTGCCGCCCATGGCGAGGCCCGAATTGCAGTCGTCGCGCTTGGCATAGATCTCGACCTTGCCGCCGAGCGCCGCCGTCAGCCGTGGAAGATGCTCGATCGGCGTCGGGCCGAAGGTGAGCGGATAGCGTTCGAACTTCTCGAGCAGGGACATGGATGCGGGCCTCCTTGGCGGTTTCGTCGCGGGAGGATAGGCGAAATCCGGTGAAAGGTGCTCTCTATCTCAGCCGTTCTGTTTCATTTTCCTGGAGAAATCCGGCCAAAGAAAATAGGATTCATCCGGAAAGACGATAAAAATGAAAGATTCTTCCATGAGCCCTCTCGACCGGACGGATATCAGGATCCTTCGCCTCCTCCAGGCGGAGGGCAGGCTTTCCAATGCCGAGCTCGCCGAGCGCGTCAATGTCAGCGCCGCGACCTGCCACCGGCGCACGCAGCGGCTTTTCGACGAGGGCTACATATCCGGCATTCGCGCCGAGATTTCACCGGCCCGGATAGGTCTCGGCGCGCTGGTCATGGTGGGCGTTGTGCTCGACCGATCGACGCCGGACAGCTTCGCGGCCTTCGAAGGCGCGGTCATGGAGATGAAGGAGGTGCTGGATTGCAACCTCGTCGCCGGCGATTTCGATTATCTCCTGAAGATCCGCGTGCGCGACATGGCGGATTTCAACAAGCTCCACGGGCAGAAGCTGATCGCGCTGCCCGGCGTGCGCCAGACGCGCACCTTCTTCGTCATGAAGGAGGTCAAGGAGAATGCACGGCTGCCATTCTGAGAACAACCGCCCCGGCGCGGCGCCGGGGCGGGTCTTGCGGGTGGACGGCGCGTTGCCGGGTCTCAGAACCCTTCCCAATCGCCCTGCACGTTCACCGCGGCATTGCCGCTGAAGGCCGAGGCGACCTTGCGACCCAGCGCATGGGCGGGAGAGGCATGCGCGGTATCCATGTGGCGGGCGGGCCGAATGCGGCTGGCTGCCGCCGAGGGCGCGCCCTCCAGCCGGAACTGGTCCACGAGTTCGCGGAGCCGGATGGCCTCCGACGCCAGCGTATTGGACGCCGCATTGGATTCCTCCACCATTGCGGCATTCTGCTGCGTGGTCTGGTCCATCGCATTGACGGCGGTATTGACCTCGGCCAGCCCCACGGACTGTTCCCGGGCGGAGGTGGCGATCGACTCCATATGGGTATTGATCTCGACGATGAAGCCGCTGATGGTCTGCAAGGCCGTGCCCGCATCGCGCACCAGCTTCACCCCGTTTTCGACCTCGGCGGACGAATTCTGGATCAGGCCCTTGATCTCCTTGGCCGCATGCGCGGAGCGCTGGGCCAGTTCGCGAACCTCCTGCGCCACGACCGCGAAGCCCTTGCCCGCATCGCCGGCCCGCGCTGCCTCGACGCCGGCATTGAGCGCCAGAAGGTTCGTCTGGAAGGCGATCTCGTCGATCACGCCGATAATGTTGGAGATCTGCTCGGAGCTTTCCTCGATCTTGCGCATGGCTTCCTCGGCATGGGAAACCACCCGGGCCGATTCGTCGGCCGAACGGTTGGCCTGGGCGGCGACGCCGCGCGCTTCCTCGGTACGCTTGGAGGAATTGGTGACGTTGACGGTGATCTCGTCGAGCGCCGCCGCCGTTTCCTCGAGCGAGGCGGCCTGCTGTTCGGTGCGCTTGGAGAGATCGTCCGTGCCCGTTGCGATCTCGCGCGTGCCGGTGTCGAGGGTCGAGATCGAGCCCGCGATCTCCGACAGCGTCTTGCCGAGTTGGGCGACCGACTGGTTGAAGTCGTGGCGCAGGGCCTCGAAATCCGGAGCGAAGGCTTCGTCGAGCTGGAAGGCAAGATCGCCCCCGGCAAGCCGCTTGAGGCCGGCGGCGAGACCGGATGTGGCAATCCTGAGCCGCTCGGCCGCGTCGGCCTCGGCCTTTTCCTGTAGGATCGCGCGTTCGGCTTCCGCCTGCTTGCGGTTATCCTCGGCCTCGCGTTCCAGCCGCCGGTTGGCGATGGCGCCCTGGCGGAAGACTTCGAGCGCCTTGCCCATGTCGCCGATCTCGTCATTGTTCCTCGCGAGCCCGATTTCGGTGTCGAGACGACCGTCGGCCACCTCGCCCATCGATGCGCCGAGCCTGTACATACCGCCGATGATCCGCCGGAAGGTAACGAAGCCGACGACGGCCAGCATCAGAACCAGCATCGACATGGCGGCGATGGTCAGCGTCCAGTAGAAGGCGGCGCGTGCATGCGCATTGTCGACCGCGCCCTGTGTCCGATGTTCGAGTTCGACGAAGAAGGCGTCGACCGGCTTCATGATCTCGGCCTTCAAGCGGTGATAATTCGCCGAATTGAGCATTTCGGTCGCCGAGCGCCGCGCATCCGGCCCGAGCGTAGCGGCCTTGTCCGCCAGATCCATGGCCTCGGTTTCAAGCTTGACGAGCGCGTCCGAACGCTTGGCCGCCTCATCGAGCATCGCGAATTCCTCGCTCGTGAAACCGGCCTGTTTCATGAGGTCGGTCATGGAAGCCGCGGCGCCGTCGGGACGAGGTTTGGCCTCGCCGCCCGCGACGAAATCCCAATAGATCCGGTGGTAGTCCTCGGGCCGCGGCCGCGTGCCGTTGCGGATTTCGATGACCGCATTGTACTGGTCGCGGAACTGTCGGTCGCCTGTCTCGGCATAGGTTCGCACCATCCGCGTCAGGTCGTCGGAGGACTGGCGGAAATTGTCGGCCAGCAGGTAGGACCTGTATTTCTGGTCATAGGCAGCGGTAATATCGGCGGTCGCGCCGGCATAGCCCCAGAGGCTGCCGACGAGCCCGGCGATCGCCGCTCCCGTCACAGATGCGAGGATGATGAACTGCGTCTTGATTCTCATAGTGAATATCCTGGCATGGCATGCCCAGTCTGCCGCGCCGAATTCATTCCCCGCGCCATCAAGTCATGCCGCATGGGCAAGCAATCCGACCGCATCGTCGGAATGCCGCCGAGGATCGCGGCAAATTGGTTAGGAAATCGATAACCTTAACAGCCATCGCCGAAATAAACCGTGTCAACTTGATGGAAGACAGGTTCGCGACCGCGAAAAAGTGTCACGCCTTCGAGAAAACATAGTCCGTTTCCTGCCGCAGCACCTCACCCGGCCGCAGCACCGCATGGGGAAAGCCCGGCTGGTTGATCGCGTCCGGCCAGATCTGCGTTTCCAGGCAAAAGCCGGCGAAGGGCGGATAGCGCAGCCCGTCCAGGCCCGGCACGGGAATATCCATCTTGAAGGCCGCGTAGAACTGCATGCCGGGCTCGGTGGTCAGCACCTTGAGATGCATGCCGGATGCGGGGCTTGCGGCATGCGCCACGAGGCGCTTGGCCGTCCGGTCGGCGGAGAGGCAGAAATTGTGGTCGTAGAGGACGCGCGTCCCCCCGGCCGTTTGCGCCATCGGCTTCATCGCCCGGAAGTCGAAGGGCGTGCCGTCCACCGCCTTCGGCCCGACGGCCGGGATCTGCGCGTCATCCGTCGGCAGATAGGCCTCGGCGGCGATTTCCAGCAGGTGGTCCGACGTGTCGCGGCCGTCCTTCAGCGAGAAATAGCTGTGCTGGCAGATATTGGCGATCGTCGGCCGGTCGGTCGTGCTTTCATAGGTGACGGAGAGCACGCCTTCCGGCTTGAGATGATAGGTCGCGGTCACGGTGCAATTGCCGGGATAGCCGGCCCGGCCGTCAGGATCGACGATGCTGAGGACCACCCGGTCTTCCTCCAGCACGGCGATGTCCCAGTTGCGGCTGGCGAGGCCGTCGCTGCCGCCATGCAGATGCGTCACGCCGCCTTCGTTGCGTTCGAGCTGGTATTCATGGCTGTCGAGCGTGAATCTTCCGCCCGCGACCCGGTTGGAATTTCGGCCCGGCGTGGCGCCGAAGAAGGGCGAATGGGCAAGATAATCCGCCATCGTCTCGAAGCCGAGCACCAGCGGCGCGGCGTGACCCTCCAGGCGGAGATCCTGGATGATCGCGCCCCAGCTCAGCACCCGCGCCGTCAGGCCGCCGCCTGTCAGCACCACCCGGCTGACCGTCTCGCCGCTCGGCCCCGTGCCGAATGCCTCGCTCTTCGCCATGCGCTTGTCTCCCCGAACCGGACTGGCGCGCGGAAATTGTATGATTTTTCAGCCGTTGACAACCGCCAAACCGGCCGCGGCGCGGAAAAATGGCGAAAGGCCGACCCCGCCGGTTTCTCCGCGCCGGCCGGATATCGGCCTATGCCGACCGGGCCAATGCCACCGCGTCGGGACCCGCCGGGAAATGGAGCTGGCCCGACATATCGTTGGCGGCCTGCCATACCGCCTCCGCCACGTCGGTTTCCTTCGTCACCATCGACGGCCGGGCGAAACCGGCGAAGATGGGCGCCGCGAAGGCCTGGTAGGCTTCGGGGATCAGATCCTCGACGGGCACGGCCGTATTGTGAGAGAAGCGGGTGGACGGGGCGTAACCCGGCTCGACCAGCTTGACGCGAATATCGAAGGCCGAGAGCTCATGGGCCAGCGACCCCGTGAAACCCTGGATGGCCTGCTTGCTGGCGGTGTAGGCGGCCGCCAGCGGCATCGGGGCGAGCGTCACGCTGGAGGTCACGTTGACGATCACGCCCGATCCGCGGGAACGGAACTGCGGGATGACGGCCTGGATCATCGTCAGAACGCCGAATGTGTTGGTCTCGAACACCTTGCGGATATGTGACATCGGCGTGGCCTCGAAAGCGCCGACGACACCGATGCCGGCATTGTTGACCAGCACGTCGATCGGTCCCGCCATTCGAAGCGCCGTCGCGATGCTTTCGGGATCGGTGACGTCCAGCGGCAGCATATGGATGCGCTCCGACGGAGGCAGGATCTCCGCGCGGGGGGTCCGCATGGTGGCGACGACATTCCAGCCGCGCGCATGGAAGTGGCGCGCGGTTTCGAGGCCATAGCCGGACGAGCAGCCGGTGATCAGAACAGTTTTCATCGTAAGAGTCCTTTTTGAGATTGACGCAGCAGATGTAACGCCGATACTCAGGACTATCATCAATCATTGATCCATAATTTATGAGCGAAAGTCCAAACATGACCGATCCTCTGGCTCAAGTCATCGAGCTCATGCGCCCTCGCGCCGTGTTTTCGAAGGGGATCAGCGGTGCCGGGCGCTGGGGCGTGCGCTATTCCGAATTCGGACAGCCAGGCTTCTGCGCGGTGATCGAAGGCGGATGCCGCCTTGCCGTCGATGGCGAGGAGCCTGTCAGTCTCGAGGAAGGCGACTTCGTGCTCCTGCCGGCGACGCCCGCCTTCACGATGTCCGGTTTCGAGCCCGTGACGCCCAGGCTCATCGATCCCAGGACGATGCCGGCGCCGACCGGTGAGGTTCGTCACGGCAGGCTCGACGGTCCCCCCGACGTCCGCCTCTTCGGAGGCTACTTTGTCTTTGACTCCCGGGATGCGGCGCTGTTGGTGTCGCTTCTGCCGGCGATGATCCACATCCGGGGCGTCCCACGGCTTTCGATGCTGGTGCGCCTGGTCGGCGAGGAGGCCGGCGGAGAAGAGGCCGGCCGGGATCTCGTGCTGACGCGTCTCGTCGAGATCTTGCTGATCGAAGCGCTCCGCGCGATTCCGGGGAAGAACGCACCGCCGGGATTGCTGCGAGGACTGGCGGACGCGCGCGTCGCCGAAGCGTTGCGGCAGATGCACAGCGATGCGGAACGATCCTGGACGGTCGCGGAACTCGCCAGCGAGGCCGGGATGTCCCGCTCTGCGTTCTTCGACCGCTTCACCGGTGCCGTCGGGCTAAGACCGATGGAATATTTGCTCGCCTGGCGGATGGCCATCGCCAAGGAACTCCTCCGTCGCCGGGACCTCACGCTGGACGAGGTGGCCCGTCGCGTCGGCTACGGCTCGGCGAGCACGTTCAGCATCGCATTCAGCCGGCATGTCGGGCAGCCGCCCGGGCGATATGCCCGAGCCGACCGGCATGACGCGGAACTGGAGGTCTGGACCGGCTCGCGCCAAGGCGTGCCGGGCCACATGGCCCGGAGCCTTGCCATATGAGGCCCCGGATCCGGAGCGGCGTTACCGGGTCGGTACAGGCGTCGCGCCGCGATAATCGTAGAAGCCGCGGCCGGACTTGCGGCCGAGCCAGCCGGCCTCG